>NZ_JBQVPI010000001.1:328776-629398 GCF_052438155.1 Shinella sp. | reverse complement strand
GCGCGGGGGGTACCTCCCGGGGCGCGCGCCACATCCTCCATCGAGGCATGGGCGACACCCTTTTCGTAGAAGACCTTTTCAGCCGCCAGCAGGATCTGCTGGCGGGTTTCCTTGGCCTCTGCCTTGGTCCGGCGCATGGTGCCTACTCCGCCGGGCTGGTTGCCGCCGGAGCCGGCTCCTCCTTCTTTTTCCCGTAGCCGAACAGCTTCATCACGAAGACGAAGAAGACCGGCACGAAGAAGATGGCGAGCACGGTTGCGGTGATCATGCCGCCCATCACGCCGGTACCGATGGCGCGCTGGCTGCCAGAGCTTGCGCCCGTCGCGATCGCGAGCGGCAGAACACCGAGCGTGAAGGCAAGCGAAGTCATCAGGATCGGGCGGAAGCGCAGATGGCAAGCCTCGATGGTCGCATCGATCAGCGACTTGCCGTCCTCCATCAGTTCCTTGGCGAACTCGATGATCAGGATGGCGTTCTTCGCCGACAGGCCGATGATCGCGATCAGGCCCACCTTGAAGTACACGTCGTTCGACATGTCGCGCATCGTGACTGCGAGGACCGAACCGATGACGCCGAGCGGCACCACCAGGATGACCGCGAACGGGATCGACCAGCTTTCATAGAGCGCTGCAAGGCACAGGAATACCAGGAGGATCGAGAGGCCGACGAGGATCGGCGCCTGCGAACCGGACTGGATTTCCTGCAGAGACTGCCCCGTCCACTCGTAACCGAAGCCCGGCGGGAGCTGGGAGGCGAGCCGCTGCATCTCGGCAATCGCGTCACCGGACGAGAAGCCCGGCTTCGTATCACCGCTGAACCGGACGGACGGGTAGCCGTTGTAGCCGACCGTCTGGGTCGGTGCCATCGCCCACTCCGCGGTCGCAAAGGCCGAGATCGGCACCATGCCACCGTTCGAATTGCGCACGTTGAGGTTCAGCAGATCGGCCACCTGCATGCGTTCGTTCTGGTCCGCCTGGACCGTCACACGTTGCATGCGCCCGGCATTCGGGAAGTCGTTGACATAGGTCGAGCCGAGATTGGTCGAGATCGTCGAGTTGATGTCAGCGAAGGTCACGCCGAAGGTGTTGGCCTTCTCGCGATCGATGATGACATTGACCTGCGCCGCATCCGGCATGCCTTCAACGCGCACGCCCGCCACGACATTGCTCTGGGCCGCGAGGCCGAGAAGCTGAGCGCTTGCGGCCGAGAGCGCCTGCTGGCCGAGGCCGGCACGGTCCTGCAGACGGAACGAGAAACCGCCCGTCGTGCCGAGACCCTGGATCGGCGGCGGCGACAGCGCGAAGCTGATCGCATCCTTGATCTGGCTCATCGCCATGCTGGCGCGTCCGGCAATCGCCTGCGCCGAGTTTTCCGGCCCGCGCTCGCTCCAGTCCTTCAGCGTCACGAAGGCAAGACCGGCGTTCTGACCCGAACCGAAGAACGAGAAGCCGTTGATGCCGACGATCGTCTCCACGGCCGGTTCCTGGCCGAAGATGTGCTCGACCTGCGACAGCACCTCGTCCGTACGGTGTCCGGTCGCTTCGGAAGGAAGCTGCATCATGACGATGGCAAAGCCCTGGTCTTCATCCGGCAGGAACGAGGACGGCAGCTTCATGAACAGGTAGCCGAGAGCCACGAGGATGGCGAGGTAGATCACCATGACCCGGCCGGTGCGCCGGATCAGCCAGCTGACGCTGCCGCTATACTTCTTCGACGTCTTGTCGAAGCCGCGGTTGAACCAGCCGAAGAAACCGCGCTTGACCTGGTGATGCCCCTTCGGAACCTGCTTCAGGAAGCTACCGGCAAGCGCCGGCGTCAGCGAGAGTGCCAGGAACGCCGAGAACAGGATCGAGACGACCATGGTCAGCGAGAACTGCTGGTAGATGACGCCCACCGCACCCGGGAAGAAGCCCATCGGGATGAACACCGAGGCGAGCACCAGCGTGATGCCGATGACGGCGCCGGTGATCTGCTTCATCGCCTTGCGGGTCGCCTCCTTGGGCGGCAGGCCCTCTTCCGACATGATGCGCTCGACGTTCTCCACGACAATGATCGCATCGTCGACGAGAATGCCGATGGCGAGCACCATGGCGAACATGGTCAGCACGTTGATTGAGAATCCCATGGCGAGCATGACGGCACAGGTGCCGAGAAGTGCGACGGGAACGACCAGCGTCGGGATGATCGTGTAGCGGATGTTTTGCAGGAACAGGAACATCACGAGGAACACGAGGCCGACGGCTTCGAGCAGCGTGTGCAGAACCTTCTCGATCGACACTTTCACGAAGGGCGAGGTGTCATACGGCGTCGAATATTCGAGGCCCGGCGGGAAGAATTTTGACAGTTCCTCCATGCGGGCCTTGATCGCGTCGGACGTCGCCATGGCATTGCCGGTCGGCGAAAGCTGTACGGCGACGGCTGCCGAAGGCTTGCCGTTGAGGCGCGTCGAGAAGGAATAGCTCTCGCCGCCCACTTCGACCCGGGCAACGTCGCGCAGGCGCACGGCCGAACCGTCCGCATTGGCACGAAGCACGATGGCGCCGAACTCTTCCGGCGTCGTCAGCTGGCCCTTGATGTTGACGGGAGCCGCGATCTGCTGGGTGATCGGGTTCGGCTGCGCGCCGATGCTGCCGGCGGCAATCTGGGCGTTCTGTGCCTGGATGGCGGCATTGACGTCCGCGGCCGTCAGGTTGAGGCCGAGCATCTTGTCCGGATCGAGCCAGATGCGCATGGAACGCTGCGTGGCGAAGAGCTGCGCACGGCCGACGCCCGGCACGCGCTGAACTTCGCTGAGGATGTTGCGGTTGACATAGTCACCGAGGCTGATGGCATCCATCGAGCCATCGGTGGAGGTCAGCGCGACGATCAGGAGGAAGCCGGAACCGGCCTCTTCGACCGTCACGCCCTGGCGGCGCACCGCATCGGGAAGACGCGGTTCGACGCGGCTGACGCGGTTCTGTACGTCGACCGACGCCTGGCTCGGATCGGTGCCGGGCGCAAAGGTGATGTTGATCTGCGCGGACCCTGCGGCATCCGAGGTCGACTCGAAATAAAGCATGCCCTCGACGCCGTTCAGCTCATCCTCGATGAGCTTGGTGACGCTCTGGTAGGTATCCTGCGAGGATGCGCCGGAATAGGACGTCGACACCGTGATCTGTGGCGGCGCGACGTCCGGGTACTGCGCGATCGGTAGAAGCGGGATGGCGATGGCGCCGGCGATCATGATGAAGATCGCGACGACCCAGGCGAAAATCGGCCTGTCGATGAAAAAACTGGGCATCGTTCAGATCCTTACTTCGCCTGTTCGGTCTGTTCGGTCTTTGCAGCACCCTCGCCGCCTGCGGCCTTGTCGGCCTCGCCGGTCTGGACAGCACCCTCGCCGCCCGCAGCCTTGTCGGCCTCGCCGGTCTTGGCAGCACCTTCAGCGCCCTCGGCCTTGCCAGCCTCGCCCTCGGCAGCTTTGGCCACCGCATTCGGGTCCCAGTTTGTCGGCACGACTTCGCCGCCCGGCTGAACCTTCTGGAAGCCTTCGACGATGATCTTCTCACCGTCCTTCAGGCCGTCCGTAATGACCCAGCGCGTGCCGGCCGCACGGCCGACGCGAACGTTGCGGGTACCGGCCTTGTTGTCGGCGCTGACCACGTAGACGAGCGCGCCGCCGGCGCTGTCGCGCTGCACGGCCTGCTGCGGCACGAGCACGGCGTTGCGTTCGATGCCCTGCACGATCTGCACGCGCACATACATGCCCGGCAGAAGATCGCCGTCCGGGTTCGGGAATTCACCGCGCAGCGTCACCTGGCCCGTCGTCTCGTCAACGGCGGCTTCAGAGAACAGCAGCTTGCCCGAATGCGGGTACACGGAACCGTCGTCGAGCATCAGCTTGACGTCGGCCGAATTGTTTTCGGCCATCAGGTCGCCGTCCTCCAGCGCCTTACGCAGGCGCATCAGGTCGGTCGCTGACTGGGTGAAGTCGGCATAGACCGGGTCGAGCTGCTGGATGGTCGCAAGGTTTTCGGTGCCGTTCGCCGAAACCAGCGCGCCCTCGGTGATGAGCGCGCGGCCGATGCGGCCGCTGATCGGCGCCTTGACGTCGGTATAAGCCAGATTGAGCTTGGCGGTCGCGAGGCTGGCCTCGGCGATGGCAACATCGGCATCCGCCTGTGCGAGCTGGGCAACGGCGTCGTCATAGGCCTGTGCGGAAGCGACATTCGACTTGCGCAGCTGCTCCTGGCGGTCGGCCGTGTTGCGTGCCTGGGCCTGCACGGCCTTGGCACGGCGCAACGTCGCCTCGGCGCTGTTGACCTGAAGCTGGAACGAGGCCGGGTCGATGCGATAGAGCACGTCGCCTTCCTTCACCTGCGAGCCCTGCTCGAAGATGCGCTCGATGATGATGCCGGTCGCCCGCGGACGGACCTCCGCGATGCGGGTCGCAGCAATGCGGCCCGGCAGGTCGTTGGTGATCGGCACATCCTCGGCCTTCACGGTGGTGACGGACACTTCCGGCGGCGGAAAGGCAAAGCCCGCCTGCGGCGCCTGCTCGTCCTGGCAGCCGGCGAGAATCAAAAGGGCGCCAAAGGTCACAATCGAAATCGGTCTCGTGAAACGCATGGGTTCTTCCATAGGCAATGCCGGCTGGGATGGCGGCAGGGTGCAAAAAACGAGTCGATGCGGTGATCGCAAGACCACCGCTTCGCAACATACAAACAAGGCTGTATGTTAGTTTCTGACGTTTGACAACCGTAGACCACGGCACGATCTACCGCAATCCACTCCGATCACGGACTTGTTATGAGGGGCCTCAACGTATTGCCTGCCCATTCGCATCGAAGCGATGTGTCTGGCCAGCCGCTGGCGTGGCGAAGACGATGTCGTCCACCGCATAGTGATGTTCGCCGAACAGGCGGACGGTTACCAGGCCGACTTTGTCCGACTCGAGGTAGACGATCGTGTCGGCGCCGAGGTGCTCGACATGCACCACCTTGCCCTTCCAGTCACCGTTGTCACGCGACAGTGCAAGGTGCTCCGGGCGCACGCCAATGGTCTTCGCATCCGTCACGCCGACGCGCCCCGCATCGATGAAGTTCATGCTCGGCGAACCGATGAACCCGGCAACGAAGAGGTTGGACGGGCGGTTGTAGAGTTCCATCGGCGAGCCGATCTGCTGGATGACACCAGCATCCAGCACCACGATCTTGTCCGCCAGCGTCATCGCCTCGACCTGGTCGTGCGTGACGTAGATCATCGTGGCCTTCAGCTCCCGGTGCAGCCGGGCGATCTCAAGGCGGGTGTTGACGCGCAACGCCGCATCGAGGTTGGAGAGCGGCTCGTCGAACAGGAACAGTTTCGGCTCGCGCACGATGGCGCGGCCGATAGCGACGCGCTGGCGCTGGCCGCCGGACAGTTCCGCCGGGCGGCGCGCCAGGTACTTTTCCAGCGACAACATGGATGACGCCTTATCGACGCGCTGTTCGATCTCCGCCTTCGGGGTGCCCGCCTGCTTGAGGCCGAGACCCATATTGTCCTTGACCGTCAGGTGCGGATAGAGCGCATAGGACTGGAACACCATGGCGATGCCGCGCTTGGCGGGCGGCACGGTCACGACTTCCGCGCCATCGATGGTGATCGAGCCGGAGGTCGCATCCTCAAGGCCGGCGATGATGCGCAGCAACGTCGATTTCCCGCAGCCCGAGGGACCGACGAAGATGACGAATTCACCGTCCTTCACGTCAAGGTCGATGCCCTTGATCACGTCGACGGTGCCGAAGGACTTGCGTATGGATTTAAGTTGAAGAGAGCCCACCTGATTTCCCCTTAAAGCTTGACCGTTTGACCGGTTCTGACACTTTCGTCAGCCGCCAGGCAGATCCTCAGCGACTGCACTGCATCGTCCATGTGCCGCGAGAGGTCGATGTCCTCACGGATGGCCTTCAGCACGAAAGCCTGTTCGCGGTCGCACAGTTCCTGGTGACCGGGCTCGCCCGCCATTTTCAGGTCCTCGTCCGGCGCAAGGAACTTGCCGTTCGGCCCCGTCGCCGCGTTGTGAACGCGGATGACCGCCGTCTTGGTGTGCGTGTCGATATCGTCCGACTTGGCATTCGGATCCATGACGATCGAGACCGAGCCGTTCGGCGACATGACGTCCTTCACGAAGAAGGCCGTCTCGGAGATCATTGGCCCCCAGCCCGCCTCGTACCAACCGAGCGAACCGTCGTCGAACAGCACCTGGAGATGGCCGTAATTGTACATGTCCGGCGCGATCTCGTTGGAGAGCCGCAGGCCCATGCCACGGACCTCGACCGGCTTGGCATCGGTGATCTGGCACATCACGTCGACATAGTGCACGCCGCAGTCGACGATCGGCGGGGTGGTCTGCATCAGCGCCTTGTGGGTCGCCCAGGTCGGCCCGCTCGACTGCTGGTTCAGGTTCATGCGGAAGACGTAGGGACCGCCGAGCTTGCGGGCCTCCTCGATGAGCCGCACCCAGGAGGGATGATGGCGCAGGATATAGCCGACGACGAGCTTGCGGCCGTTGGCTTTCGCACAGGCCACGACCCGCTCCGCATCCGCCACCGTCGTCGCCAGCGGCTTTTCGAGGAAGACATGCGCACCGGCTTCCATCGCCGTAATCGCGTATTCGGCATGGCTGTCCGAATAGGTGCTGATCGAGCAGAGTTCCGGCTTGAACTCGGTCAGGGCATCCAGGAACGACGGATGAATCTCGTAGCCTTCCAGACCGGCCGGCACCGGAACCTTCGAGCGGTTGACGAGCCCGACGATCTCGAAACCCGGATTTTCATGATAGGCGAGCGCGTGGCTGCGGCCCATATTGCCGAGACCGGCGGACAGGACGCGGATTGGGGTATTGGCAGAACTCACTTGACTGCTCCCGAGGTAATGCCGCGGATCAGCTGCCGCGAGAAGATGAAGTAGAGGATGAGCACGGGCAGGATCGCTAGCGACAGGGCGGCGAGCACCGCATTCCAGTTGGTGACGAACTGGCCGATGAAGATCTGCGAGCCGAGCGTTACCGTCTTGGTTGCCTCACTCGGCGCCAGGATCAGCGGGAACCACAGGTCGTTCCAGATCGGGATCATCGTGAAGACCGCGACCGTCGCCATGGCCGGCCGCACCAGCGGCAGCACGAGGCGGAAGAAGATCGAGTATTCCGAAAGCCCGTCGATGCGCCCGGCATTCTTGAGGTCGTCGGAGACGGTCCGCATGAATTCCGACAGGATGAAGACCGCGAGCGGAATGCCCTGCGCCGTGTAGACCAGCACCAGCGCCGTCAGCGTGTTGACGAGACCCGTCGCCACCATGCCCTGCAGGATCGCGACCGTGCCAAGACGGATCGGGATCATGATGCCGATGGCAAGGTAAAGCCCCATCAGCGTGTTGCCGCGGAAGCGGTATTCCGAGAGCGCGAAGGCGGCCATGGCGCCGAACAGCAGCACCAGCGCGATGGAAACCACCGTGACGACAAAACTGTTCTGGAAGTAGGTGGCGAAGTCACCCTGACCCAGCACCGTATAATAGCCGACGAGATCGAAGGTCTTCGGCGTCGGAATCTGCATCGGGTTACGAAAGATCGCGTTGCGATCTTTCATCGAGTTGATGAGCGTCAGGAACACCGGAAAAATCGAGATCGCCGCGTAGCTGAGGAGCGCCAGGTGGACGAGCCCCGTGCGGGTAAGCGAAGTGCGTGCTTTAGACATGTCAGCCCCTCCCGATCAGAACTGGTAGCGGCGGATGCGCCGCTGGATGACGAAGAGATAGAGCGAGACGCCGGCAAGGATGATGAGGAACATGACCGTTGCGATCGTCGCCCCCATCGAGCGGTCACCGAGCTGAAGCTGGAAGCCGAAGAAGGTGCGGTAGAGCAGCGTGCCGAGGATGTCCGTCGATCCATCCGGCCCGGCAAGCGCCCCTTGCACGGTGTAGACCAGGTCGAAGGCGTTGAAGTTGCCGACGAAGGTGAGGATCGAGATGATGCCGATGGCCGGCAGGATCAGCGGCAGCTTGATCTTCCAGAACTGGCTCCAGCCGGTGATACCGTCGCATTCGGCCGCTTCGATCACCTCTTCCGGGATGTTGAGCAGCGCGGCATAGATCAGCATCATCGGGATGCCGACATATTGCCAGACGGAGATCAGCGACACGGCGATCAGCGCCGAGTTCGGCTTGCCGAGCCAGGGCGCGAAGAACGACTTCAGGCCGACGAGGTCCATCAGGTGGGGCGAGACGCCCCAGATCGGCGAAAGGATGAGCTTCCAGATAAAGCCGACGATCACGAAGGACAGCAGCGTCGGCAGGAAGATCGCCGTGCGATAGGCGGCGGCAAAGCGCAGCTTCGGGATCGACAACATGGCGGCAAGCGCCACCCCCATCGGGTTCTGCACCAGCATGTGGATGATGAAGAAGAGGACGTTGTTCTTCAGCGCGTTCCAGAAGTCGTCCGCCCAGCGCTCGTCGCCGAACAGCACCTGGAAGTTGCCAAGCCCGACAAAGGTCGACTGGCCGTCCACCGTGTTGAACAAGGACAGGCGCAACGTCTCGATGAGCGGCAGGATCATGACCGCCGAATAGACGATGAAAGCCGGCAGCAGGAACACGCCGATATGCCAGCGCGTCGGGCGCTTGATCAGCCCGGTCGCTTCATGGGTAGAAGGTATGTCGCTCATGGCCCAGCCTGCCCCTCTGATGGTTGTTCGTTCAAATCCGCATACGCGAACGCCTTGCGCGGCGGCTTCACCGCACATGACAATTTCAGCATACACATTAGTAACGGGGTCGCGCCCCGAATTTGCCTTTCGGCACCCTCTGTCCACCGGGACAAGGAGGGATATGGCATGCGCCGGTCACGTCGAGCCGCGCCGCCTAAAGTCCCTCCCCCCGACTGTTGCGGGGAGAGGACCGGAGCAGGGAAACCCTGCTCCTCAAGCAGAATTCAGCGACTGAAACCGGCGCTTACTTGGCCGGCTTGTACCAGCTGTCGAGACCCTTCTGGAGCTTCTCGGCGGCCACTTCCGGCGTATCGGTGCCGTTGATGACGTTGGCGGATTCCGTCCAGGTTTCGTTTTCGAGGTTCGGCGTGCCGCGCGACAGGATCTGGTAGGTCGAGCGGATCGTCGGCTTGCACTTTTCACGCCAGGACACGAATTCCTGCGCCAGCGGGTCGGCCATCTTCACCGCGGTCGAGTTCAGGCTGAAGAAGCCCGGCAGCGAGTTGGCGTAGATGTCGGCGAATTCCGGCGAGGCAACGAAAGTCAGGAACTTCTTTGCCGCTTCCGGATTGGCGCCCTTCGCGTTGAGGCCAACGCCGATGTCGTTGTGGTCAGAGATGTAGCAGGTGTCGCCGGCGTTCTTGACCGGCGGCGGGAAGGCCCCCATCTTGAACTGCGCCTGCGTGTTGAACAGGCCGATTTCCCACGAGCCGGCCGGATAGATGGCAGCGCGGCCGAGCGTGAAGAGGTTCTGGCTGTCCGGATAGGTCTGGGCTTCGAAACCGTCGCCGAGATAGTCCTTCCACTTGGCGAGAACGCGGAACGGCTCGACCCAACCCTCGTCGGTCAGCTTCTGCTCGCCCTTGATCAGCGCCTTGCGGCCTTCTTCACCCTTCCAGTAGGTCGGGCCGATGTTCTGGTAGGCCATGGTTGCGGCTTCCCAGAGATCCTTCGTGCCCATCGCCATCGGGATGAAGCTGCCTTCGGCCTTGATCTTGTCGAGGGCTGCGAAGAATTCGGCTTCCGTCGCCGGAACCGTGATGCCGAGCTGATCGAAGGCATCCTTGTTGTAGATGAAGCCGTGGATGACCGAGGCCATCGGCACGCAGAACGCCGTCGCACCATCGTCCGTCGTCCAGGCGGCCTTTGCCACGTCGGAGAAGTTCTCGATGCCCGGCAGATCGTTCAGGCTGGCAAGGTGACCCTTGTTGAAGAGTTCCAGCGACGCGTCGAACGGACGGCAGGTGATGAGATCGCCTGCGGAGCCGGCGTCGAGCTTGGCGTTGAGCGCGGCGTTGTATTCGGTCGGCGCGGTCGGCGCGAAGACGACCTTGATGCCGGGGTTCTTGGCTTCGAAGGCCGGGATGATCTTTTCCTGCCAGATGGCAAGGTCGTCATTGCGCCAGCTTTCGACGGTCAGCGTGACGTCCTCAGCCTGGGCAAACCCGGCCGTGCCGAGGATGCTCGAAGCAAGGAGCAGGCCCTTGATTGCGTTGCGTGTCATGTCATTCTCCCCTTTTATGCGCCGCAGCGCGTTTTGAGACTGTTATCCGAGAGCCTTGAGGGCGCGGCGGAGACTTTGCCCCGACCGGTCCAGCGCCGCCTGCGCGGCACCGGCATCCTCAGCTCCCGCAGCGAGCAGCACGGCCGCCTTGACCGACCCCTCGGAGCGCGCGAGAAGGCGCTCCGCCTCGTCGAGCCCGACACCGGAAATGTCGGAGACGATACGGCAGGCACGCCCCTTCAGTTTGATATTGTCGGCCTTGAGATTGACCATGTGCCCATCGTGCACATGGCCAAGATGGATGCCGACCAGCGTGGAAAACATGTTGAAGGCGATCTTCTGCGCCGTGCCCGCGCCCATGCGCGTCGAGCCGGAAATCACCTCCGGCGGCGTCTGCAACAGGATCGCGACGTCGGCGCCGTCAAACAGCCGGGCACCGGGATTGTTGGCGAAGGAAACGACCTGTGCGCCCTTCTCCTTCGCGTAGGCCGCGATGGCGAGCGCATAGGGCGTACTGCCGCTGGCAGAAACAGCAATCACGCAGTCACCGGGGCCGATACCGGCCTGCGAGGCATCGGAAACCGCAAGGTCGCGGTCATCCTCATATCCGCCTGCAAGGTCTTCGAGACTCGCGGCACCGCCGGCGAGCAGAATGACGATGCGATCTCGGGAAATGCCATAGGTGCCGGGAAGTTCGAGCGCGTCGGCCATGGCCATCAGGCCGGAACTGCCGGCGCCCACATAGACAAGGCGGTCGCCGGAGAGCAACGCATCGGCGGCAAGACGGGCAGCAGCGGCAATATCGCCAAGCGCGCCGTCGACCACGGCGGCCGCAGCCTTCTGCCCATCCGCAAGCACTTTCAGCACATCCACGGGCTGACGTTCGTCGAGCCCGCTTGCCTGATCGTGCCTGCCTTCAGTCTTGCCTGCAGCCATCGTTGTGTCTCCTCTGCCCGAAATTAATGCCAAAAAAATACCAATTGTCCATAGGAAATTAATTTTTGAGACCACTTTTTTGCAGTTAGATATTTTTATATAACAAAATCAATAATATATAAGAAAGCTTATTTTCGATACCACCATACCCCTTGGTTAATGGTATTTTTTTGGTATCGTTGCTCATGGAGGTGCCCATGACGGATTACATTCTCGGTATCGACGGCGGAGGGACGAGTTGCCGTGCGGCGGTCGCAAGACCGGACGGCACGATCCTCGGGCGCGGCAAGAGCGGCGCGGCCAACATCCTGACCGACCCCAACAATGCGATCATTTCCATCACGGAAGCCGCCAAGGCCGCCTATCGCGAAGCCGGGTTCGATGAGGCCAGCGTCAATGGCGCCTCGGCGTTTCTCGGCCTTGCCGGCACCAATGTCGGCGATCTCACGCGCTATGTGCACGACCGCCTGCCCTTCCGTCACACCGACATCGATTCTGATGGCCTGATCGCCCTGCAGGGCGCGATCGGCGACGAGGACGGCGCCGTAGCGATCCTCGGCACCGGCTCCATCTACATGGGCCGCAAGAACGGCACCGTGCGCTATATCGGCGGCTGGGGCTTTACCGTCGGCGATCTCGGCGGCGGCGCGCGCATCGGCCACGCCCTCTTGCAGGAAGCCCTGCTCGCCCATGACGGCGTGCACGCACGCTCTCCGGTCACCGACGTCGTGCTGGAAGAGTTCAAACACGATCCGCGCGGCATCGTCGAATTCGCACGGCTCTCCAAGCCCGGCGATTTCGGCCGGTTCGCGCCCCTCGTCTTCGATCATGCACGTCAGGGCGACCCACAGGCCATCGCCATTGCCAAGGCGGGGGCAACGGCGGTCAACGAATCCCTCGATGCCATCATGGCTCAGGCCGGCGCACCGCGCCTCTGCCTGCTCGGCGGGCTGGCGCCGCTCTATCCGAACTGGCTGTCCGAGCACCATCGCGCCATTCTGGTTGAAGCCCAGGCCGACGCCCTGACCGGCGCCGTGGCGCTCGCCGCCAACCGCCGCAAGGAACGAACGGGAGCCGCCGCATGACCACGCCGCTCACCGCGATCCTTTCACCCGAAAGCCTGCAATCCGGCGTGCCCGGCCCGCTTTACGTCAAGCTGCGCCAGACGCTGGAAGAAGCGATCACCTCCGGCAAGCTCAATTACGGCGATGCCCTGCCGGCCGAGCGCGATCTCGCCGACCACGCCCATGTCAGCCGCGTCACCGTGCGCAAAGCGGTCGACGATCTCGTCAAGGACGGCCTGCTGGTGCGCCGCCATGGTTCCGGCACCTTCGTCGCAAAGCCTGTCTCCAAGGTGCAGCAGTCGCTCTCGCGCCTCACCTCCTTTACCGAGGACATGGCGCGGCGCGGCCTCACCACCCGCGCCGAATGGCTCGACCGCGGCCTCTTCCACCCCTCGCCGGACGAGATGATGATGCTCGGCCTGCCGCCGGATGGGCTCGTCGCCCGGCTCGGCCGCCTGCGCGTTGCCGACGACATGCCGCTCGCCATCGAGCGCGCCTGCATTTCCTCCGAGTTCCTGCCGGATCCGATGCAGGTGCAGGGATCGCTCTATGCCGCGCTGGAAAAACATGGCTGCCGCCCGGTGCGCGCCGTGCAGCGCATCTCCGCCTACAACATGAAGGATCCGGACGCCGCCATGCTCGGCGTTCCCGCCGGTTCGGCCGGGCTCTCCATCGAGCGGGTATCCTATCTCCGTACCGGCCGGGTGGTGGAATTCACCCGCTCCATCTATCGCGGCGACGCCTACGATTTCGTCGCCGAACTCACGCTCTCCGAGACGTGAGCGCCAACCGCAAAGGGACTTCCATGCAGACCAACATGCGCAAAGAAATCAACGAGATCCCCGAAGCGGCTGCCCGGCTGCTGAGCGGCTCGGCAAGCGCCATTGCCGCCGCCGGCAAGGCGCTGCGCGAGCGGGATCCGCAATTCTTCGTCACGGTCGCGCGCGGCTCCTCGGATCATGCCGCACTCTTCCTGAAATACGCCATCGAACTGACCGCCGGCCGGCCGGTCGCCTCGCTCGGCCCGTCGCTCGCCTCGATCTACGGCGCCAAACTGAAGCTCGGCGGCGGCGCTGCCATCGCCATCTCCCAGTCGGGAAAAAGCCCTGATATCGTCGCCATGGCCGAAGGCGCAACGAAGGGCGGCGCGGTCTCGATTGCGCTCACCAACACCTTGCCCTCGCCGCTCTCGGAGGCCTGCTCGCATTCGCTCGACCTGTCCGCCGGTCCCGAACTCAGCGTAGCCGCAACAAAATCCTACGTGAATTCCATCGTCGCCGGCCTCGCCGTGCTGGCGGAATGGACGGGCGACGACGCGCTCGACCGCGCGGTGAAAAACCTGCCGGAACACTTCGCCAAGGCCGTCGCCCTCGACTGGTCCGAGCTTGCCGGCGATCTCAAGGACGCCCAGTCGCTCTACGTGCTCGGCCGCGGCCCCGGCCTTGCCATCGCCAGCGAGGCCGCGCTGAAGTTCAAGGAAACCTCCGGCATGCATGCCGAGGCCTATTCCTCGGCGGAAGTGCTGCACGGCCCGGTCGCCCTCGTCGGCCCGTCCTTCCCGGTCATAGCACTTGCCGCCCGGGATGCTGCGGAAGGTTCCGTCACCGGCATGGCCGACAGCCTGGCCGAGCGCGGCGCCTACGCCTGCGTCACCGGCGCCGGCGCGAAAAGCGCGCGAAAACTGCCCTTCGTCGCCACCGGCCACCCGATCACCGACGCGCTCGCCCTCATCGTGCCCTTCTACGGCTTCGTCGAAGCCTGGTCGCGCGGCAAGGGTCTCGATCCCGACAAGCCGGTCAACCTCAAGAAAGTGACGGAAACCCGATGACAGCGCTCACCGCCATTACCGGCGCCCGCATTTTCGACGGCGATCTCTGGCACGAGAACAGCGCGCTGCTGATCGATGACGGCAAGGTCGCCGCCATCGTGCCGCGCCGTGGCGTACCAGCCGATGCCCGGGCCGTTCCGATGGACGGGCTCTCGCTGGTCCCCGGCTTTGTCGATTTGCAGGTCAATGGCGGTGGCGGCGTGCTGCTCAACGAGCAGCCGGACCTCGAAGGCATCCGCACCATCTGCGCGGCCCATGCCCGCTTCGGCACGACCGGGCTACTGCCGACCCTGATCACCGACAACCGCGCGGTGACGACGCAAACCATCACCGCCGGCCTCGCCGCACAAAAGGCGGCGGTTCCGGGTTTTCTCGGCCTCCACCTGGAAGGCCCGCATCTCTCCCTCGCGCGCAAGGGCGCACACGACCCGGCGCTCATCCGCCCGATGGAGGACGCCGACCTCGCCCGGACCATCGACGCCCGCAAGGGCCTCGATGCCCTGCTGATGACGCTCGCGCCGGAAAACGCCACCAACACCCAGATCGCAGCGCTCCATGCGGCAGGCGTCACCGTCAGCCTCGGCCATTCCGATTGCGGCTATGATACCGCGGCCGCCGCGGTCGAGGCAGGCGCACGCATGATGACCCACCTGTTCAACGCCATGAGCCCGCTCGGCCACCGCGAGCCCGGTATGGTCGGCGCGGCACTCGATCTCGGCCACCTCAATGCCGGCCTCATCGCCGACGGTTTCCATGTCCACCCGGCCTCGATTGCCGCGGCGCTTCGGGCGAAGCGCGGCCCCGGCCGCATCTTCCTCGTCACCGATGCCATGTCGACCATCGGAACGGACATGACGAGCTTCTTCCTCAACGGCCGCGAGATTTTCCGCGAGGGCGGCCGCCTGACGCTCGCCGATGGCACGCTCGCCGGCGCCGATATCGATATGGCGTCCTGCATCCGCTACATGCGCGATCATGTCGGTCTCGACCTGGAGGAAGCGCTGCGCATGGCGTCGCTCTACCCGGCCGAAGCGATCGGCATGACGGGCCGCAAGGGTCGCCTGACCCACGGCCACGATGCCGACTTCGCCGTCATCGACGACAACGTCAACGTCCTCTCCACCTGGATCGCCGGCACACCGGTCTTTGCCGCCTGACGAGGACGCCACGGTCCTTGCAGGCCGCGGCGGAATCGGCTCTACCGGCCGGGCAAGGATAGGAGCGACACATGCAATTGATCTTCGACGGCCACAACGACGTTCTCCTGCGCCTGCTGGAAAACGCGCGAAAGGGCGCCGATCCGGTCGCCGAATTCGTGGACGGCACCGACAAGGGCCATATCGACGCCCCGCGCGCCAAAAAAGGCGGTCTCGCCGGTGGTTTCTGCGCCATGTTCATCCCGCCGAACGAGGACTACCCCGCGCGTGAGGTCGACGAGAACGGCCACTACAATATCCGCATGGTCGGACCGCTGGAACAGCCTGCCGCGCTCAACACCGCCATTGAAATGGCCGCCATCGCCTTCCGCCTGGAACGCGCCGGGGCGCTCGCCATCTGCCGCTCCACTGCGGACATCCGCTCCGCCGTGGCGGCCGGCCGCTTCGCCGCCGTCCTGCATATCGAAGGCTGCGAGCCGATTGCAGAAGACCTTTCCACGCTGGAGGCGTTTTACGCGGCCGGCCTGCGCTCGCTCGGCCCGGTCTGGAGCCGCCACAACCGCTTCGGCCACGGCGTCCCCTTTGCATACCCCTCCTCGCCGGACACCGGCCCCGGCCTCACCGATGCCGGCGTCGAACTGGTCAAGGCCTGCGATCGCCTCGGCATCATGATTGACCTTGCCCACATCACCGAGCAGGGTTTCTGGGACGTCGCAAAAACCAGCACCCAGCCGCTCGTCGCCACCCATTCCAACGTCCATGCCCTGACGCCGATCTCGCGCAACCTCACCGATCGCCAGCTCGACGCGATCCGCGAGCGCAAGGGCATTGCCGGCCTCAACTACGCCACCACCATGCTGCGCGCGGACGGGCTCGAAAACGCCGATACGCCGCTCTCCGACATGGTGCGCCATGTCGACCACATGGTCGAACGCATGGGCATTGACTGCGTGGCGCTCGGCTCGGATTTCGACGGTGCCACGATCCCCGCCGCCATCGGCGATGCCGCCGGCAGCCAGGCACTGGTCGAAGCACTGCGTTCTGCCGGTTACGGCGAAGACGATCTTGCAAAACTCTGCCGCGAAAACTGGCTGCGGCTCCTGAAAACCGTCTGGCGCGAAGCCTGACCAAACTGCGGAAGCGACCATGACCAAGCCCCTCATCGAACTCTGCGTCGAAGGCATCGACGGTTTCCTCGCCGCCCAGGAGGCGGGTGCCGACCGCGTGGAACTGTGCGCGAGCCTCGTGGAGGGTGGCCTGACGCCGAGCCTCGCGACGATCCGCGCCGCGGTAAAGGCGGCAAAGATCCCTGTCCATGTCATCATCCGCCCGCGCGGCGGCGACTTCCTCTATTCGGACACCGAGTTCGAAACCATGGTGGAGGACATCAAGGCGCTGCGCGACGAGGGTGTCTCCGGCGTCGTCATCGGTTGCCTGACGCCGGATGGCAGGATCGACGAGCCGCGCACGAAAGCACTGGTCGAGGCCGCGCGGCCGATGTCGGTCACCTGCCACCGGGCCTTCGACATGACGGCCGATGCCCGCGAGGCGCTGGAAGCGCTGATCCGTTGCGGCATCGACCGCGTGCTCACCTCCGGCCAGCGCGATACTGCGGTCGAAGGCGTCGCGATCCTGAAAGCCACCGTGGAACAGGCCGCCGGCCGCATCGTCATCATGGGCTGCGGCGCGCTCGATGCGGACAACATCCAGACGGTCCGCGACGAGACCGGCCTCACCGAAATGCACTTCGCGGCGCTTACGACCGTTCCAAGCGGCATGGCCTTCCGCAACCCGCATGTCGGCATGGGCGGCAGCGAAAAGGACCGGGAATACGAACTGACCCTGACCGACAAGGACGCCGTGCGCGCAACCATTGCCGCCGCAAAATCCTGACGGACGTCTTGCAAGCTGCCGGCGGTCCCTTACGTGTAAGCGAAACAAGGAGTTCCGCCATGCCGCTCAAGCCATCCGTTTCCCGCCTGCGCACGCTCGTCGCCGCCGGCCTTCTGGCGCTCGCCGCCCTGCCGGCGGCCGCCGAAACCGTTGGCAAGGTCGGCGTCGACTGGATCGGCAACGATATCTATATCGATGCGGTGACCGACCCGGAGGTCTCCGGTGTCACCTGCCACGTCACCTATTTCGACCGCAGCGTCATCGATCGCCTGAAGAAGGGCAACTGGTTCGAGGATCCGTCGAACAATGCCATCTCCTGTCAGCAGACCGGACCGATCACCATTGGCGATATCGAACTCGACCGCGAAGGCGAGGAAGTCTTCAAGTCCGGCCTGTCGCTGATCTGGAAGTCGCTGATCGTCACGCGCGTCTACGACAAGAAGAACGACACATTGATCTACCTCGCCCATTCGCGCGAATTGACGGAGGGGTCTGCAAAAATGTCGATCTCCACCGTCCCGCTCTACGGCGAGACCGTTACCTGGACCAACGGCAAGCCATAAAAAACGCCCCGGCACCTGAAGGTCCGGGGCATCTTTTTGCGGTGAATGGCGGCTTACTTGACGTAGACAATCTTGCCGCCCGTTGCAGACGTCTTGATTTCAACCACGTTCTGCAGCTGGACGTCCTTGGATGCCAGCGTCTCGAGCAGCGCCGGGTCTGACTGCAGTTCAGTCTGGACCTTCTCCATCTGCGAAGGATCGTTTGCCTTCAGCTTCAGGCGTTCGGCCTCGGCGGTCTCCGTTTTGTCATCCTCCAGGGTGGAAATCTGGACGATGCTCACATCGGCGGCCGCAATTGCGCCGGTCGCCAGACCGTCAGAGGTCATGGGCGCCGTAGTGTCCTGAGCATAGGCGATACCCGCAACCGGCGACACGACAAGAAGCGAAGCAAGAGCGATAGTAACAGTCTTCTTCATAACGTTTCTCCAATGTTTCTCTTACGGGAAGCATGGATAAAACGTTAACGTCCTCGGTTGGTTCCGAATAAAATGGCACGCCAACACGCGCTGTGGATGCTTGATATACGATAGTGCCCTGAAAAAGAGCTTTAGACAGCCGAAAGCACCCGGCCGAAAATCGGCCAGGTGCTCAAACCCGAATTCCGTCCCTGCCCGCGAACTAGGCGGCCTGGGCGAGTTCGTCGGCGATGACGGTGTCCAGGTTGAGGAAGCAGACCATCGACTTCTCCAGCGCCACGATGCCGCGGCAGAAGGCGCGCTGGGCTTCCGGAATGATTTCCGGCGCCGGCTGCAGGGCCTCGCTCTTGATGGTCATCATGTCGGAGACCTGCTCGACCAGCAGGCCGACCAGCTTGCCGGCGATATCGGTGACGATAATGGCGGAGCGCTCGGACGGCTCCGTCATCTTCATGCCGAGGCGGCAGGCCATGTCGATGACCGGGATCACCGCGCCGCGCAGGTTGATGAGACCGAGCACGTAGGGCGGCGTATGCGGCATCGGCGTCACCGGCGCCCAGCCGCGGATTTCGCGGATGGCCATGATGTCGATGCAGAATTCCTGCTCCGCGAGGTGAAAGGAAACGATTTCGAGATAGGCGCCGGACTGCTTGATGGCGTTGGACATGTCAGAATTCTTCCCAGTTTTCTGCGACGGCAAGGGAGTTCCCCTTCACCGCGGCATTGCTTTTGAAGGCCCCGGCAACCTTGGAGACAAGGTTTCTTGCCGGAGACGGGGCGGGACGGGAGGCGGCGGAGGCCGCCCTCGGGCTACCGACGGAGGCGCGCACGCCCTCGTGGATCTGGAACTGGCCGACGAGACGGGTAAGGTTTTCCGCGTCCTGGGCCAGCGTATGGCTTACGGCATTCGACTGTTCGACCATCGCGGCGTTCTGCTGCGTGACATGGTCCATCTGGTTGACGGCGACGTTGATTTCCTGGAGGCCGCTCGCCTGTTCGCGGGCAGCGGTAACGATGGAAGCCATGTGCTCGTGGATGCGGACCACATCGCCGCCGATGCGGCCGAGCGACTGGCCAGTCGCCTGCACGAGGCGCGAGCCGGTCTTCACCTCTTCCGAAGAGCGGGTGATGAGGCTCTTGATGTCCTTGGCGGCACCGGCGGCCCGCTGGGCAAGTTCGCGAACCTCCTGGGCCACGACGGCAAAGCCCTTGCCGGCCTCCCCTGCCCGTGCCGCTTCGACACCGGCATTGAGCGCAAGCAGGTTGGTCTGGAAGGCGATTTCGTCGATGACGTTGATGATCTTGCCGATTTCGCTGGAGGCACCTTCGATGCGCTCCATCGCCGACATGGCGTCGCTGACGATGCGTTCGGATTCCACCGCACTTGCCTTGGTGGAATCGATCATCTGGCCGGCCTCTTCGGCGCGGACGGTCGCCGTGCGCACGGTCGTCATGATCTCTTCGAGTGCGGCGGAGGTCTCCTCCAGCGAGGCCGCCTGTTGCTCCGTCCGTTTTGCCAGATCGTCTGCGGCAGCACGCATCTGGCCGCTGTTCGACTGGATGGAACCCGTATTGTCCTTCACATCGGCCATGACGTTGCGCAGGCGTTCGACGGTGTTGTTGAAGTCGCTGCGCAGCTTTTCGAGATCGGCGCGGAATGGATCGAGCAGTGCGACCGTCAGGTCGCCTTCGGACAGACGGTTAAGGCCGCGACCGAGCGCTTCGACGGCCACGCGCACCTGCCGCTCGTCCTCATGGGCCGCGGTCTCGCGACCGTGCCGTTCGGTTTCGATGCGGGCGCGGCTGTCTTCGTTCGCCTGTTCCAGTTGACGCTTTTCCACGGCGGCCTCGCGGAAGGCTTCTGCCGATCGGGCCATCTCGCCGATCTCGTCGCCCCGTTCTGTCGCAGCGACTGGCGTGTTCACGTCGCCGGAAAGGATGCGCTTCATGCTGTCGCGAACGGCGAAGATGCCGTCGCGCAGTTTCTTGCCGTGATAGAGGATCAGGCCAAGCAGCGTAATCATGCCGAGGAGGCCGATGCCAATCTGGTATTGGAGGGACTGCGCGGACGCGAGCTGCGCATCGTTGACGCGCGCTTCGAGCAGCCCCGAACCTTCCCCGGCAAGCGCGCCCAATGTTGCCGTAACACGCTCGCCGCCACCGTCGATGGCGTCGTCGAGCGCTGAGAAGGCCTCAAACGGCGCACCGTCTTCGACCATCTTCTTGAGATCGACGGAAATCGCCTTCTCGATCAGTTGCAGATCCCCCTCGAGCGAATCGAGCATGTTCGGCTTGCCAAGTTCGGCAGCCAGCGCCTTGGCAGGGCCTGCACCCTCCTTCAGCGTTTTCAGAGAGTCTTCGATGATCTTCAGCCGCTCCGGCTGGATGGCCTTTTCCTCGCGGTCGATGATGCTGTCCATCGCGACCAGGACGAGATCGACATTCGCCAGCCGCATGGCCTGAACGATGTCGACCTTGTTCTGAATGCCGACGGCGGCCTCGGAGGCGTCGCGGATCGTCGTGCCGCCGTGCCACCCGGCCGCAAGCATCGTGCCGAAGCCGACGAAGGCGGCTGCGCCGAGCGTTGCGAGACGGGAACTGACGGAAAGGGTCCTGCGCTTTGCTGTATTTTCGTGAGACATGATGCGGTTCGCCCGATCGAGCCCGGCCCTCGCCGCGGCATCCCTTCTGGATCCTGGGTGAAATACGCTTCTCGCCGTCTCCCCCGGTCGGCGGACATCATGCCCGGTGAGCCGATTCCGGCCCTTGCGCGTATTGGGACCGTGACAAAGAGAGATTAAACAAAACCTAAAGAGGGCACGCTGAAACTCGCATTTTAGCAAAATTTGATGAATTCTGCGGCGCCGGAATACCTGGCGTTGCGGGAGGCAGCCCCGGTTCCAAAACCAGTCGTTTCATGCTAGGCTCGTCGCATGGACAAACGCCGCCGATATACAACCTTGCTCGCCGCGCTGATTGCGCTCGGCCTCGGCGTTCTGGCGGCCAAAGCAGCCTTTGCCGGCTGGCTGGAGCACGGTCCGGCGATTTTCCTGAGCCTTGCCGAGTCCGGCATGTCCTGGTGCTTCTGATCACAATCCCGCGAGCCGGCCGGCTTCCTTCCCATTGCGGCAATTGGCGCGTTTGCGCGACCCGAAACGAAGGACTATGAAACCGGCAAGCGGCGATAGCCGCATCGTGCTCTCGAAGGATCACCATGAAGACCCTGCGCCTCGTACTCTGGATCGCTGTCGCCCTTGTTGCGGCCCTGCTCGGCTGGCTGACCCTGGAAATGACCCAGACCAAGGATCAGGTCGCCGGCGGCCCGTTCGGCGTGCCCTTCGAGCTCGTTGCACAGGACGGCAAGCCGATCACCGAGAAGGCGTTTACCGGCAAGCCGACCGCCCTGTTCTTCGGCTTCACCCATTGCCCGGAAGTCTGCCCGACGACGCTGTTCGAACTCGACGGCTGGCTCGCCAAGGTCGATCCTGACGGCTCCAAGCTCCAGGCCTATTTCGTGACCGTCGATCCGGAACGCGACACGCCGGAACTCATCGGCCAATATGTCGGCAACGTGTCGAAGCGCATCACCGGCATTTCCGGCGCGCCGGACAAGGTCCTGGAAATGGCCAAGGGTTTTCGCGTGTACTATCGCAAGGTGCCGCTCGACGAGAAGAAGCCCGACGGCGACTATACGATGGATCACTCGGCCTCCGTCTTCCTGCTCGACGCCGACGGCCGCTTCATCGGCACGATCGCCTATGGCGAGAACGCCGAGGTTGCCGAAGAGAAGCTTGCCAACCTGATCAAGCGATAAGCGCCAAGGCAGATAAGCATGAAGGCGGGCAATCCGCCTTTGCCCTCGGCTTTCGGACATGCTAGGCGGACCTGAAACAACAGGGACCCGAGCCGTGGCCGAAATCCGCCTCTATATCTCCACGACCGAGAAGCGCTCCGAGATCGCGCTTTCGCTGATGAGCGACGCCTTCGAAGAAGAAGGCTACGCCATCGCGACGATGGAGGTCGACGAGAAAAACGATATCTGGGAAGCCTCCGTCTACATGTTCCGGCAAGACGAGGCGGAGATCCATGACCGCTTCGCCGCGCTGCTCGCCACGGATTTCCCCAATGCGGAGATCCAGCGCGAGGTGCTGCCGGATATCGACTGGATCGCCAAGTCGCTGGAGGGCCTGAAGCCCGT
The DNA here is from genome assembly GCF_052438155.1 of Shinella sp. Classification (NCBI taxonomy): domain Bacteria; kingdom Pseudomonadati; phylum Pseudomonadota; class Alphaproteobacteria; order Hyphomicrobiales; family Rhizobiaceae; genus Shinella; species Shinella sp. The sequence goes on along the minus strand of NZ_JBQVPI010000001.1, from coordinate 607,119 downwards.
GCGTGCCGGCCGTTTCATCGTACATGGCTCGCACGACCGCGGCACCGCCCGCCCCGGTGAAATCGCCATCGAGATCGAAGCCGGGCAGGCTTTCGGTACCGGCCATCACGGCACGACGGCGGGCTGCCTGGAGGTGATCTTCAGCGTCATGCGGTCGCGCAGAGTCAAACGCGTGCTTGACCTTGGGACAGGCAGCGGCGTGCTGGCGATCGCCGCACGCAAGCTCGCACCCGCTCGGGTTCTCGCCACGGACATTGACCCGATCGCCACCCGCGTCGCGCGCGAAAACGTGCGCCTCAACGGAATTGCCGCCGGCGTCACGCTGGAAACCGCACCCGGCTTCCATTCCACCGCCTTCCGCCGCCACGGCCCGTTCGATCTCATCATCGCCAACATCCTCGCCCGCCCGCTGATGCGCATGGCACCGCAGCTTGCCGCCCAGCTCGCACCAGGTGGCGACGTCATCCTGTCGGGCATCCTCGCCTCGCAGCGCTGGAAGGTGCTGGCCGCCTATAACGGCGCGGGCCTGCGCCATGTGCACACCATCTGGCGCAACGGCTGGGTGACGATCCACCTCGACAACAGACGCTAAGGCACGCCACGACAGCGGGATGGTCACATCCCGCTGTCAAGCGTCAGAAAAGCGGACAAAATAAAAGGCGGTGCCAGAGGCACCGCCTATGGTCGGCAAGCCGACCTGCCCGCGAGCTTGAGGAGGAGGAGCGCTCAAGCGGGCCTATGTGTTCCGAGCGCCTTCCCGGAGGAGGGAGGAGGAGTGACCGGCAAGACGCCTGATCGGAACACCTAGCTGTTTGCGATTCGAAGGACTGGAGGAAGGTTCACTTCGTTTCGCTTGAAGCGCGCTTTACGTTCGCTTCGTTGGCGCCGCTTATAATCGATTCCGAAATTCGAGAAAGCCTTTTTGGCACATGGGTGCCATGCACAATCTGCATAAGTCCAATTCCAGACCTCTTTCCCCTTCCCCAGACTGCTGGAACGTTACCTCTCCCGCCTTTGACGTGAAGGGCCGATGGGCTAAGTTGCCTTCACGATTCATAGCCTCATCGAAAGCCTTCCCATGTTCCAGAGTTTCGACGTCAAATCCACGCCCCAGTTCGGCCGCGAGCGCGTAGACGCGCTGCGCGCCGCATTCGATGTTCTCGGCATTGACGGCTTTCTCGTGCCGCGCGCCGACGAATACCAGGGCGAATATGTGCCGGCGTCCGCCGAGCGCCTGTCCTGGCTGACCGGCTTCACGGGCTCGGCGGGCGTGGCACTCGTCATGCGCAATCAGGCGGTTGTTTTTGTCGATGGCCGCTATGTGACGCAATTAGTCGAGCAGGTGGACGGCAGCGTCTTTACCGGCGGAGACCTTGTCGGCGAGCCGCCGCATCTCTGGCTGCAGAACCACGCGCCGAAGGGTTTCAGGCTCGGCGTCGACCCATGGCTGCACACCGGCGCGGAAGTCCGACGGCTGGAAAAGGCGCTGTCAGGCGTCGGTGGCGCACTCGTCTTGCTGCCTCACAATCCGCTCGACCGCATCTGGACCGACCGTCCGGCCGAACCACTCGGCCGCGTCGCCATCCAGGCCATCGACCAGGCCGGCGAACTCGCCAGGGACAAGCTGGTGAGGATGGCTGAAGCGACGACTGTCGCTGACGCCGATGTCCTCGCCGTCACCGACCCCTCCTCGATCGCCTGGATCTTCAACATCCGCGGCGGCGACGTGCCTCACACGCCGCATCCGCTCGCCCGCGCCATCATCCCGGCAGACGGCCGGCCGCTCCTCTTCCTCGACAAGCGCAAGACCGGCATCGAACAGGAAGCCTATCTCACCCAGCTTGCCGACCTCGTGCCGCCATCGCAGTTCGACGAGCGCATTGCCGCGCTGGCGGCCGCGGGCAAGCGCATCCTCATCGACCCCGACCAGGCTCCCTTTGCGCTCGCCGAGATCGTACGTGCCAAGGGCGGCACGCTGGTGGAAGCCATCGATCCGGCCCGCCTGCCCCGTGCCTGCAAGAACGCCGTGGAGCTTCAGGGCTCTGCCCGCGCCCACCTTCAGGACGGCGCGGCGATGGTCGAGTTCCTGGCATGGCTCGACAGCACGACACCCGGTTCGCAGACCGAGATAGCCGTCACGAAGAAGCTGGAAGAGGTTCGCCGCAGCGTCGGCGAGCGCCAGCAGAACCCACTGAAGGACGTGTCCTTCGACAGCATCGCCGGCGCCGGCGCCCATGCCGCCATCATGCATTACCGCGTGACGACCGATAGCGATGCGACCATCGAGCCCGGCACGATGTTCCTCATCGATTCCGGCGCGCAATATATCAACGGCACGACGGACATCACCCGCACGGTCGCCATCGGCGCGGTGCCGGAGGAGCAGAAGCGCTTCTTCACGCTGGTGCTGAAGGGCATGATCGCCATCAGCACGGCGCGCTTCCCCAAGGGCACGCGCGGCTGCGACCTCGATCCGCTCGCCCGCATCGCGCTCTGGAAGGCAGGGGCCGATTACGCCCACGGCACCGGCCACGGCGTCGGCTCCTATCTTTCCGTGCATGAGGGCCCGCAGCGCATTTCACGGCTTTCGACGCAGGAGCTGCTCGAAGGCATGATCCTCTCGAACGAGCCGGGCTATTACCGCCCGGGCGCCTTCGGCATTCGCATCGAGAACCTGATCCACGTTCTGCCAGCCGCCCCGGTGGAGGGTGGCGACATCGATATGGCGAGCTTCGAAACGTTGACCTTCTGCCCGATCGACCGCCGCCTCATTCTGACGGCGCTCCTGACGGACGAGGAACTTGCCTGGCTCAACGCCTATCACGCGCAAACGCGTGAAAAGCTGCTGCCGCTGCTGTCGGATGACGCAACGAAAACCTGGCTCGAAAAGGCGACTGCGCCGATCAGCCGATGAAGTGACGCAGGACCATGACGACGATCCAGCCGATGCCCAGCATCGGCAGGAGCGAAAGGCGCAGCCCGACAAGCAGGGCGATCGCCATCGTCAGGCTCACGTCGAGTCCACCCGTTACGGCAGCCGGCGCAACCAGCGTGGTGAGCACGGCCGCCGGGACGGCGTTCAGCGCCGCTTCCGCCCGGGGCGGAATGCGCTTCATGCGCGTGATGAAGACATAGCCGCCCACGCGGGTCAGGTAAGTCGCGATCGCTCCGGCCGCGATGATCAGGAGCGTCTGCATGTGGAACATGTTTTCCATTTTCACGCCTCCCCTTCTGCCGTCTTGCCGACCGGTGTTTCATTCTCCTTGCCGTCGAGCGGCATGAGAGCAGCCACGACGACACCGGCGAGCGCGCCGAGGCTGACATGCCAGGGCGAGCCGACAAAGTGCATGGCAAGAATAGAGCCCGCCGCCGACGCGATCACCACCGGCAGCCAGTTTGCCCGGCTGCGGAAGCCGAGCACGAGACCCATGAAATAGATCGGCAGCAGCACGTCGATGCCGATCGCCTTCGGGTCGCCGATCAGGTTGCCGAGGAAGCCGCCGACGATCGTCAGGCACAGCCACGGCACATAGACGCTAAGGCCGAGCACCATGGACCAGACATAGCTGACGCGGATGCCCGCATCGGCGCGGCGCTCGGTTTCGGCGAACTGCGGGTCGGTGAGCAGAAACAGCGAGGTCGCCTTCTGCCAGAAAGTCAGGTGGCGGATATGGGCGGCAATGGCCGCCGAATAGAGCACATGCCGGAAATTGACCGCGAAGATCGACAGCACCACCAGCCATGGCGCAACGTTGTGGTTGAAGAGTTCGACACCGACGAGCTGGCTCGCGCCAGCATAGAGCGTGGCGCTCATCAGCGCCGCTTCGGCGATGCTCAGCCCGTTGTCGACGGCGACCGCGCCGAACAGCACGGCAAACGGCGCCGCTGCAATCGCAACGGCAATGCCACGCCGAAAGGCGTCGCGGATTTCATCTTTGGTGGCGGGGGTCATGGGTCTGCTCTGTGTTGCAACGGCGCAGCCATAGAGCAGCAACGGTCCACCGGCAAACCAATATGGCTGATGGACCGTTCAGTTTCGTTGATCAATCAGCGCCGGTCGTCGCCTGACGCTGATCGATGATCAGCCCTTCTTGAGCTGGAACGTGTGCTCCGGCCCCGGGAAGCTGCGTGCCTTCACCTCTTCGGCATAGGTCGCGAAGGCTTCGCTCATCACGGGCGCCAGATTGGCGAAATGCTTGACGAAACGCGGCTTGAAATCCGTGAAGATGCCGAGCACGTCGTCCACCACCAGCACCTGGCCGTCACAGGCCGGCGATGCGCCGATGCCGATGGTCGGCGCCTTGACGTTGCCGGTGATCTCGCGTGCCAAAGGCTCGACCGTGCCTTCGATGACGATGGCGAAGGCGCCGGCATCGTCGATGGCGGCGGCATCCCGGCGGATCTTTTCGGCTTCCTTGTCATTGCGGCCGAGCGAGCGATAGCCGCCGGTCGTGTTGATGAGCTGCGGCATGAGGCCGACATGGCCCAGAACCGGAATGCCACGCTGGGTCAGGAAATCGACCGTCTCGGCCATTTCCGCGCCGCCTTCCAGCTTGATCGCAGAACAGCCGGTTTCCTTCAACACGCGGGCGGCCGTGGTGAAGGCCTGTTCCTTCGACGTCTGGTAGGAGCCGAACGGCAGGTCGACGACGACGCAGGCGTTGGACGAACCGCGCATGACGGCCTGGCCATGCGCGATCATCATCTCGATCGTCACGCCAACGGTCGAATCGAGGCCGTAGAGCACCATGCCGAGGCTGTCACCGACCAGCATGAAATCGACATGCGGGTCCATGAGCTTGGCAACCGGCGTCGTATAGGCGGTGAGGCTGACGATGGGACGTTCACCCTTGAGGGCCTTGATGTCGGACGGCGCCAGACGGCGTTTCGCGGTGTGTACGCTCATGTCACGCTACCTTTGCAGTTTTCACGTTTTTTGGGTCGATGACCCGGTTGTCGAGGAGTTTCGTGCCCCCAAAGCGCACGAAAAGCAACAAAAGAACCGGCTTTTCGCCGATCGTGTCGATTTCGGCCAGCGTTTCCGGATCGCGGATGGCGACCACTTCCGGCCTGGCCAGCGGCTCGGAGCGGATGAAGGCGGTTACGCCCTCCTCCAGCGCCTTCGCATCGGTTTCGCCCGCCGCGATCAACCGTGCGGCCTCGTCCAGTGCACGCGGCACGATGGCAGCGGCGGCCCGCTCTTCGGCCGAGAGATAGATATTGCGCGAGGAACAGGCGAGCCCGTCCGCCTCGCGCACCGTCGGCACGCCGATCACCTCGACGGGCTGGGCGAGGTCTGCGACCATGCGGCGGATGATGGTGAGCTGCTGGAAATCCTTCTCGCCGAAATAGGCGCGGTCCGGCCCGGCAATGTTGAAAAGCTTGGTGACGACCGTCGCGACGCCGGCAAAATGGCCGGGGCGCACGGAACCTTCCAGCTCGGCGCCAAGCGTCGGCACGTCCACCACCGTTTCCATGGGCCGCGGATACATGTCCTCGACGCCGGGAGCGAAGAGATAGTGCACGCCTTCCGCTTCCAGCATCGCCTGGTCGCGGGCGAGATCGCGCGGATACCGCGCAAGGTCCTCGTTCTGGCCGAACTGCAGCGGATTGACGAAAATGGTGGCGACGACGATGTCGTTGTCGGCGCGCGCCCGGCGGGCAAGCTCCATATGGCCGACATGAAGATAGCCCATGGTGGGCACAAGGCCGATCGTGCGGCCGTCGAGCCGGTGCGGCGCCAACGCCGCGCGCAAATCCGCGATGGTGGTGAAAGTCTGCATCGACGGCTCCTCCTCACTCTCGCCCTCTCCCGCTGGCGATGCCACCCACGCGGTCTCTGCGGACCGTCTCAAGGGGCGCCGTTTTCTATCTTGTGCAGCGCAAAAAGACAATCGGCAAACGGTTTTGTCGCCCAACGCTTAACCGGCTGGGCAGCTTTGCATTTTGCGCACTGTACATTTCGCCCAATCCCGAGTAGAGAGCGCGTCAGCACACCCGATACGAACGGGCGCAGAGTGCGGCGCCAGATCGCCGCGGAACCCGAATTCCGAAAGACCCCATATGACGAGTTTTGCAGGCCTCGCTCCGGCGATGGCAAAGGCGTTGGACAAACGCGGCTATACAACTTTGACGCCGGTTCAGATCGCCGTCTCCGATCCAAAGATCGGGAATACCGATGCGCTGGTGTCCGCGCAGACCGGTTCCGGCAAGACCGTCGCCTTCGGCCTCGCCATTGCCCCGACACTGCTTGAGGGCGAGGAGCGCTTCGATCGCGCTGCAAGCCCGCTTGCCCTCGTCATCGCGCCGACCCGCGAGCTTGCCATGCAGGTCAAGCGCGAGCTGGAATGGCTCTACGAGATGACCGGCGCCATCATCGCCTCCTGCGTTGGCGGCATGGACGTGCGCAACGAGCGCCGTTCGCTCGAACGCGGCACCCACATCATCGTCGGCACGCCGGGCCGCCTTCGCGACCATATCACGCGCGGCAATCTCGATCTCAGCGCCATTCGTGCCGTCGTGCTCGACGAGGCCGACGAGATGCTCGACCTCGGCTTCCGCGAAGACCTCGAATTCATCCTCGAAGCAGCCCCCGAAGACCGCCGCACGCTGATGTTCTCGGCCACCGTGCCGAAGGAAATTGCAGCGCTTGCGAAAAACTACCAGCGCGACGCCATGCGCATCGCGACGGCCGCCGAGCGCGAACAGCATGTCGACATCGAGTACCGCGCGCTGCTCGCCGCCCCGGCCGACCGCGAGAACGCCATCATCAACGTGCTGCGTTTCTACGATGCGCAGAATGCCATCGTCTTCTGCTCCACCCGTGCGGCCGTGAACCACCTGACGGCGCGCTTCAACAATCGCGGCTTCTCGGTTGTCGCCCTTTCCGGCGAACTCAGCCAGAACGAGCGCACCCACGCGCTCCAGGCGATGCGCGACGGCCGCGCCCGCGTCTGCATCGCGACCGACGTCGCCGCACGCGGTATCGACCTGCCGAACCTTGAACTCGTCGTGCATGCGGACCTGCCGACCAATCCGGATACGCTGCTGCACCGCTCCGGCCGTACGGGCCGCGCCGGCCGCAAGGGCGTCAGCGCCCTCATCGTGCCGCTCAGCGCCCGCCGCAAGGCCGAACGCCTGCTCCAGATCGCAAACCTCAAGGCAGACTGGGCAAAGCCGCCGTCGGCCGAAGACATCCTGCGCCGCGACGACGAGCGCCTGCTCGCCGACCCGATGCTGACGGAAAAGATCAGCGACGACGAGATCGAAACCATCGACGCCCTCGTCGCGCGCTTCGATGCAAAGCAGCTCGCCGCCGCCGTCGCCCGATACTTCAAGGCGGGCCGTTCGGCCCCGGAAGACCTGATCGAAGTCTCGCTTGAGCAGCGCAAACCGCGCGAGCGCAGCAACGACTTCATTCCGACGGAAACCAAGCGCCCGCGTGACAGCTTCGGCTCCAGCGTCTGGGTCTCCGTTTCGGTCGGCCGCAAGCAGCGCGCCGAACCGCGCTGGCTGATCCCGATGCTCTGCCGCAACGGCAACATCACCAAGAACGAGATCGGCGCGATCAAGATGCAGCCGGAGGAGACCTTTGTCGAGATCTCCGCCGATGCCGCCGATGGCTTCCTCGGCGCACTCGGCCCGACCAGCATGCTGGAGCGCGGCATCCGCGTGACCAGGCTGGAAGGCCAGCCCGATCTCGCGCCGCAGCCCTATAGCCGCACGCCGGGCGAAAAGGCACAGCGCTACGACAAGCCGGTCCGCAGCGAGGAGCGCCGCGCCGACTGGAAGCCCAAGGGCGAATTCGAAAAGAAGGCCGGTTTCGACAAGAAGCCCCACTTTGAGAAGAAGCGTGACGGCGACAAGCCGGAAGGTGCAGCGGCAGCAAAGCCGCACTGGAAGGATCGCGACGACAGCGCCAAGAAGCCCGCAAAGCCCTATGCCGGCGCAAAGCCCTATGCCGGCGCAAAGCCCTTCAAGGGCAAGCCGGGCGAAAAATTCGCCAAGCCGGAAGGCGGGCCGAAAAAGCCCAAGACCAAGAAGCCGGACCGCTTCTGACAATCAGAGTGGCGCGGAACTTTAATCTCCGCGCCACGTTACCCTCGCGCTTCTGCGGGGGGATTTCATGGCACGCGATGCGACGCGCGCCATCGGCGACAGACCGGCCGATGGCAAGGACGAATTCAACCGCTTCGTGACCGGCCTCGGCCGAGGTGTTGCCGGCGCGCTTTTCCTGGCGCTGCCCATGCTGTTGACCATGGAAATGTGGTATCTCGGCTTCTCCATGGCACGCGAACGCCTGCTGTTTCTGCTCATCCTCAACATCCCCTTGCTCATCCTGCTCGCCCGTCGTATCGGCTTCGAGGAGACGTTTACATGGCGCGAAGCGGTCCGCGACGCGATCATCGCCTATGGAATCGGCATCGTTACCAGCCTCGTGGTTCTGACAGCGCTCGGCCTCCTGCGCGGCGGCATGCCGGCGAGCGAACTCATCGGAAAGGTCGCGCTGCAATCGGTGCCTGCCAGTATCGGCGCCATGCTTGGCCGCAGCCAGCTCGGCCATGACAACCAGGATCGCGACGACGCGAAGGAGACGCGCTATCATGGCGAACTGCTGATGATGGCCGCTGGCGCGCTCTTCCTGTCGCTCAACATCGCTCCGACCGACGAAATGATGGTGCTCGCATACAAGATGACGATCTGGCATGCGCTTGTCGTCGCCGTCTTATCCATCGCTCTCATGCACGGCTTCGTCTACGCGGTTTCCTTCATCGGCGGGCATGAACTGTCGCCGGAAACGCCCTGGTGGCACGCCTTCGTGCGCTTCACGCTGCCGGGCTACGTCATCGCGCTGTCGATCAGCATTTTCACGCTCTGGATTTTTGAGCGCCTCGGCGGCAGTTCCGCCGTCGAGATCATGCTGTCCGTCATCGTGCTCGGCTTTCCCGCCGCACTCGGCGCGGCGGCCGCGCGACTGATCCTGTGAGGCAACCATGACAAAATCCGAACAGGGCCGCCATCGCGAACGCCACGATCCGCACTGGATCGAATGGCTGACGGGCATCGTCTCCGCCCTCCTCGTCGCCGGCCTGCTCGGCTGGATCGGCTGGGAAGCCTTTACGCGCGAGGCAACGCCGCCGGACCTCACGATCGCCGTGCTGACGACGGAGAAGACCGGCGCCGGCTATCGCGTCGCCTTCGACATCCACAACGCGGCGACGACCACCGCCGCATCCGTCACCGTCATCGGCCGATTGATGGACGGCGATCAGGTGGTCGAGGAAAACCACGTCGTCTTCGACTATGTGGCAGCCGAATCCAAATCGACCGGCGCCATCCTCTTCCGGAACGCGCCGACGGGCCGCACCGTCGATATCCACGCTGCGGGTTATACTGATCCTTAGAAACGACGGGAAGCTGAGGAGGATGCCTCGGAAAGCGGAACCAATTGCGCTGGCACGGATTGAACAAAGGTAAAATGCCCGTGTCCAGCGGTGAGGAGGACATGGCTGATCCCGCAAGGTTCGTACCATGGAAATGCCTGTTCTCATCCTGTTAACCACCCAGATCCTCTTGCCGGCCTTCTTCCTGGTCTGGCTCTGGCTGCCACGCCCGGCCGACAGGCTGGGCTGGACGATGCGGGTGTTTTACGGCGCCTGTTACGTCGCCTTCGTCTCCGTCATCGGCCGCTGGGATTTTCTGAGTTCGACGCTGGCGATCATCCTGCCGGTCGCCTTCATAGCCTGCGTTGGCCTCTCCTTCCTGCGCGTCCGCAATCGCGAATGGGATACGTCCGCCTCGCTGTTCCGCACGCATGGTTTCACAGCGGCGATGGCGGTCTTCTTTCTGGCACTGACTGCGCGGGCGCTCTCGGGCTACGGTTATCAGGAAACAGCGGTGAACCTCGCCTTCCCCTTCGGCCCGGGCACCTACTATATCGGCCAGGGCGGCAGCACGACGTCGATCAACCATCACCATGCCGACCAGAGCCAGCGCTTCGCGCTCGACATCGTCGCGCTCAATGCGTTCGGCGCCCGGGCCAGCGGCCTCATGCCGAAGAATCTCGCAGACTACGTCGTCTATGATCGGGAGGTGAAGAGCCCGTGCACCGGCGTCGCCATCTCCACCCATGACGGCGTTGAAAACAACCGCATCTCGCAGACGAATACAGAGGAACCGGCGGGCAATTACATCATCCTCGCCTGCGGCACGGCGCGCATCATGCTCGCGCATTTCGAGAAGGGCTCTATTGCCGTTACGGGCGGAGAGATCGTCACGCAGGGGCAACCATTGGGCCGCGTCGGCAATTCGGGCAACTCCTCCGAACCGCATCTGCACATGCATGCCTATGTCGGCGGGACCGTCGATTACAATGCCGGTGAGGGCGTGCCGATGACCTTCGACGAACGCTTCCTCGTGCGCGGCTCCACCGTCACGATCCCTTGATGAGCTCGAACCAGCCGTCCTCGTCGATCACCTCGACATTGAACTCCTTCGCCTTGTCGAGCTTGGAGCCTGCTCCCGGCCCCGCCACCACGAGGTCCGTCTTCTTGGAAACCGAGCCGGCCACCTTGGCGCCCAGCCGCTCGGCCATCGCCTTCGCCTCGTCGCGCGTCATCTTTTCCAGCGAACCGGTGAACACCACCGTCTTGCCGACGACCGGGCTCGAGGTCACGACAACGGCCTCCGCGGCCTCCGGCGTCACTTCCTCAAGCAGCCGAGCCATCACATCCAGATTGCGCGGTTCCTTGTAGAACTCCACCATCGCCCGGGCGACGACCTCGCCGATACCGTCGATGCTGTTGAGTTCATTCCACGCTTCGCCCGTCAGCGACGCCGAAGCCTTCATCGCCTCCTCGAAGGCCGCGTAAGTGCCATAGGCGCGCGCCAAAAGCTTGGCGTTCGTTTCGCCGACATGCCGGATGCCGAGAGCGTAGATGAAGCGGTTGAGCGCAATCGAGCGGCGGGCGTCGATGGCATCATAGAGTTTCCGCACGCTGACCTTGCCGAAGCCGTCGATGTTTTCGAGCTTGGTCAGAGAATCGGCCTGCCGCTTCTCCAGCGTGAAAATGTCCGGCGCGGTGCGCACCGCGAGCGACGGGTCCTCCGCCTCGAAGAAGAAATCGATCTGCTTGGCGCCCAGCCCCTCGATGTCGAAGGCGTTGCGCGAGACGAAGTGCTTCAGATGCTCCACGGCCTGCGCACGGCAGACGAAACCGCCGGTGCAGCGGGTGACGGAATCAAGCCGGCCCGTCTTCTCGTTGCGCTCGCGCACGGCGTGGCTGCCGCAGACCGGGCAGGTTTTCGGGAACTGGTAGCGCTCGGTCTCCGCCGGCCGCTTTTCCATCACCACGTCCAGCACCTGCGGAATCACATCGCCCGCGCGCTGCACGATGATGGTGTCGCCGATGCGGATGTCATGGTCCTCCGCGCGAATGCGCTCGCCGCTGTTGCCGATGCCTTCGATATAGTCGGCATTGTGCAGGGTCGCGTTGGTGACGACCACGCCGCCGACCGTAACCGGCGTCAGGCGCGCAACAGGTGTCAGCGCGCCGGTGCGGCCGACCTGGATGTCGATCTTCTCGACCGTCGTGAAAGCCTGTTCGGCCGGGAATTTGTGCGCCGTCGCCCAGCGTGGCGAACGGGAGCGGAAGCCGAGGCGCTCCTGAAGCGCCAGTTCATCGACCTTGTAGACGACACCGTCGATATCATAGTCGAGGTCCGGACGGGCAAGGCCGATCTCGCGGTAATGCGCGATGATGTCATCGACGCGGGACAGCCGCTGCGTCATCGGATTGACAGGGAAACCCCAGGATTTCAGCACCTCGATCATGCCGAACTGCGTGTTCGCCGGCATTTCTGACATCTCGCCCCAGGCATAGGCAAAGAAACGCAGCTTGCGGCTGGCGGTCACCGTGGCGTCGAGCTGACGCAGCGAGCCGGCGGCCGTGTTGCGCGGATTGACGTAGGTCTGCTTGCCCTCCGCTGCCATCTTCTCGTTGAGCGCCAGAAAGTCGCTCTTGGCCATGTAGACTTCGCCGCGCACCTCGACGACCGCCGGCGCACCGGCCGGTAGGCGGGTCGGAATCTCGCTGATCGTCTGGACATTGGCCGTAACGTTTTCGCCCGTCGTGCCGTCGCCGCGCGTCGCGGCGCTGACCAGCCGTCCGTTTTCATAGCGGATCGACATGGAAAGGCCGTCGATCTTCGGCTCGGCGGTGAAGGCGATCGATTCGTCCGGCAGGCGGCCGAGGAAGCGGTAGACCGAATTGACGAAATCCCGCACGTCCTCGTCGGAGAACGTGTTGTCGAGCGACAGCATCGGGCGGGAGTGGGTGATCGGCGCGAAAGTCGGCAGCGGCGCAGAGCCTACCCGGCGCGAGGGACTATCGTCGCGCACGAGGGCCGGAAACCGCGCCTCGATGTCTTCGTTGCGCCGCTTCAACCCGTCGTAATCGGCATCTGAAATCTCCGGCGCATCCTGCCCATGATAGAGCTCGTCATTGCGCGCGATCTCCGCCGCCAGAAAGGCCAGCTCTGCCGCGGCGTCGTCTTCGGTCAGGTTTTCGACAGGGGTTTTCGCGTTCGCCATGACATGCTCCGGATTCGCATCAGGTTTTAGAGCAAAGCTGACGAAAGAAAAGATGCGAGCGCCGTACGGTGCTTACAGACCACCGGAAAGCAGCCGTGCCGCCGCCGCCCTCGCCTCGTCCGTCACGGACGCGCCGGCGAGCATGCGGGCGATCTCTTCCGTGCGTGCACCATCGTCCATGCGGGCGACACGGGTGGCGACCGTCTCGCTGCCTTCGACCGGCCCCTTGGAGATCAGGAGATGGGTTGCGGCGCGCGCGGCAACCTGCGGCGCGTGGGTAACGGAGAGCACCTGCACGGTGGAGGACAGGCGCTTCAGCCGCTGGCCGATGGCATCGGCCACCGCGCCGCCGACGCCGGTGTCGATTTCGTCGAAGACGAGGGTCGGGGCCGAGCCTCGATCGGCAAGCGCGACCTTCAGCGCCAGCAGGAAGCGCGACAGTTCCCCGCCCGAGGCAACCTTCATGATCGGACCGGGCCGCGTGCCGGGATTGGTCTGGACGTGGAATTCGACGGTGTCGATCCCCTCCTCCGCGCCGCCGTTCGGATCGGTGGTGATCTGGACGGTGAAGCGAGCGCGCTCCAGCTTCAGCGCCGGCAGTTCCGCCATCACCGCTGCGGCAAGCGCATCGGCGGCGTGGTGGCGCTTTTCCGAAAGCGAGCGCGCAGCAATCTCGAAGGCGAGGCGCGCTTCGCTCAGCCGGGCCTGAAGCTGCACCAGCCTTTCCTCGCCGGCGTCGAGATCGGCGAGATCGGTAATCATCTTGGCGGCAAGTGCGGGCAGGCCGGTTACAGGAACGGAATACTTGCGGGCAGCGGCGCGAAGCGCAAAGAGACGCTCTTCCGTGCGCTCCAGCTCCTTAGGGTCGTACTCCGTCTTGCGCAGCGCGGTCTCGACGGCCATCTGGGCGTTGGAAAGCTGGTTCAGCGCCTCGTCGAGCAACTCAACCGTTTCCTCCAGAAGGCCCGGGGCCTCATGGCTCTTGCGCTCCAGGCGGCGGACCAGCGCGGCGATCAGCGGCACGGGCGAAGCATGGCCGTTCAGGAACTCGCTCGCCTCGTTGATGTCGCCGGCAATGCGCTCGGCCTTCATCATGCGGGCGCGGATTTCCGCCAGAGTATCCTCCTCGCCGTCCTGCGGCGAGAGCACCTCTAGTTCCTCGACCGAGGAGCGCAGGTAATCGGCCTCACGGGCTGCGGCTTCCACCTTGTCCCGGTGGCGGCGCAGCGTGCGGTCGGCATCTTTCCACTGATGATAGAGCGTGCCGACGTCCCCCGCCGCCTCGCCGAGGCCGCCGAAAGCATCAAGTAGCAGGCGGTGGGCATCGGTATCGACGAGCGCGCGGTCGTCATGCTGGCCGTGGATTTCGACGAGAAACTGCCCGGCCTGCCGCATCAGTTGCACGGATACCGGCTGGTCGTTGACGAAGGCCTTGGTTCGGCCGTCGGCGGATTGCTGGCGGCGGAAAATCAGATCGCCGTCGTCATCAATGCCATTGTCGCGCAAAAGCGCGCGGGCGGCATGGCTCATCGGCACATCGAAAACGGCCGTCACCTGGCCACGCTCTATGCCGTGGCGCACGAGAGACCCGTCGCCGCGCCCGCCGAGTGCGAGCGAAAGACTGTCGAGAAGGATGGATTTGCCAGCCCCGGTCTCGCCCGTCAACACGGAGAGACCCGGCTCGAAAGCAAGATCAAGCCGTTCGATCAGGACGATATCGCGGATCGATAGCTGCGCCAGCATGGCCCTGTCATATCTCTTGCGTCAGGCGCCGAGCAGGCTCTTGCCGGCACGCGAAATCCAGGAACCCGAATTTTCGCGCGGCTCGAGACCCTTCGACTGAAGGAGCTTGTAGCTGTCGGCATACCACTGGCTGTCGGGATAGTTATGGCCGAGCACCGCGGCAGCCGTCTGCGCCTCGGTGTCCACGCCCATGGCGTAGTAGGTTTCGACGAGGCGTGCCAGAGCTTCCTCGATCTGGTTGGTCATCGGATACTTTTCGACGACGACGCGGAAGCGGCTCGCTGCGGCGATGTATTCCTTGCGTTCCAGATAGTAGCGGCCGACCTGCATTTCCTTGCCGGCGAGCTGGTCGCGGGCAAAACGGATCTTGGTCTGCGCGTCCTCGACATATTCCGATTCGGGATACTTTTCGACGACGGCCTGCATGGCTTCCAGCGTCTGCTGCGACGTGCGCTGGTCCTGCGTCACGCTCGGGATCTGCTTCCAGTAGGCAAGGCCGATAATATACTGCGCATAGGCAGCATCCGAGGAGCCCGGATAGAGATTGAGATAGCGCTTGCCGGCCGTGATGGCCTCTTCGTTGCGGCCCTGGCGATAATTCGTGAAGGCCGACATGACGAGTGCCTTGCGCGCTTCTTCCGAGAACGGATGCTGTCGATCGACGGCCTCGAACTTGCGGCTGGCTTCCGTCACCTTGCCGGAATTGAGGTTGGCAAGACCCTGATTGTAAAGCACATCAGCGGGTTCGCTCTCGCCGGCCAGTTTCGAAATATCGATGTCCGGGTCCGACTGGCACGCGGAAAGAACGACAGACGACGCCGTAGCGAAAAGCGTAAGATAGACAATGCGCGCCGTCTTCTTCACACCAACAGACCCTGCAACAACCATGTGATAATCCCAGTTCAACGGCGCCCCATGCGGACGGGCCGCACATGCGCCCCGCGTTTTATCTCCAAATATGTGAAGACCGCAACGCCATGCCGGCGCATTAACGCATTTTTATGGCGGAGATGCCTGGAAAGGAGCAGGAGAAACGACCCCACAACGTCGCGCGTCATTTATGACGCACAAAGATGTTGAATAGCCTCAAAGAGACCAGGGGGCGAATTCCGGTGCGTTGACGGCGATCAGCTCTCGCTGTCCGACGCGCGAGCGCGGTGCGGCGGCTTCGACGACTTCATAGGCCGTGCGATCGCTCAGCAGCGCCTTCAGCGCATAGGCGTTCATCTTGTGGCCGCCGCGGTAGGAGCGGTAGCAGCCGATGAACTGCGCGCCGGCAAGCGCCAGGTCGCCCACGGCATCGAGCGTCTTGTGACGGGCGAACTCGTCCTTGCTGTAACGCAGGCCTTCGACATTGATCACGGTGTTGTCATCGGAAATGACGACCGAGTTCTCCAGCGACGAACCGAGCGCAAGGCCCGCAGCCCAGAGCCGCTCGACATCCCGCATGAAGCCGAAGGTGCGTGCGCGTGAAAGCTCGCTGCGGAAGGTGGCGGGCGACAAATCACCCTTCCACGACTGCCGGCCGATCAGCGGGCAGTCGAAATCGATCTCGACTTCGAAGCGCGTGCCGTCATAGGGCGAGAACTCCGCCCAGGAGGCCCCCGCTTCGACGCGCACCGGCTTGATGATTCGGATGTAACGACGCTTTACGGCAAGCGGGATAAGCCCCACCTCGTCGATGGCATCGATGAAGGGAGCAGCACTTCCGTCCATGATCGGCATTTCGGCGCCGTGCACTTCGATCAGCACGTTGTCGAGGCCGAGCGCGTAAAGCGCGGCCATCACATGCTCGATCGTGGCGATCGACGTTGCCGGGGAGAAGCCGAGCACGGTGCAGAGGTCGGTATTGCCGACCTGCGAGGAGACCGCGCGGTATTCGCTGACCGTGCCGTCATCGTGCAGGCGCTGGAAGACGATGCCGCTGTCGGCTTCGGCCGGGTTGAAGGTGATCGATACGGCCGCGCCGGAATGGACGCCCGTTCCGGCAATCGTCACCGGGCTGGAAATCGTCGTCTGGAAACCGAGCGTACCCATCGTCATCTGCTTTCGCCTCGTCTTACTGTCGGCTCATTCATTGCCGACATTCATATTCTAAAGCTCAAGGGAGCCCTTGGCCGGACGCACTGCGTCCGCCGACAAAGTTCGCCCAAAAGTCTGAGTGATTTGATGCTCCGGCTGTTGCCGGTGACCCGAATCCTGACTGGCCCTTGTGCCTAGACTGAATGTAGTAGGTCCCTCAGTGTCATACAAATCACTGTTTCTTTCGCTTTGTTACGCTTCGCTCCATCTACAAGCCATTGAAAAGACCCGCAAATAGAAAATGCCCGAACCAAGGTCCGGGCATTCTGTTACAAGGCCGTTTCGCGTGGCGTCAGTTGGACTGGCGACGCAGGAAGGCCGGGATTTCCAGCTGGTCGTCCTCACCGAGCGAACGCGGCTGCGGATTGGCGCGGCCGTGGTCGTCAAGCTGGCCACGACGCGGTGCGTAGAGGCTGGCTTCCGGCGACAGCGGGCGGCGCTGCTGCTGGGCGGCAGGTGCCGCTTCCTGGGCGGCCGGCGCTTCCTCGTGACGGCCGAGCGACGAGGTCAGGCGCTTCAGAAGGCCCATCGGACCACGCTCTTCCTGGTGTGCGACCGGCTGCGGAGCCGAACGGTGGTCGATCTCTGCCTTCACGACCGGAGGAAAGTCCTCGATCTTCGGCATGCGCATGGTCTGCGGCTCCTGACGGATGATCGGAGCGGCAGGTTCTACGCGCTGCTGCATGACCGGAGCCGGCTGGGGCTGCTGCTGCACCGGAGCCTGACGCTGGACCACCGGCGTTTCGGCCGGAGCGGCGAACAGGCGGTTCTGCAGGCGGACTTCTTCCTGAACCTGCGCAACCGGCTGTGCCTGGAGCGGGTGGCTTGCCGGAATGGCCAGCTCACGCTCAAGGTTTTCTTCCGAGGCGCGGATCGCTTCTGCAATCGGGTCGAAGACCGGCTGCTGAACAATCGGCTGCTGCATGACGGGCTGCGGAGCAGGTGCCACGGCCTGGACCGGAACGGCGGCGGACGGGCGAATTATTGGTTTGCTCTGGCTGCGAAAGTCAGCATTACGTGCAGCCACCTCCGAGGCCGCGCGGTCGATGCCGGTTGCAACAACGGAGACGCGGATCAAGCCTTCAAGCTCTTCGTCGAAGGTTGCGCCGAGAATGATGTTTGCGTCCGGATCGACTTCCTCGCGGATGCGGGTTGCGGCTTCGTCGACTTCGAAGAGCGTGAGGTCACGGCCACCGGTGATCGAGATCAGCAGGCCCTGTGCACCCTTCATCGAGGTTTCATCGAGCAGCGGGTTGGCGATTGCAGCTTCTGCGGCGGCCATTGCGCGGCCTTCGCCCGAAGCTTCGCCCGTGCCCATCATGGCGCGGCCCATCTCGCGCATCACCGAGCGAACGTCGGCGAAGTCGAGGTTGATGAGGCCTTCCTTGACCATCAGGTCGGTGATGCAGGCAACACCCGAATAGAGCACCTGGTCGGCCATCGCAAAGGCGTCGGCGAAGGTGGTCTTGTCGTTGGCGATGCGGAAGAGGTTCTGGTTCGGGATGACGATCAGCGTATCGACCGACTTCTGCAGTTCCAGAATACCTTCTTCGGCAAGCCGCATGCGGCGGCCGCCTTCGAAGTGGAACGGCTTGGTGACGACGCCAACGGTCAGGATGCCCTTGTTGCGAGCTGCCTGGGCGACGACCGGAGCGGCACCCGTACCCGTGCCGCCGCCCATGCCGGCGGTGACGAAGCACATATGCGTACCGTTCAGGTGATCGATGATCTCGTCGATGCACTCTTCAGCGGCTGCACGCCCGACTTCCGGCTGCGAGCCAGCGCCAAGACCTTCGGTGACCGCGACACCCATCTGGATGATACGCGACGACTTGGTCATGGAAAGCGCCTGGGCATCGGTGTTGGCGACGACGAAATCAACGCCTTCGAGGCCAGCGGTGATCATGTTGTTGACAGCATTGCCGCCGCCGCCACCGACACCGAAGACGGTGATGCGGGGCTTCAGCTCAGTGATGTCCGGCTTATGCAGCTTGATAGTCATTCCCGTGTTCCTTTCGTTTCCGGCCGCTTCGCCCAGCCGGTCTATTCACAAAACTCAGATGTCGGTCTCTCCCGGCGGCTGGCCGCCGGAAAACCCGTCAGAAACTTTCCTTCAACCACAGGCCCATGCGGGCTATGCGGCCGTTGCCACCTGTCAACTGCGAGAGCATGCCGCCCTGCACAGCGTGTTCTTCCAATTCCGCGACCTGCGGATAGATCATCAGGCCGACTGCCGTCGAAAAAGCCGGGCCCTTCGCCGCCGTCGGCAGGCCGGACACACCAAGCGGGCGGCCGATGCGGACGTTGCGGGCGAGGATACGGCGGGCGACTTCCGGCAGACCGGTCAACTGGCTGCCGCCGCCCGTCAGAACGATCCGCTTGCCCACGATCGGCGAGAAGCCGGAGCGCTGGATGCGGTCGCGAATAAGTTCGAGCGTCTCTTCGATGCGGCACCGCACGATGCGCGACAGCAGCGCGCGCGGCACATGGGTCGGCTGGTCGCGGTCGTCTTCGCCGATCGGCGGGACAGTGACGATATCGCGTTCATCAACGGCATTCGGCAGCGCAGAACCGTGCACGACCTTCAGGCGTTCAGCGTCCTCGATGCGGGTCGAAAGACCGCGCGCGAGGTCGGTGGTGACGTGGTGGCCGCCGAGCGAAATCGCATCGGAATGCACCAGCTTGCCTTCCGCAAAGACGGAAATCGTCGTCGTACCACCACCCATGTCGATGCAGGCGCAGCCGAGTTCGACTTCGTCGTCGACAAGCGCCGAGAGACCGCTGGCATAGGGCGTCGCGACCATGCCCTCGACAGAGAGATGCGCGCGGTTGATGCAGAGTTCGAGGTTCTTCAACGCCGCGCGTTCGGCGGTCAGCACATGCATGTCGACGCCGAGCACGTCGCCGAACATCGAAAGCGGATCGCGAATGCCGCGCTCGCCATCCAGCGAGAAACCGGTCGGCAGCGAATGGAGGATGGCGCGGTCCTGACGCAGCGACTGCTGGCCGGCGACGGCAAGCACTTTGCGCAGGTCGTTGGCATCGACTTCCTGGCCACCGAGACCGATGGTCGCAGTGTAGACGTCGCTCTGCAGGCGGCCTGCGGAAACGTTGACGATAAGGCTTTCAATGGTGAGGCCGGCCATGCGCTCGGCGGCATCGACGGCGAGGCGCACCACGCTCTCGACGGCATCGAGATCGGTGATGACGCCGTTCTTCACGCCGCGCGACTTCTGGTGGCCGATGCCGATGACGTCGACATTGTGCGTGCGGCCGGGCAGCAGTTCGCTCTCGGCACGCGGCGTCAGCCGGCCGATCATGCAGACGACCTTGGTCGAGCCGATGTCGAGGACCGAAACGACGTGAGCCCGCTTGGAAGAAAGCGGCTTCAGGCGCGGCAGGCCGAAATGGGACGAACCAAAAATACTCATGTGCGCTTCGCTGCCTTCTTGAGGTCCTTTGCCCTTTGCTCGACCGCCGCATTGCGGCGTTCGAGCGCGCCTTCCGTCAGGCGGACCGTCGTGCGATCCTCCAGCCGGAGATCGACAGCCGCGATATCCCGCTCCAGAAGCCCCTGCTCCGCCTCAAGCGTCGCCAGCACATCCATGGCGCGCGGCACGTTCAACTCGGGCAACTTCACGACGATGCCATTGTCGAGGCGCAGGTCCCAGCGGCGTCCGGCGACCCGGATATAGGCCTTCACTCGCGACTTGAGTTCCGGCCAGTTGTCGAACTCGTCGGCGAAACCGGCTGCCGCAGTTTCGGCATCGCGGCCGACAAACAGTGGCAGCTTGGAGAATTTGTTGTCACGCAGCGGCGCGATGACGCTGCCGTTCTTCTCGATCAGCGACAGGTCGGTGCCATGCTGCCAGATGGCGAAGGCCTCACGCTCCTTGAGCGCGATCTCGATGGTGCCCGGATAGGTCTTGCGGACGGAAACGTCTTCCACCCAGGGAAGATCCGAAAGCTTCTGGCGTGCTTCCTTGACGTCGAGGGCGACCAGCGAGGTCGTGCCGTCGAGGCCGAGGCGTTCGAGGATATCGATCTCCGACGTCTCACGGTTGCCGGAAACCTTCACGTCCTCGATGGCAAAACCGATCGCCGTCGTCGAAGCCTGCGCAAAGTCCTGCGAATGGCCGCCGAGCGACATGCCGTACAGGCCCGTCGATCCGAGAAACAGGACAGTCGCAACGCTGCCCGAGTGGCGCGCGATATGAACGCGGCCGGCCGCAAGGCTGACCAGGAACCGGACAATCCGACGCAACGGGCGCGGCAGCACGCGGCCAGCTTCCGTTTCCGGAAGCCCGACGGGGCGCAGCCTGCTTTTCTTGGCGCTCAACGCAAACACGACGCGTCCTCCACCATCCACCTCAAGAATTCACCAAACGAATGGCCGGCATGGACGGCCATTTCGGGCACCAGGGAGGTAGGGGTCATGCCGGGCTGGGTGTTGATCTCCAGCCATACAAGCTCGCCAGTCTCGGAGAAACGATCGTCGTAGCGGAAGTCGGAACGGCTGACGCCACGGCACCCGATCGCTTGATGCGCCTTGAGGGAGAGTGTTTGTATTTTTTGGTAAATATTTGGTGAAATTTGTGCCGGAATGACGTGCGTCGAGCCGCCTTTCACATATTTGGAGTCATAGTCGTAGAAGGCGTGTCCTTGCGGCACCACTTCCGTGACACCGAGCGCCACATCACCCATCACGCCGCAGGTCAGTTCGCGGCCATAGATGTAGCGCTCGACCATGACGCTGTCGCCATACCGCCACTCAGACGACGTGATGATCTGCGGCGGATGCGATTGCTCTTCCTTGACCATGACGACGCCGAACGACGAGCCCTCGCGTACCGGCTTCACCACATAGGGCGGCTTCATCGGATGGGCCGAGGTGAAATCGAATCGGTTCATCAGGCGCTGTTCGGCGACCGGAACGCCGGCAGCCTTGGCGATAATCTTCGCCTGCGCCTTGTCCATGGCGAGCGCCGAAGCCAGCACGCCGGAATGGGTATAGGGGATCTCGAGAAATTCGAGGATGCCCTGGATCGTGCCATCCTCACCGAAGGGGCCATGCAGGGCATTGAAGGCGACGTCCGGCTTCAGTTCGGCAAGCACGCTGGCAATGTCATGGCCGACATCGACACGCGTAACCTGATAGCCCTCGGCCTCAAGCGCGTCGGCGCAGGCATTCCCCGACGAAAGGCTCACCGGCCGTTCCGACGAAAAACCACCCATCAGCATCGCGACATGCTTTACGCTCATAGAACCCCCAACTGTATTCCGCACACTGCCCCTCGTCGCTTGCGCGGACCTGATTTGCTTTACCGGTCCGACTCGACGAGCGAGATGGGACCACTAGAGCGCCATTAAGGTTAACGAAGCGTTTACTTTCATTAACCTGATCCGCCGCAGGACAAATTTCCCTGTATCGAATCAAACTACACTTCGATTCATCTTCTGGAATCAGAGAGTTGCAGCTGGCGCAAGAGCAGCGGCGAAATTCAGCGATTTCGAATACGCGATCCGGGCAGCAACGCCGAGGCGCAGCGTTAGTAAACGACGGGCCTTGCGGCAAGCACGAAAAATACGATTTTTCGGCCATCCGCGTACTTTAGTTGTTTCATTGACCGATAGGTTGACGTATCAGACGCCCGCTGCCTCCCAAGACGGCACAAGAAAACCAGAAAGGCACCCCGATGAGTGACACACTCGCCTCCGGGTCGCCGACCGCACCGCATGCCAACCGTTCCGGGCTCAACTCCCCGGCACGCGTTCTCTTTGCAAGCCTGGTCGGTACGACCATCGAATTCTTCGATTTCTACGTTTATGCAACAGCCGCCGTGCTGGTCTTCCCGACGCTGTTTTTCCCGAACAGCGATCCGACGACGGCACTGCTCGCGTCCTTCGCGACCTTCTCCATCGCCTTCTTCGCCCGCCCGCTCGGCGCCATCGTGTTCGGTCACTATGGCGACCGCGTCGGCCGCAAGACGACACTCGTCGCGGCACTCCTGACCATGGGTGTCTCGACCGTCATCATCGGCCTCCTGCCCTCCTATGAAACCATCGGCGTGCTTGCGCCGCTGCTGCTGGCGCTTTGCCGCTTCGGCCAGGGTTTCGGCCTGGGTGGCGAATGGGGCGGCGCGGTCCTGCTCGCCACGGAAAATGCCCCGCCCGGCAAGCGCAGCTGGTACGGCATGTTCCCGCAACTCGGCGCACCGCTCGGTCTCTTCCTGTCTTCCGGCGTGTTCTGGCTGCTGCTGCATGTCATGCCGCAGGAATCGCTGCTGGCATGGGGCTGGCGCGTGCCGTTCGTCGCATCGATCATCCTGATCGCGGTCGGTCTCTGGGTTCGCCTGTCGATCACCGAAACGCCGGCGTTCCAGAAGGCCATAGAGAAGCAGGAACGGGTCGACGTGCCCGTCGTCGAACTCTTCCGCAATCATAAGCGCAGCCTCGTGCTCGGCACGTTCGTGGCGCTTGCGACCTTCGTGCTGTTCTATATCGGTTCGGCCTATCTGCTGTCCTACAACATCAAGGTTCTCGGCATCCCGTTCGTCGAGGCGCTCGAAGTGCAGTTGCTGGGTTCCGTGCTGTTCGGCATCTTCATCCCGATCGCCGGAAAGCTCGCCGAAAAATTCGGCCGCCGCGAAGTGCTGATCGCCACCACGATCCTGATTGGCATCTTCTCGTTCTTCCTACCCGGCCTGATGACCAGCGGCGAAACGGCCATCTTCGTCTTCGTCATCCTCGCGATGGCGCTGATGGGCATGACCTACGGTCTGATCGGTACGGCGCTCGCTGCCCCCTTCCCGACCCAGGTGCGTTACACCGGCTCGTCGATCACCTTCAACTTCGCCGGTATCTTCGGTGCGTCGCTTGCGCCGTATATTGCAACATGGCTGCAGGCGAACTACGGCATGACCTTTGTCGGCTACTATCTCGGCATTGCGGCGGCCATCACGCTGGTCTGCATCCTGCTTTCGGGCAAGGACGAGGTCTGAGCCCCCAAAGGCTCGAATCAAAAACCCGCCGTGGCAACACGGCGGGTTTTTTTATGCGGAGAGATCAATCGTCTTCGCCGACGACCTTCCAGATCACAGCGCCGATGACGGCGCCGACGATCGGAGCAACCCAGAACAGCCAGAGCTGGGAGAGCGCTGCCGTATCGGCAAAGAACGCCACACCGGTCGAGCGGGCCGGGTTCACCGAGGTATTGGTGACCGGGATCGACACAAGATGGATCAGCGTCAGGCCGAGACCGATGGCGATCGGCGCGAAGCCGACCGGAGCGCGGCCATGGGTGGAACCGAGGATGATGATGAGGAAGAACGCCGTCAGCACCACTTCGGCGACGAGCGCCGCCGTCAGCGAATAGCCGCCCGGCGACAATTCACCGTAGCCGTTCGAAGCGAAGCCACCCGCCTGAAAACCAGCCTTGCCGGAGGCAATCAGGTACAGCACGGCAGCCGCCACAATCGCGCCGACGACCTGCGCCACGATGTAGGGCACGAGGCTCGATGCCGGGAACTTCCCGGCGACCGTCAGGCCCACGGAAACGGCCGGATTGAAGTGACCGCCGGAAATGCCGCCGACCGTATAGGCCATGGTGAGCACGGTCAGGCCGAAGGCAAAAGAGACCCCGAGAAAACCGATCCCGAGTTCCGGGAAGCCGGCGGCGAGCACGGCGCTGCCGCAACCCCCGAAGACGAGCCAGAACGTACCGAGAAATTCGGCAGAAAGCTTTTTAAACATGAATGCCCCCTGATCAAAAACCCCGCTGGAGCGAGGCTGAGTCGCGCAACTATCGCGCGATCGAACATAGCATGCTCTAAATTTCCTTGAATGGAGGCTGAACGAAATTTTAAACATGCGAAATCCCTAAATAAAAGGGCAGATTTCCTCCCGCGAGGCGGCCTCTTTACGCCTCCGGTCAATCGTTTTCGCCGACCACCTTCCAGATCAGCGCACCGATGACGGCGCCAAGAGTCGGGGCGAGCCAGAACAGCCAGAGTTGCGACAGCGCCGCCGTATCGGCAAAAAACGCGACGCCCGTCGAGCGGGCCGGGTTCAAGGACGTGTTCGTGATCGGGATCGAAACGAGTATGATCACCGTCAGGCTGAGGCCGATGACAACAGGGGCAAAGTCCGTTGGTGCGCGACGATGGGTCGAGCCGAGAATGATGAAAAGGAAGAGCGCCATCAGCACCACTTCGGTGACAAACCCCGCCGTCAGCGAATAACCGCCTGGAGAGAGGTCGCCGTAACCGTTCGACGCGAAGCCGCCCGCCTGGAAATTCGCCGTGCCGGACGCAACGAGATAGAGCATGGCCCCCGCCGCGGTCGCTCCCGCAACCTGCGCCGCCACATAGGGCAGGATGTTGGAGGCAGGAAATTTTCCGGCAACCGCCAGGCCAACGGAAACAGCCGGGTTCATGTGCCCGCCGGAAATGCCGCCAATTGCATAGATCATGGCCATCAGCGCGAGGCCGGCGGCGAAGGACACGCCCACAAGGCCGATGCCGGCCCCCGGAAGGGCAGCGGCCAGCACGCCGCTGCCACAGCCGCAAAAGACCAGCCAGAACGTGCCGATGAACTCGGCGGAGAGTTTTTTGAACATGAATACCCCATCCACCCCGCGCAGCAGGGTTTCGTCGCGCAGCGATGGCGCGATCTCACACAGTTTTTGAGAAACTTGCCTGATGGGGGAGAGGGAGTGGCGCGACGTCCGGAGACGCCCGCGAACTCCCCAGCAAGAAGACGATGGTTCAGGCCGTTGCGCGGCCCAGAAATTCCTTAACCTGGTAGCCCGGCATGAAAGTGCCGAGACGCTTGATTTCCCATTGCAGCAGGATGCCGGAATGCTCCAGCACGCGGCTGCGCACCGTCTCACCGAGATATTCGAGCTCGTAGCCCGTTGCCTGCCCGGTGTTGATCATGAAATTGCAATGCATTGGCGACATCTGCGCGCCACCGATCATCATGCCGCGGCAGCCGGCCTCGTCGATCAGCTTCCAGGCAGAATGGCCTTCCGGGTTCTTGAAGGTCGAGCCGCCGGTCTTCTCGCGGATCGGCTGGACGGTTTCGCGGTGCTGGCGCACCGCATCCATCTTGGCGCGAATCTCGATCTTGTCGCCGGCCTCGCCCTGGAAGACGGCATGGGTGAAGATGAGGTCCTTGGCGGCCGTGGATTGGCGGTAGCTGTAGCCCATGTCGGCATTGGAGAGCACAAGCTGGTTGCCCTTGCGGTCGATGGCATGCACCTCGACGACAAGATCCTTCGTCTCGCCACCGTTGGCGCCGGCATTCATGCGCAATGCGCCGCCGATTGCGCCGGGAATGCCGTAGTAAAACTCGAAGCCGGCAATGCCGTGATCGAGCGCCATGGCGGCGATGTTCTTGTCCGGGCAGATGCCACCGGCCTTGATGCGATTCTCGCCGACGAGTTCGACATCGCCGAACCCTTTGGCTGACAGGCGAATCACGACGCCTGGAATGCCACCATCACGCACCAGCAGGTTTGAACCGACGCCGATAACGGTGAGCGGAACGTCTTCCGGCACGACTTTGAGGAATGTGGCGAGGTCATCGACGTCATGCGGATGGAACATCAGCTCGGCGAGGCCACCGGCCCGGAACCACGTAACGCGATCCATCGGCGCATCAGGCGTCAGGCGCCCGCGGACCTGCTTGATCCCTTCACCCAACGACGCCAGAAGTTTCTCACCATCGACCTGCTTCATGCCACCTGCCCCGAAATGCCCGCCAGTTCCTTCGGCAGCGTCTGCGCCCAATACGTGATACTGCCAGCCCCCAAGAGAACCACAAAGTCACCCGGCTTTGCAATGCCGGCGACGATCCCGGCCAATGCTTCTGGCGACGGCAGCAAGCGCGCGTCGCGGTGGCCGCCGGATTTGATGCGCGAAACCAGCTCTTCCGCCGTCACGCCGTCGATCGGATCCTCACCCGCCGCATAGATCGGCGCAATCAGGATCGTGTCGGCATCGTTGAAGCAGCCGGCGAATTCTTCGAACAGGCTTGCGACGCGGCTGTAGCGATGCGGCTGGTGGACGGCGATGATTCGGCCCGCGCACGCTTCGCGCGCTGCGCGCAGCACGGCCTTGATCTCAACCGGGTGATGGCCGTAATCGTCATAGACGCTGACGCCGTTCCAGGTGCCGGTCAAAGTGAAGCGGCGCTTGACGCCGGCAAAACCCGCCAGCCCCTTGGCGATCGCCTCCGGCGACATGCCGAGGCGCTGCGCGACGGCGATGGCTGCCGTCGCGTTGGAGACGTTGTGGCGGCCCGGCATCGGCAGGCGCAGGTCTTTCATCGAGATCACCTGGCCGGTGCGGCGGCGGCGGATCTCCACATCGAAGATGGAGGTCGCGCCATCCATGCGGATATTGCCGAAACGCACGTCGGCCTGCGGGTTCTCGCCATAGGTGATGACCTTGCGGTCCTCGATGCGGCTGACCATCGCCTGCACTTCCGGATGGTCGAGGCACATCACGCCGAAACCATAGAACGGCACGTTCTCGACGAACTGGCGAAAGGCCGCGCGCACGGCATCGAAGTTACCGTAGTGGTCGAGATGTTCGGGGTCGATATTGGTGACGACAGCGATATCGGCAGGCAGCTTCAGGAAGGTGCCGTCCGATTCGTCGGCCTCCACCACCATCCACTCGCCCTCGCCCATGCGGGCATTGGTGCCGTAGGCATTGATGATGCCGCCGTTGATGACCGTCGGATCGAGGCCGCCAGCTTCGAGCAACGTCGCGACCATCGAGGTGGTCGTCGTCTTGCCATGCGTGCCGCCGATGGCAATCGCATTGCGAAAGCGCATCAGTTCGGCGAGCATTTCGGCACGGCGCACGACCGGCAGCAGCTTTTCGCGCGCCGCGATGAGCTCCGGATTGTCCTTCTTGATGGCGGTCGAGACCACCACGACTTCCGCCTCGCCCAGGTTTTCTGCCGTGTGACCGACAAAGACCTCGATGCCCTTTTCACGCAGGCGCTGCACATTGGCGCTGTCTGCCTGATCGGAGCCCTGAACCTTGTGGCCGAGATTGTGCAGCACCTCGGCAATGCCGCTCATGCCGATGCCGCCAATGCCGATGAAATGAACGAGGCCTATGCTCTGCGGCATCTTCATGGTCGTTCTCCCTTGAATTGTGCGATCGTCTTTCCGCCCGCAATAGCCTCAACCATCAAGGCGAGCAAGCGCGCGGCATCCGGTTTTCCCGCCTTTCTGGCATTCGCGGCCATGGTCGCCATGCCCGTAGGATCGTGCATCGCCTTGGAAACGATCTTCGCCAGACGCTCCGTCGAAAGCTCTGCCTGCGGGATCACCTTCGCCCCACCGCCCGAAGCCAGTGCCGCGGCATTCGCCGCCTGGTCATGATCCAGAGCATAGGGATAGGGCACGAGGATGGCCGGGCGGCCGATCACCGAGACTTCGGAAACGGTCGAGGCACCAGAACGGCTTATGATCAGATGCGCATGGCCGATGCGGGACGCCATGTCGGTGAAGAAGGGCGAAACGTCCGCGGGAATGCCGAGATCGGCATAGGTGCGAACGACCTCGTCGCTATCTTCCGGCCGCGCCTGCTGGGTGATTTTCAGCCGCGCACGGTCAGCGGGCTCCATCGCGGCAATCGCCGAGGGGATGGCCTTGGAGAAGAACTGCGCGCCCTGGCTGCCGCCGAAAACGACGAGGCGGAATTCGCCCTCCGACGAGGCTTCGTAGGCAATATTGGCGGCCTCAAGCACGGCCGGACGTACCGGGTTGCCCGTCGTCACGGTCTTTGCCGCATATTGTCCGCCGGTTTCCGGCAGGAAGCCGCCGGCAATCGCCTTGACGCGATTGGCGAGCGCCTTGTTGGCGCGACCCATCACGGCGTTCTGCTCGTGGATCATCGAGGGGATGCCCATGCCGGTTGCCGCAATGAGCGGCGGCACTGTGGGGTAACCACCAAAACCGACGACGACCTTCGGCTTCAGCCGCGCCATCAGCTTGCGGGCAACACGAATGCCTTTCCACAGCGTGAAAAGTGACCGCGCGACGCTGACCGGGTTCTTCGAGCCGATCGTCGCGGAGGGAACCACATGGATTTCATCCGCCGGGAATTTGCCGGCAAAACGCTCGGCACGGCTGTCGGTGACGAGATGCACGGACCAGCCGCCGGCTTTCAGCTCATGCGCCAGCGCCTCTGCGGGAAAGAGATGGCCGCCGGTACCACCGGCGGCGAGAAGAACGATGCCTTTGTTCATTCGAAACCCTTATTCGGCAGGCGCCATGATGCCACCGCGGAAGAGGCTGCGCTCGGAGGCGCGCTTTTCCGGGCGATGGCGGGTCAGCGCCAGGATGAAGCCGGCCGTCACACAGATCGCGATCATCGACGAACCGCCATAGGAAATCAGCGGCAACGTCATGCCCTTGGCCGGCAGCAGTTCGAGGTTCACGCCAATGTTGATCATCGACTGCGTTCCAAGCTGTAATACTAGGCCGGCGACGGCAAAGCGCGTGAAATCGTTGCGCTCCTTGAAGGCATGGTTGAGGCCACGCATCACCACGAAGGCGAAGATCATGACGATGACCATGCAGAAGAGAATGCCGAACTCTTCCGCCGCGACCGAGAAAATGAAGTCGGTATGGCTGTCCGGGATGATACGCTTGACGGTGCCTTCACCCGGACCCTGGCCGAACCAGGAGCCGCGGATGATGGCTTCACGTGCGGTATCCATCTGGAACGTGTCGCCCTCGCCGGTCATGAACTTGTCGATACGGCCCGCCACGTGCGGCAGGAACGTATAGGCCGTCAGCAGGCCGCCGACGGCTGCACCGCCGAGCACGATGATCCACAGCCAGGGCATGCCGGCCATGAAGAACATGCCGCCCCAGACGGCGGCCGTGAGAATCGTCTGACCAAGGTCGGGCTGGGCCACGAGCAGGGCCGCGACGATGCCGAACAGGATGATGGCAAAGAGGTTGCCGGGGATTTCCGGCTGGCGGGCATGCTCGGCAAACAGCCAGGCGCAGATGACGACGAAGGCCGGCTTCATGAACTCGGAGGGCTGGATGGAAAAGCTGCCGATCGAAATCCAGCGCCGGGAGCCCTTGACCTCGACGCCGAAGAACAGCGCCAGCACCATGGCCGCAAGCGAGATCACCAGCAGGATCATCGCCGCGCGGCGCACCTGCCGCGGCGTCATGAAGGAGATGCCGAACATGATGGCAATGGCCGGCAGCAGGAATACTGCGTGGCGCTTCACGAAGTGGAAGCTGTCAAGGCCGAGGCGCTCGGCCACCGGCGGGCTTGCCGCAAAGGACAACATGAAGCCCAACCCCATCAGCAGGATGAAGGCTGCGAGGAAGAACCGGTCTATCGTCCAGAACCAGTCCGCCAATGCACCACGTTCGGCACGACTAACCATGTCTCTTTCCTCTGTTTCCTTGCAGTTCCGGGCGCAAACCGCCGCATGCGTGAGCCGGAACCGCGCTCGTCTAAACCTCGACCAGCATGGACATGCCGGGCAGCGCCGCGACATGCTTCACGAAGGCATCGCCTCTGACTTCAAAGTTCTTGTACTGGTCGAAGCTTGCGCAAGCCGGGGACAGGAGAACGGCAACGGGGCCGGTTCCATCCTTCCCGGCATCCGCCGCTGCGTCCTGAACGGCCCGCTCCAGCGTGCCTGACATCTCGAAGGGCACCGTTTCGCCGAGCGTCGCCGCAAATTCGGGCGCTGCCTGGCCGATGAGGTAGGCCTTGGCAATCCTCGGGAAGAACTCGCCGAGCGTCGAGATGCCGCCTTCCTTCGGAACGCCGCCGGCGATCCAGTAGATACGCTCGAAGCTCGACAGCGCCGGTGCTGCGGCTTCCGCATTCGTCGCCTTGGAATCATTGACGAAGAGCGCATCGCCCTTGCGGCCGACAGGCTGCATGCGATGCTTCAGGCCGGGGAACGAGGCAAGGCCGGCGCGGATGTCCGTTTCGCTGACGCCAACCGCGAGGCAGGCGCCGACGGCTGCGGCCGCATTCTGCGCATTGTGGCTACCGCGCAGCGTCTGGATCGACGAGAGGTCGGCGATTTCGCGCGTCGCGCCGGCCTGCGCCAGGATGAGGCGGGCTCCCTCGGCGTAGATGCCATCGGCCAGCGCAGTGCGCTTGGAGATGCGCACGACCTTCGTGCCTGCCCGCTCGATGCGGTCAGCAATCCGACCGCAGAACGTATCGTCGATGCCGACGATGGCTGTACGGCTCGCGGCAACCAGCCGTTCCTTGACGTCGGCATAGTGCTCCATGGAGCCATGGCGATCGAGATGGTCGGGCGTGAGGTTCAACAGGATGCCGGCCGACGGGTTCAGCGTCGGCGCAAGGTCGATCTGGTAGGACGAGCACTCGACCACATAGAAGCGGCCGGCCTTCGGCGGATCGAGCGTCAGCACGGCGGTGCCGATATTGCCGCCGAGCTGCGTATCGCGACCGCTCGCCTTGAGGATATGGGCGATCAGCGCGGTGGTGGTCGACTTGCCGTTTGTGCCGGTAATGGCGACGAAGGGGCAATCCGGCGCATGTGCGCGACGTTCGCGCGCAAAAAGCTCGACATCGCCGATCACCTCGACACCGGCGGCGCGCGCGATATCGGCGCTCCAATGCGGCTTCGGATGGGTAAGCGGCACGCCGGGCGACAAGACCAGCGCATCAATGCCCGTCCAGTCGAGATTGCGCAGGTCGCCGGTCTTCACACCGGCAGCAGCGGCATTTTCGACGCTCGCTGCGCTGTCGTCCCACGCGGTGACATTTGCACCGCCTGCGGCAAGCGCCAGTGCCGTCGCAAGGCCTGAGCCGCCGAGCCCGAAGAGCGCGACGGTCTTTCCCTTGAGCGAGGTGACGGGGATCATCGAGGCCTCACCGCAGCTTGAGCGTGGAGAGGCCGACCAGCGCCAGCACGACGGCGATGATCCAGAAGCGGATGACGACCTGGCTTTCCGTCCAGCCCTTCTTTTCGAAGTGGTGGTGGATCGGCGCCATCAGGAAGACGCGCTTGCCCGTGAGCTTGAACGAGCCGACCTGGATGATGACCGACAGCGTCTCGATAACGAAGAGACCGCCGATGATCGCCATGACGATCTCGTGCTTGGTGGCAACCGCCACCGTGCCGATCAGGCCACCCAGCGCCAGCGAGCCGGTATCGCCCATGAAGATGGCGGCGGGCGGCGCGTTGAACCACAGGAAGCCGAGGCCGGCGCCGATGACCGCGCCAAGAACGACGGCAAGCTCGCCCGTGCCGGGCACGAAATGGATCTGCAGGTAGTTGGAGAAGACCGCGTTACCGGCAAGATAGGCGATGACGCCGAAGGAGGCGGCGGAAATCATCACCGGAACGGTGGCGAGACCGTCGAGACCATCCGTCAGGTTCACCGCGTTTCCGGCTGCGACAATGACGAAGCCGCCGAAAAACACGAAGAAGAAACCGAGATTGAGCAACAGGTCCTTGGCGAACGGAAAGGCGATCGAGGAGCCAAAGGTCGAGCCGTGGGGTCCGGCAGAAAGCGAGGCGCGCATCATGAAATAGGTCGCGGCGCCCGCGATGAGGAATTCGAGGGCGAGACGCGCCTTGCCGGAAAAGCCCTTGTCGGTCTGCTTGGTGACCTTGAGATAGTCGTCATAGAAGCCGATCGCACCGAAGCCGAGCGTCACGAGCAGGGTCGCGACGACATAGACGTTGGAGAGGTCCGCCCAGAGCAGCGCGCTGCCGACGATGCCGGCCAGGATCATCAGGCCGCCCATGGTGGGTGTGCCGGCCTTCTTGAAATGGGTCTGCGGACCATCGGCGCGGATCGGCTGGCCCTTGCCCTGGCGAATGCGCAGCGAGGCGATGATCATCGGGCCGAACAGGAAGACGATCGTTGCCGAGGTGAACAGCGCAGCGCCGGTCCGGAAGGTAATGTAGCGAAACAGGTTGAACACCTGAACGGTGTCAGCCAGCTCGACGAGCCAAAGCAGCATTGTCACCCTTTCCCCAAAAGGTTCCCCAAGTCACCGCGGCGTGACAGGCCGGCGGACAGAGAAGAAAATTCCATAAAAGAGAAGGTCCGGCGGACGTCTGCCCGGCCGAACCCCTCTCAACTCTCGCGTTCCCTCTCGGAGAACGCCGGATATTTGTCAAGCAGGGCCGCCACGATGCGGCTGAATCCCGTGCCTTTCGACGATTTCACGACCAGAACGTCGCCCGCGCGCACCGCACCGAGCGCGAAAGCGGCAAGCGCGTCCGCCGTGTCGCGGTATTCCCTCTCCACGCCCTCCGGCAGTGCATCCCTCAACGCCGCCATGTCGGGACCACCGAGCCAGACGTCGCCGATGCCCGCTTCGATCAACGGTTCGGCAAGGCCGGCGTGAACGGTTGGCGAATGTTCGCCCATTTCCAGCATGTCGCCGAGCACGGCGATGCGCCGTCCCCCGTCCTGCGGCTCGGCATCGCGCAGAAGTGCGATCGCGGCCCGCATCGAGGCGGGGTTGGCATTGTAACTCTCATCGATCAGCGTGAACCAGCCGCCATCCTTGGCAAGCCTGTAGCGTCGGCCACGGCCCTTTTCCGCTTGCATGGTGGCAAGCCCTGCCATGGCCTTTTCGATGTCGCCACCGGCAAGGTGCACGGCGCCGAGGACGGCAACGGCATTTTCAGCAATGTGCCGGCCAGGTGCGCCCATCGGCACTTCCAGCGTCTGCCCGCCAACTGCTGCCCTGAGCAGGCTGCCCTCATTGCTCGCGGTGAAATCGAGCAGCCGGAATTCAGCGCTCGGATCGGCACCGAAACTATGGACATGCGACACGCCGGCCCCATGCGCCGCTTTCTCCAGGAAAGCAAACTGTTCGTTGTCGCGGTTGAGAAGCGCATGACCACCCGGCACGACCCCCTCGAAAATCTCCGCCTTGGCAGCGGCAATCTCTTCCAGGTCGCGGAAATTGCCGAGATGAGCAGCGGCAATCGTGGTGACGATCGCCACATGCGGGCGCACCATGGCGACCAGCGGACGGATCTCGTTGGCATGGTTCATGCCGATTTCGAAGATGCCGTAGTCGGTGGTTTCCGGCATGCGGGCGAGCGTCAGCGGCACGCCCCAATGGTTGTTGAAGGAGGCGACCGAGGCGTGCACGCTGCCGGAGGGCGCGAGTGCCTGGCGCAGCATTTCCTTCGTCGTCGTCTTGCCGACGGAACCGGTGACGGCGATGATTCGCGCCGCGGTGCGGTCACGCGCAGCACATCCGAGATTGACGAGGGCCTCCAGCACATCCGGCACCACGATCATCGGCGTCACGAGGCGACCAAGCGCCGGCAGTTTGCCTTCGCTGACGACAAGCAGTGCCGCGCCATTGGCGACGGCAAAGCTTGCGAAATCATGGCCGTCGACGCGGTCGCCCTTGATGGCGAAGAAGGCTTCACCCGGCGCAATCGCGCGGCTGTCGATGGAAATCCCGGTCACGCCCTGCGGCAGGTTACCGATGGGACGGCCGTGCAGGGCCGCTACGAGATCACCGCTGGTCCAGAGCCATTTCACCGGTCGAGTTCCTCCAGTGCCTTGCGCAGTTCCGCATGGTCGGAAAACGGCAGCGTCACAGTGCCGACAGTCTGCCCCTCTTCGTGCCCCTTGCCCGCGACGATCAGCGTATCGCCAGACTGCAACATGCCCACGGCGCTGCGGATTGCCTCCGCGCGATCGCCGATTTCAGTCGCGCCGTTTGCAGCAACCATAATCTCAGAGCGGATGACTTCGGGAACTTCGGAGCGCGGGTTGTCGTCGGTGACGATGACGACGTCGGCCAATCGCGTGGCGATCTCGCCCATGATCGGCCGCTTGCCCTTGTCGCGGTCGCCGCCGCAACCGAAAACCACGATGACGCGCCCGGTCGTGAAGGGACGCACCGAGGTCAGCACGTTTTCCAGCGCATCCGGCTTGTGGGCATAGTCGACATAGGCGAGCGCGCCATTCTTGGCGTGACCGACCAGTTCGAGCCGGCCGGAAGCACCGATGAGCTTTTCAAGCGCCGCCGTGGCGACGGCAGCGGGAACGCCGGTCGACATGGCAAGACCCGCCGCGACCAGCGCATTCGCCACCTGGAAATCGCCGGCGAGCGGAATGTGCACTTCGTAGATGTCGTCGCCGACATGGACTTCGGCGGTCTGCTTGTGTCGGAAATGCTCGACGCGCTTCAGCGCGAGATAGTCGCCCTTGCGGCCAACCGTGCGCACGTCGAGCCCGGCCTTGCGCGCGGCTTCGATCGCCACGCCGGACCATTCGTCGTCGGCATAGATGACGGCGGGTGCGCCCTTCGGCAGTAGCCTGTCGAACAGCCGCATCTTGGAGGCCATGTAGTGCTCGACCGTCGGATGATAATCCATGTGGTCGCGGCCAAGATTGGTGAAGGCGGCGGCCGCAAGCTTCACACCGTCGAGGCGCGACTGGTCGAGGCCATGGCTAGACGCTTCCATCGCGGCATGGGTAACGCCGGCATCGGCAAGTTCGGCCAGCAGTTCATGCAGCGAGACCGGATCAGGTGTCGTCAGCGAACCGTAGTCGTTGCGGCCGGGAGCCACGACACCGGTGGTGCCGATCATCGCGGCCGCATGGCCGGCATGCGCCCAGATCTGGCGGGTGAAGGAGGCGACGGAGGTCTTTCCGGCGGTTCCGGTGACGGCGACCATGGTTTCCGGCTGGCGGCCGTAGAAACGGGCAGCGGCAAGCGCCAGGAAGCGGCGCGGTTCGGCAACGGCAATGACCGGAACAGAGGCCTCGACAGAGGCACCCTCGGCAACGACGACGGCTGCGGCACCCCGGGAAACGGCATCGGCAACGAAGGCGCTGCCATCGGCCTTGGTGCCTGAGAGAGCAACGAAGAGATCGCCCGGCTTCACCTTCCGGCTGTCACTCGCAATGCCGCTTACATCTATCGTGGCTGCGGCGTTCGAGGGGTCGATTTCGGGTCCGGTGAGGTCGCTGATCTTCATTTTCGCTCTGCTGCTTTCTGTTGGCAGCCGGTTCGTTTCCGAATCGGCGTCCCGTCTTCTCCATTCAATAAGACACAAGCAAGGCGGACCCGTCCTCACCAAATTTCGGCTTTACACCAAGAAGGGATGCCGAACGGCGGATGATCTCGCCGACCATCGGCGCGGCGTTGAGGCCGGCGGTGCGGCCACCACCCTCACCCGTCTGCGGCGCATCGATGAAGGTGAGAACCACATATTTCGGATCATCGATCGGGAAAGCGGACAGGAAGGCATTGAAATTCTGCGTGTTGGAATAGCGCCCGCCGACAACCTTGTTGGCCGTGCCCGTCTTGCCGCCGACATTGAAGCCCGGAACCAGCGCACGGCGCCCGGAGCCGTCATTTGCATTGAGCTTGAAGAGGTAGCGCATCTTGTCGACCGTGTCGGGATTGACGACGACCTTGGCGATCTCGTTCGCCTCTTCGGCCGTGCGCGGCAGGAAGGTCGGGTTGATAAGCCGGCCGCCGTTCATCAGGGCGGCCGCTGCCACCGCCGTCTGCAACGGCGTCGTGGAAACACCGTGGCCGAAGGAAATGGTGATCGAGTTGATCTTCTTCCATTCGCGCGGCTGCGACGGCGTCTTCACTTCCGGAAGCTCGGTCTCGAGCCGGGTCAGCAGGCCCATGCGGGTGAGGAATTCCTTGTGGCCGGCAATGCCGATGACGTCGGCCATCTTGGCCGTGCCGATGTTCGACGAATACTGGAAGATTTCGGGCACGGTCAGCACGCGGTGCTTGCCGTGAAAGTCCTTGATGGTGAAGCCACCGATGCGGATGGGTGCGCGGGCGTCAAAACTGTCGGTGATCTTCACCTTGCCCGAATCGAGCGCCATGGCGGTGGTGAAGGTCTTGAAGGTCGAGCCCATCTCGAACGTGCCGTTCGACATGCGGTTCATCCAGCCGTCCTTGGCGCCGGCGGCCGGGTTGTTCGGGTCGTAATCCGGCACGGAGGCCATGGCGAGGATCTCGCCTGTGTTGACGTCCATCACGACGGCACCGGCGGCGAGCGCCTTGTACTTCTCCATGCCCGTGGCAACCACATCGCGCACGATCGCCTGCACGCGCAGATCGATGGAAAGCCGCACCGGCTCCATCTTCGCATCGCTCGTCATGCCGATCGCGGCAAGGTCGGCGAGGCCCTGGCTGTCGATATAGCGCTCCATGCCGGCAATGCCGCGGTTGTCGATGTTGACGTGGCCGACGACGTGGGATGCGGTGACGCCGCCCGGATAGAAGCGGCGCTTCTCCGGCCGGAAGCCGACGCCGGGAATGCCGAGCGCCAAGATTCGGCTCTGCTGCTTGGGCGTCAGCTGGCGCTTCAGCCACTGGAAACGGGATTTCGAGGTCAGCTTGCGGTAGATGCCGCGCCGGTCGAGGTCCGGCATCACGGTCGCGAGCATTTCGACGGCCTCGTCCGCATCGACGATCTTGTGCGGCTCGGCATAGAGCGAAACGGTACGGATGTCGGTGGCAAGGATTTCACCGTTGCGGTCGATGATATCGGGACGCGAGGCCATCAGGTGATCGGCCGGACCGATCGAGGAAACGGTTTCCGGCGAGGCCATGCCATATTGCACGAGGCGGCCGCCGATGACCGCATAGACCATGCCAAAGCAGCAGATGATGACGGCGACGCGGCTGCGCGCCTGCGAACCGGAGCGCTTGCGCGTGCCTTCGAAGACCTGCCCATTGGGGCCGGTCCGGTTGTTGTTACCCCCGGCGTTGAAATGCGCCTTGCTCTTGAGGTCCATGATGCGGGAGAGAAACGACATCAGTTTGCCACCGATCCGGTTTGGATTGCGTCCGCGTCCGAGGCTTTCTTCTTGTTCTTGGCGATCTTTTCGTCCTTCTTGCCGTCCTTTTCAGGCTCTAGCGCCGGCAGCTCGGCCATCGGCATCGGCAGCTCGCTCGGCTGCGCAAGCTGGGTCGATTCGGTCGGCACGAGCTTCAGGTCGGCTTCGAAGGTCTTGACGAGACGGTTCAGGCGGTTCGGCTGGGTGAGAAGCGCCCAGTCGGCCTTGAGCAGGTCGATCGTGTCTTCCTCGAGCTTGATCTCGGAATCGAGCTTGCGCACCACCTCAAGCTTGTTCTCAGCCTGATGCTTGATCGAATAGGTGACGGTGGCTGCTGCGGTCATGACGGCGATCATCACGACATCAAGGGTACGGAACATCACTCAGCTTCCCATCTTCTCAAGGGCGGCAAGGTTGGGCAGGTTGAAAATGGACAGATCATCCGTCCCGGCAGGGGCGCTGGTGCGCTCGCCTGCCCTCAGCTTCGCGGATCGGGCACGCGGATTGACCGCACTCTCCTCGTCGCTGGCCGCCACCATAGGGCGCCCGACTGGTGCGAAGGTTGCGGCTTTGTCATGAACTTCCGGCAGATGTCGCGAACCGGCGGCCTTTCCGGAGCGATCCTGGAAGAATCGCTTGACGATGCGGTCTTCCAGCGAATGGAAGCTGACAATGACCAGACGACCGCCCGGCTTCAGCGCGCGCTCTGCGGCAAACAGCGCCTCGGCAAGTTCGCCGAGTTCGTCGTTGACGAAAACACGCAGCGCCTGGAAGACACGCGTTGCCGGATGAATCTTGTCCTTGGCCTTGCGCGGCGTCGTCAGCTCGATGAGGTTCGCAAGCTGGCGCGTCGTGGTGAAGAGTTCTTTCTCGCGCGCCTTCTCGATGGCACGGGCGATGCGGCCGGCCTGCTTCTCTTCGCCGAGAAAGCCGAAGATGCGGATGAGGTCGGAGACCTTTGCGCGGTTGACCACGTCGGCTGCCGAAACGCCTGACGCGGACATGCGCATGTCGAGCGGGCCGTTCTTCTGGAACGAGAAGCCGCGCTCGGCCTCATCGATCTGCATGGAGGAAACGCCGATATCGAGCACGACGCCATCGAGCCCGCCCGCGGGGGCATGCTTGGCAAGCTCGGAAAAGCGGGAATGGATGAGCGTCAGACGCCCACCGGATGTTTCGACCAGTGCCTGGCCGCCGGCAATGGCATTCGGATCACGATCGAGCCCTATGACGCTTGCGCCCTCGGCAAGGATGGCGGACGTATAACCGCCTGCCCCGAAGGTGCCATCAAGAATGACCTGGCCGGGTTTCGGCGCGAGCGCCGCTATGACCTCGGAGAGAAGAACCGGAATGTGACGGACCGGTCCGCCATCGGCATCAGAAAACCCTCCGCCAAGATCCGCCGCCATTCCGATTCTCCGTCTTATCCCGAGCCCAGACCTCGCAACCTGAACTCTTCCCGGGCCGCCGCCTGCGTTGCTTCGAATGACTGCGGCGCCCAGAGCTGAAAATGATCCGCCCGACCGACAAAGGTCACGTCCGTGGTGATGCCCGTATAGTCCCGGATGAAATCCGTGACCGGCAGGCGCCCTTCCGAATCGAGCTTCATGAAGACGCCGCCCCCGTGAATGAGGAGCGACATCCGATTGGCCTTCGGCGAAAACGCATCCTCGCTGGCGATCTGGCGCTCGAAACGATCGAGCAGATCCAGCCCACCGACGCTGATCGCCGGAAACATGAAATCCTGGAAGCAGTACAGCTCCCGGATGTCGCGTTGCGACAGGACGGACCGAAAAGCCGAAGGAACGGAAACCCTTCCCTTGGCATCGACCCTGTTCGTCGCATTCGACAGGAACCGGTTCATGACACGATACAGCCGCTTCCCCTACCCCGACGCTGTGCATCCGTCCGGGCAAATCCAACACAACACCACGCGCACGAACCAGACTTGATGCAGCGCGTTCGCGCCACACCGTCCCCAGCCGGTTTACTTCAAAGCTTTGCGATGATTGGACGCTCATGCGTCCTCGTGCAGTGTGATTTTGGGATACCATGGGACCATATGGGCGTCAATGGGAAGAGACCTCATCCCCCGTGTTCAGACCGTCAAACGTTTATAAGGCGTTAAGTTTAACAAAAGGTTAGGAAAGGCCTGCCAACACCTTGTATTTGCAAGACGTGAAACACCATTCGCGTGCGTTTCAGCACGCAACAAGGCATGCGCGAACCCCAAGGAATTCAGCGCATTAGAGCGTCGTAAAAAATCGTCTTCCGGAGAGAGATTTTTGCCAGTTGGCCTGTAAGCCGGGTTCTGTATGGCTCCGGTTTGCACCGGAACGTGGCAGCCATTCATCTGGGACCGGACTTGCGCCCGGCCTCTTGCAACCCACCCGGATGACCGGCCCGGAAACGGGCTGAAACGCTTGCGCGTTTCGCGTCATCCCTATTCGGTTTTGCTCCCGGTGGGGTTTGCCTTGCCAGCCCTGTTGCCAGGACCGCGGTGGGCTCTTACCCCACCCTTTCACCCTTACCTTCCAAGGAAGGCGGTTTGCTTTCTGTGGCACTTTCCCTAGGGTCGCCCCCGCCGGACGTTATCCGGCACCGTGTTTCCGTGGAGCCCGGACTTTCCTCCCCTTGCGGCCTTTCGACCCTTGCAAAGCGCGGCTGCCCAGCCAACTGGCAGGCGCTGCCTAGCCGATACCGACGGGAAAGACCAGAGACAAACGTGGCTTAGCGGAAATGAACCGCAAAATCCGTTGTGTAGTCCGGTTCATCGAGCCGTCCGCGAATCACCAGGTCGGCGCCGATGCGGCCGATCTCGTCCGAACTCTTCGCCGCAGCTCCGTTGCCGCCCGTCAGCAGCGCAATACGGTCGCTCTCCACGAAACCGGCATAGGGATAGCCGTGCGGCGTATAGATCGTGATGCAGGGTACGGAGATGAGCCGCACCGGATCGAGATCCGGGATGGCGCGCGCGAGCAGATGTTTGAGATGCACGATCGCCTCCGGCCTGCCTTCGCCACGGAACCAGTCGCGGATAGCCTGCTCTTCCTCGATCTCGACTTCGATCGGATCGCCGCCGATCTTGAGATAGGTCTGGCCGTCCGGATAGACGATCGGCGGCAGAAAGTAGAAATGGTCGGCGGGATCGGCGCTCTCGTCGATCCACGACGGCATATCGCGATAGGCCTGCGCCTGCGTCGGCGTCAGTTGCGCCAATACGACGGTGCGCGCCTTGACGACGAGTGCCGGCACCCTCGGCAGCAGCCCCGGCGCCCGTGAAAAGCCGCCGGTCGCCACGAGCACACGCCCGCCAGTAACGGTGTCGCCCGACCTCAGCGACACGGAACCTCGGTCGCCGGCATCGGTTATCGCAAGCGCATCGTCGAGAATGGAAATGCCGCCTGCTTTTTCCATGCAGACGACCTGCGCGGCAACGAGCTTGCGCGGATCGACATAGCCCGCATTCTTCGCCTCGAAGACACCCGCCGAGGTTTCGGGCAGGTCGAACCACGGAAAGCGGGTTCTCAGCGCGGCGCGATCGAACAACGGTGCATCCAGCGCATAGCGCTCCGCAACCGATTTGACGTTGTTGAGAAAGCTGCCGTCCGCTGCACCGGTGATCAGGCAGCCGGTCTCGCCGTAGAAGGCGATGCCGCTTTCCGCTTCGATGTCGCGGTAGCGGGCGATAGAGCGGTTGGCGAGCAACGCCCAGTCCGGGTTCTGGTCAATGGTTCGGGTGATGCGACCGCTGTCGTAGTGGCTGGAGAAAACACCATCGTGGCTCTTCCAGTCGGCGGGCTCTCCCCGCCCGACGAGCGCCACGGAGGCGCCCGTTTTTGTGAGGTGCCGCGCCGCTGCCGCCCCCATCATGCCCCTGCCCACTACGACGAAATCGAAATGCCGATCCATGCTTCACCCTCACGCTTCAGGGAAGGCATAGAGCAATTCCGGGAAAGGTGTGAAGCGGTTTTCCGCCCGGAATTGCGTAAAGTCAGACAGAGATGACCGCGGGCCGATTCCAGCCCGCGAAAAGTCGCCCATCGGCGTGGTCAGTCGATGATGCTCTGGATCTTGCCGCAATAGCGCTTGGACACCGGGTTCATGCGCTTGGCGCCATGGCCGGCATTGTATTTCAGGATGGTGCCGCAGGTCGTGCCGCCGCTCAGGTCATGCGCCATGGCCAGGTACTTCATGCCGAACTTGATGTTGGTTTCCGGGTCGTACAGCCCCTTGGCACCGCCGCGATAGCCCATCATGCGCGCCGTCGCCGGCTTGATCTGCATGAGGCCGATTTCACCGGCGCTGCCGCGGGCCCGCGGATTGAAATTGCTCTCGACGCGAACGACGGCATGCGCCAGATCGACCGGAACGCCATAGCTCTTCGCATAGGTCTGGATGAGGCTGGAATAGCCTGCGGTTTTGACACTCGTCGCCAGCGGATTTTCCGCCTTGGGGTAGCCGGTCGTGCTCTTGAAGGTCTTCAGCTTGCCGACGACGACGCCGTCCTTGTTGATCCCGGCCTTGCGCTTGTTGCGCTTGCTGGAAACCTTGCGGGGCTTTTCCTTGGCGGCGACGTCCTTCTTGGCAGAGGTCTCGAACAGATATCGTTTCTTGGCCGGGGCGTTCTTGGCTTCGGCATGCGCCATGCCGGCGGAAAATACGGACACACAAAGGCAGGCCGCGCTAATGGCAGCAAGAAGTCTTCTCATCTAGTTCCAGTCTCCAAAAGGCGCAAAGGCAGAACCTTGGGCCGCGCGGCTTCCGCCGCGCACCCTGCGCACATGTCTCAATCTCATTGATCGCGATCAGGCCCTGACCGCATGTTGCGCTGCAACGAACGCAGCCAGAAAAGACATGGCCAATCGGGTCAGGATGTGGCGAAGCGGTAAACTTCTGTTACAGACTGTAATATTCTAATATTCGAATGGGCTGTCAGGCGGCCAGCCGCGGCAGCGCGGAAAGCAGCCGATGCAGCGTGTCGATGGTCGAAAAATCGGCTATCCCATCGACCCGTTCCGGCCGGAAATGACGCTGGAAAGCAGCAACGTCGCCCTCCGTTTTTTCCGAGTAATATCCATTGATTTCCGTACCATAGCCGTAGAGCGACAGCATGGTCTGGAGCGCCTCCACCGGCTGGCCGGCGTCGCCCTGCTGGAAGAAGCGCCCACCGGCAATCGGCGATGGCTCCACCCAGTGTCCGACACCTGCCGCGTGCAGGCGGCTCCATGGGAACTTTTCACCCGGGTCGACCTTGCGAATCGGGGCCACATCCGAGTGCGCAAGCACCCGCTCGGGGGTGATTTTCCACCTTCGGCCACAATCGAGACACAATTCGACGACCGCATTCACCTGCGCTTCGGGGAAATCCGGCAGTCCGCCGGGGTGGCCGGCATTGGCGATCTCGACACCGATCGAAGCCGAGTTGATATCGGCCTCGCCCTTCCAGAGGCTTTTCCCGGCATGCCAGGCGCGGTCCGCCTCGCGCACGAGCTGCTCGACGCGCCCGTCCTCGTGAACGAAGTAATGACAGGAGACCTGGCTTTCGGGCGCACAAAGCCATTTCAGCGCGCCGTCAGCCGTTTCCATGCCGGTATAATGCAGGAGGATGATGTCTGGTTCCCGGCCGCCGGCGCGTTCGCCAAAGTTCGGCGACGGCGCGGCGGTCGCGCCGGAATAATCACATGTGAATGCGCTCATGCAGCGCAGCGTTCCTTCTCGATCGCCTCATAGGCAGCGTTGAGCGCGGCCATGCGGTCGTTCGCAATCTGACGGAACTCGGCCGGCACTCCACGCGCCACCAGCCTATCAGGATGGTTCTCCGAGGCAAGCACGCGATACCGCTTGCGGATCTCGGTGAAATCGTCGCTCGGCTTTACACCGAGCACCT
Source organism: Shinella sp. (assembly GCF_052438155.1). Taxonomy (NCBI): domain Bacteria; kingdom Pseudomonadati; phylum Pseudomonadota; class Alphaproteobacteria; order Hyphomicrobiales; family Rhizobiaceae; genus Shinella; species Shinella sp. Next base: position 563,973 of record NZ_JBQVPI010000001.1, on the reverse strand, counting down.
TGTAGGGATCACGGCCGCTGACATGGACGTGACGCGCTATGATCTGCTCGAAGCGCTCCTCGACCATGCCGAAGATTTCCGCGACGCGGCCGAGGAAGGCCATTTCCTTGTCGTGGATCAGCCCGTCCGCCTTGGCGATATGGAACAGGCCGTCGACGATATCCTCGAGGATCGGGCAGTTCTTCTCGCAGGAGACGCAGAGCGCCATCATCTTCTCGGCATAGGCCTCGTAGCCGGCAACGTCCTGCCTCGCGAGATTATAGAGCCGCGCGACATTGGCCGCCTGGTTGTCGGGGTACTTGAAGATGTCCTTGAAGGCATCGACCTCGGCGGTCGTGACGATGCCGTCAGCCTTCGCCATCTTGGCGGAAAGCGCGATCATCGCAACGGAAAACGCCACCTGCTTGCGGGTTTCCGGGTCGCCTTCAAACAATGTGCGCACCGCCTCGACCACGCCGGACAGCACATTGCTGGCGGCATCGGAGACCATGCCGACGAGGCGATCCCACACGGCACTGATGAAGCAACTGGGCGAATTCTGGAACATAAGGTGATTTTGATCAGACAATTGCAGGGAAAGCAAGGCATGAAGCCGCCATTTCGCCTCGAATGACAAAATTTTGATGGCCCTCATGAAGTGGCGCCATCGAAATATATTGCGACCAAATTTTCGCCTGCCGGGCATAGCAGACAATCCGTCATGGAATGCGGATAAGTTCGCCGCGCCGTTCCCCTTCCGGGGAATTTGCGCTACGAGCAACACCAGCAAAAGTGCGAAGCGGTCTGGCGTCCGGAGTTGCTAAAACAAAGACCAGAACGCCCGCTATCGAGACTGTGGAAACCGAGGAGGAATTATGGCCAAGCAGAAAGTCGCAATGCTGACCGCTGGCGGGCTCGCGCCCTGTCTGTCGTCGGCTGTCGGAGGCCTCATCGAGCGTTACAGCGACATCGCACCGGATATCGAGCTCGTCGCCTATCGCTCCGGCTATCAGGGCCTGCTCCTTGCCGATCGCATCGAAATCACCAAGGACATGCGCGAGAAGGCGCCCCTCCTCCATCGCTATGGCGGCTCGCCGATCGGCAACAGCCGCGTGAAGCTGACCAACGCGGCCGATTGCGTGAAGCGCGGCCTCGTCAAGGAAGGCGAAAATCCGCTGCGCGTCGCGGCCGAGCGTCTCGCCAAGGACGGCATCACCATCCTGCACACGATCGGCGGCGACGACACCAACACCACGGCAGCAGACCTTGCAGCCTATCTCGGCGCCAATGGCTACAACCTCACCGTTGTCGGCCTGCCGAAGACTGTCGACAACGACGTCGTTCCGATCCGCCAGTCGCTTGGCGCCTGGACGGCTGCGGAAGTCGGCGCCGGCTTCTTCGACCATGTCAGCAACGAGCAGAGCGCCGCGCCGAAAACCCTCGTCGTGCACGAAGTGATGGGCCGCCATTGCGGCTGGCTCACCGCCGCGACGGCCCGCGCCTATATCCAGAAGACCAACGGCAACGACTATGTCGACGGCTTCATGATGAACAAGCAGCTGAAGAACATCGACGGTCTCTACCTGCCGGAGCTGGACTTCAACCTGGAGGCCGAGGCCGAGCGCCTGAAGACTGTCATGGACCGCGCCGGCTTCGTGACGCTCTTCGTGTCGGAAGGTGCCTGCCTCGACGCCATCGTTGCCGACCGGGAAGCGGCCGGTGAAACCGTCAAGCGCGACGCCTTCGGCCACGTGAAGATCGACACGATCAATGTCGGTAACTGGTTCACCAAGCAGTTCGCCGCCCTCCTCGGCGCCGAACGCTCCATGGTGCAGAAGTCGGGCTACTACGCCCGCTCAGCGCCCGCCAACCGCGACGACCTCCGCCTTATCCAGAGCATGACCGACCTTGCCGTCGAAAGCGCGCTGAACAAGGTGTCCGGCGTCACCGGCCACGATGAGGGCCAGGGCGGCAAGCTGCGCACCATCGAGTTCCCGCGCATCAAGGGCGGCAAGCACTTCGACACCTCGGCCAAATGGTTCGGCGACGTGATGGATATCATCGGCCAGAAGTGGAAGCCTGCGGCCTGATCCAAATCGGGCTTGACGGCGAAAAATTGCAATGGCTTGCTCCCCGGATTGCACTCGATCCGGGGAGTTTTTCATGTCCTTCGAACATTGGCTTGCCTTCGCCGCCGCATCCGCTGTGATGCTGGCCATTCCGGGGCCGACGATCCTCCTCGTGATCTCCTATGCGCTCGGCCACGGCCGCCGCACGGCCGGCGCCACTGTCGCCGGCGTGGCACTCGGCGATTTCACCGCGATGACCGCTTCCATGCTGGGCCTTGGCGCCCTGCTCGCCACCTCCGCGGCGATCTTCACAGTGTTGAAGTGGGTGGGGGCTGCCTATCTCATCTGGCTCGGCATCAAGCTGTGGCGCGCACCGGTGTCGGCTGGCGTAGAAGGCGAGGCTCCGGCAGAGGAAAAACCGTTCCGCATCTTCGCCCACACCTATGTGGTGACGGCACTGAACCCGAAGAGCATCGTCTTCTTCGTCGCCTTCCTGCCGCAGTTCCTCGACCTGTCGCAGCCGATGCTGCCGCAGATGGTGATCTTCGAAATCACCTTTCTCGTGCTCGCGACGTTGAACGCCTTTTCCTACGCCCTGCTTGCCTCGGCCGCGCGCAAGACGATCCGCAAACCGTCCGTCCAGAAGGCCGTCAACCGCACCGGCGGCACGCTGCTGATCGGCGCCGGATTGCTGACGGCGGGCCTCAAGCAGGCGACCGGCTGACGCATCGCGAAGCCTACGGGTTGCCGCGTCCCGTCCAATCGGTTAATGACGGGGCACGGCCACGGCCGGTTGATTTGCAAAACGCCCGGGCGTCAGACGCCCCCGCACCCCGGCAAACCGAGAACGACGACCATGGCTGACACTTCCGCTCCCCGTCCGGCACGCATTACAGCGCTTGCCTGCGCAGGCCTTCTTGCAACGCTTGCAGGCTGCGCCAGCGTCGCCGACGATGCGACGACGGCGAAGACCGTGACGCCCACTTCGGCGACGACGGACATTGCCGCAGCGGATGGCACGACCACGGAAGTCGCCTACGCCGCCATGCCTGCGGCCAAGCCCGGCACGGAGAACACGCCGGAAGCATTGCCGACGCCGATCGTCGCTGCAGGTGAGATTGCCGGCGCCGCCGTTCCCGTATCGGCCCTCGCCGAAGCGAAGCCGGTCACGGGCGCTGCCGCCGCCACCGCTGCCCTTGCCGGCAACACGGTCGAGACGGCCAGCGCGACAGCCGGCATGCAGCAGGGCTATGACACCGTCATCGGCGTCTCGGTGATGGAACCGGGCTTCGACAGCGGCGAACCGGAAGGCCTCGAACAACTGGTCGCCAGCCGCAAGATCGTGCCGATGGCAAAACCCGCCCTGATCAGCAATGCGGTCTTTACCACCGAAACACGCCTGATGGTTCCGCAGGTCGAGCAGCCGTTCAAGAAATCCGGCACGCCGATCGACGCGTTGATCACCAAATATGCGGCTCTCTACGGCATCCCGGAATCGCTTTTGCATCGTGTCGTGAAACGTGAAAGCACGTACAATCCCAGGGCTTTCAATCGCGGCCACTATGGCCTGATGCAGATCAAGTATTCCACAGCCAAGAGCATGGGCTTCGAAGGCCCGGCCGAAGGCCTGTTCGACGCCGAGACGAACATCAAATATGCCGGCAAATACCTGCGCGGCGCCTGGATGGTTGCCGACGACAAGAACGACGGCGCCGTGCGCCTCTATGCGGCCGGGTACTATTACCACGCCAAGCGGAAGGGCCTGCTCGACGAGACCGGCCTGAGATAAGCCGGCCTCCCGGTCAGCGCGCCGGCTTCAGCCAGAACGACATCGGTTTTTCCGTCTCGTCCGTCTCGCCAATATCCTGCCAGGCAAGCATCGTTCGCAAATCGGTGCGATGCGCGTAACCGCGCCTGCCCCAGAATTCATCGAGTGGCACATAGTCCGCCGGACGGAGCGGATGATCCTTCGGCCGTTCGACGGCGCAGAATGCGCACCAGTCGAAGCGCCCGAGACGACGCGCGTAGCTCTCACGCTCCTCGAAGAAGCGCACACCCAGTCCCCTGCCCCGATAACTGGAAAGCAGCACGGATTCGCCGAAATAGAAGACCGTATCCGGCGCGATGCCCGCCTTGACGAACGGCGCCCTGAAAACATCCGAGGCATCCGTCATCGGCACGCCCGTCGAGGCGCCGACGATCCGATCACCATCGAGCGCCAGCACGAAAAGGCTTTCCGGCGATTGCGCATAGGCCGCAAGATAGGATGCCTCATAATCCTCGCTCCCCTCGTAGAGATAGGGAAAGGCCCGGAAGACGTCGGTGCGCAGGCGCGCAAGATCCGCGATATGGGGTGTCACGGCGTCGCCGTGGACAATCTTGACCTGCATGATCCTTGAATGTTCCCAAAGGTTTGAGCAATGTTATAAGGCGATCGGGTTCGCCCGTGCGACAACAGTATGAGGGATGGCATGCCAGCAAAAGAGACGATCCGCGCCTATTATGATGCTTTCAACAGGCAGGACATGGAAATCTTCTTCGATCTCCTGCACGACGATGTCGTGCACGACATCAACCAGGGCGGCCGGCAGGTCGGCAAGGCCGCGTTCCGCGATTTCATGGCGCACATGAACCGCAGCTACCGCGAGACGCTGACGGACATCGTCATCATGTCGAGCGAGGACGGCCGGCGTGGTGCTGCGGAATTCGTCGTCAACGGCCAGTATCTCGCCACCGACGAGGGCCTGCCGGAGGCGAACGGCCAGACCTATGTGTTGCCGGCCGGCGCCTTCTTCGAGATTCGCGATGGCAAGGTCGCACGCATCTCCAACACCTACAACCTCAACGACTGGATCGCTCAGGTCGGCGCCTGACCGGCCTTGAGGTCGGCCGCATCCAAAAGATCGAGGATGCGCTTGATCAGCGGCTGGGGCTGATAGCCGAGTTTCGACGGCGTCAGCCCCAATCGGATAATGGCGAGCTTGCGTGATGGGATGATCGTCGCCGACTGGCCGTCATGCCCGCGCAGCCAGAACGTATCGGCCGGCAGGCCGTGCTCCGCATCGGTTTTCGGCCCCGGCCCCCGGAGCCAGGTTTGCATGCGGCTGTAGGTACCGTTTGATGCTTTTGTCGGCGTCGCCATGGCGGAGACGAAACCGTCGGGCAGCAGCCGGTTTCCCTTCCAGACACCATCGTTCAACAGCAGAAGCGAGAAACGCGCCCAGTCGCGCGCCGTCGCATAGAGATAGGACGAACCGACGAAGATGCCGGTCTCGTCCACTTCCATCACAGCGCTCGCCATGCCGAGCGGCATGAAGAGGGCGCGCGCCGGGAAGGACAGCGCCTGGCTGCGCCCGCCAAGCACGCCCATCCATATCCGCGACAGCAGCACGGCGGCACCGCTCGAATAATTGAAGCTTTCGCCGGGATTGGCCTCGAGCGGCACCGACAGCACGAAGCGCGACATGTCCGGTTCGAGGAAAAGCATGCGGGTGACATCCGTCACCTCGCCATAGTTCTCGTTGAAGGCCAGCCCGCTCTCCATGGCGAGCAGGTCGCCGAGCGTTATCTCCGCCCGCGCATCACGACGCCATTCGGGGAAAAGCCCCTTCATCTCGGGGGAGAGCGCACCCACCTGCATCAGGCGGCCGATCAGCGCTGCATTGACCGACTTGGTCATCGACCACCCGAGCAGCGGTGTCGTTGCGGAAAATCCCTTGCCATACGCTTCGGCAATAATGCGGCCGTCGTGTACCACCACGATTGCCCGCATGCCGGGGCCTGTCAGTGCGCTATCGGCCAAGAGCGCGGAGAACCGCTCATCCGGCGCCACGGCCTCGCCATCGGGCCAGGTGACAGCAGGGTCCCCCGACGGGATTCTGGGAATCGCCACGTCCGAAACGGCCTGCCGCGCGGCCCGAAAATCGCCATCCGGCGCGCTGGAGCAGCCAAAACCCTCATGCCAGACGGCATAACCCGGCGCGAAGAGGCCAAGGAGATGGACCGTGACGGTCTTTTCAGAGAGATCGACATCCTGCCGCATCAGTTTCAGCAGCGGATGGCCCGGGGCCTGGACGTCTTCGGCGAGCACCTGCTGCGCATCGCGGCCGGCAACGAAGACATTAGAGCAGACGATCTTGGCGGCATAACCGGATCCGACGCTCAGCAGCGCAGGCGGCGATACGATGAGCCAGCTTGCCCCAACGACAAGGACAAGGGCAAGGACGGAAAGCGTCCAGGCGGCCAGCTTGTAGAATCGTCTCATCGTGGCCTCTCCTTCCACCCGGGAAGACAATCAGGATTTGACTGTCATGGAAAGGTTTTTCGCGCGTGTGACAGGTTTCAGGCCGACAGCCGGTTTTCTTCCGGTGCAAGGAAGCGCCCGACCTCCGACGCGGCCACCGGCGCGGAAATCAGGTAGCCCTGCGCCTCGGAGGCGCCACGCTGGCGAATGAATTCGAACTGGCTCTCACATTCTATGCCCTCGACGGTCGTCGTCACCTGGAATGTCTGGCCAAGCTTGAGGATGATGTCGACGAGATCGGCGTCCCGCTTTGTCTCCATCATCGCCCTTGCAAAGGATCGGTCGATCTTCAACTGGTCGATCGGAAAGGCCCTGAGATTGTTGATCGAGGAAAAGCCGATCCCGAAATCGTCCAGTGCGACGCGCACGCCGTGGCCGCGCAGATCGTTCAGGCTTTCGCGGATCACCGTTTCATCGACCGAGAAGACGGATTCTGTCACTTCGATCGTCAGGCGACCCGGCGCGAGCCCGGCTTCGGCAAGGCATCGCTTCACATAGTCGACGAAATCGCGATCCTTGAACTGGTCGCCGACCACATTGACGGCGACGCTGACCGGACCAGGCCACTTCGCCGCCTCAAGGCAGGCCGCGCGCACCACCCATTTGCCGAGCGGCAGGATTAGGCCGGTCTTTTCGCCACCGGAATGAACAGGTCCGGCATGATCCGTCCCTTTTCAGGATGCTGCCAGCGCAGCAACGCCTCGAAGGAGCGCACGGTGCGGCTATCCACGCCGACGATCGGCTGGTATTCGAGGAAAAATTCACCGGCCCCGATCGCCCGCGCGAGATCATGCTCGATGGCAGCGCGTTCCTGCACGTCCGCGGCAAGTGCCGCATCGAAGAAGCGGAAACCGCTGCCGGGCGTCTCCTTCGCCTCGTAGAGCGCGACATCGGCGCGCTTCAGAAGCTCCGACATCGAGATATCGTCCGCCTCCATGAAGGTGACGCCGATGCTGCAGCCGCTGGCAATTCGGGTGCGCTTCAGCTCGAAGGGGTCTTCGAAGAGGCTGCAGATCGTGCGGCAGACATTCTCGACCTTGCCGGCGGACGGGCGTCCGCAAATCGTGACGACGAACTCGTCGCCGCCGAGGCGGTACACACGAGCCGTTGCCGCAAGACCGCGGCGCAGGCGCTCGCCGATCGCCGTCAGCAATTCGTCGCCCGCATCGTGGCCAAGGCTGTCGTTGACGAACTTGAAGCGGTCGAGGTCGAGCAGCAGCAAGGCCGGACGATTGTCGTCGTCCCGCGCCTCGACAACCGCCTGAATATCCCGTTCCAGGCAGAAGCGGTTTGCAAGCCCGGTCAGCCGATCGTGATAGGCGTCGTGGGTCAATTGCCGCTCGGTCTGCCGGCGTTGATGGAGCTCTTCGAGCAGTTGCGCCTTCGAACGCCCGATCTGATAGAAGCCGACGCCGAAGAACACCGGCATGAGCGCCAGCGCCGTCGCGGTGGGCGCGGAGAAACCGAAGAGGCTGGCCTGCGCATTGTCGCGCAAAAGCTGGTCGGCAGCGATACAGATGGTCGGCAGGAAGGCTCCGAAAATCGATCCCGCCAGCGCGTAGCGCTGCTCGATCTTCGGCAACAAGGTCTTCAACATCATGTAACCCTAAACCGTTGTTATCATGACAACAGGGCGCAGCGGCCGGGTATCGGCCTGTCGATGTTCTAGAGGACAAAGAATGACAGAGTGTTAAGGGAGCGTTCGCACCCGCCCCCCAGAATCAACGGGATTTCACGGCCCCGGAACCACGGCCGGTTTCAAGCGTTGAGACCGTTGTTGTCATTCGTGCGTGGGGCTTCGCGCGTCTTTCGAGTGGGAAGGACCATCAGATGAAATCCATGATTTTTGGTGCCGCCGGCATCCTCGTCACCGCCGGGACGCTCCCGGTTTTCGCAGCCGACGTGGCCGTCTTCGAGCCACCGGTGGAAACGCCGATCGTCGAAACGGCCGCCGGCGTCTACGACTGGGGCGGTTTCTATGTCGGTGCCAACACCGGCTACGTCTGGACCAATGCCAGTTCCGACGGCCCGGCACCCGCAATCGACCAGGGTCTTGACGGCTTCGCGCTTGGCGCCTTTGCCGGTTACAATATCTACAACAACGGTTGGGTCTACGGTGTCGAAGCCGATATCAAGCACGACTTCAACAATGACCGGTTCACATCGGGCGGTACGAGCTACGAGGCGGAGACGAACTGGGGCGGCTCGGTGCGCGCCCGTCTCGGCTATGCCTTCGACCGCACGCTGATCTATGCGACGGGCGGTTGGGCCTTTACGAGGGCCGAACTCGAAAATGAGGATACCGGCGTACGGGAGAAGGATACCGCGCACGGTTGGACGATCGGTGCAGGCGTCGAGCAGGCCATCACCGACACGGTGGCCGGCCGTCTTGAGTATCGCTACACGGACTATCGCAACTCCGACATCTTCAACGCTGCGGGCCGCGATGGCGATCTTGATTCGCATTCGATCATGCTTGGCGTCAGCATGAAGTTCTGACGTCGAAGCCGGGCGGTTCACCCGCCCGGCTTAACCGGCCGCTAACCATAATTTTACGCAAATATGCGAGAGGTCGAGACCCTGTCTCGCGCGCTCCCCTTTACGGCCCGCCGCGTTCAAGGCAGGATTAGGAAACGCGCGAACAACGGGACACCCATGCGTCGGCTCATTCTGGCTCTCCTGCCCCTCGCCCTTCTCGCTACGTCATGCTCCACCACTGACTACGACCTCGTGTCGACCGCGTCGGTTCCGCCGCGTTTCGAGGACAAGGACCCGCAGGATTTCGGCGCCCGCACGCCGCATCGCCATCAGGTACACGGCATCGACGTTTCGAAGTGGAATGGCGATATCGACTGGCCGGCCGTCAAGAACGGCGGGGTCTCCTTCGCCTTCCTGAAGGCGACCGAAGGCACTGACCGCCTGGACAGCCGCTTTGCCGAATATTGGCGCGGCGCGCGCACGGCCGGCGTCGCCCACGCGCCCTATCACTTCTATTATTTCTGCTCGACGGCGGATGCGCAGGCGGACTGGTTCATCGCCAATGTGCCGAAGGAGGCAGTCCAGCTTCCGCCGGTGCTGGATGCCGAATGGAACGCCGCCTCGCCGACCTGCAAGCTCCGCCCGCCGGCGGACGAGGTGCGCGTAGCACTGCAACGCTTCATGGACCGCCTCGAAAAACATTACGGCAAGCGGCCCATCATCTATACGACGGTCGATTTCCACCGAGAAAACCTCGTCGGGCATTTCGAGGGCTATCATTTCTGGCTGCGCTCGGTGGCGAACCACCCGGAAAACATCTATTCGGCCCGCAAGTGGGCCTTCTGGCAATATACTTCGACGGGTGTGGTACCAGGTATTTCGACAGACACCGACATCAATGTCTTTGCCGGCTCGGCGAAGAACTGGAAGACGTGGGTCGCCTCGGTTTCCCGCTGACCACAACAACATTTGCGTGACAAAGGGCGACAGCACGCCGCGGTTGCCTTTTTCTTCTTGCTTACGTCACATTCATCTGAGACAGCCGGGTCAATCAGAGCGTGTCGCGCAAAAAATGTGCAGCGATTTTACGATGACGGCATGCTGAAACCAAAGACAGCAGGGCAACGGCCCAAGGAGCATTCAAGATGCGGCAAAACCTGAAGACGACACTTGCGGCAGGCCTTGCGGCCTTCCTGCTAGCCGGCAGCGCACATGCCCAGACGGCGACAGCAACGGCAGCCGCCTGCGGCGGCGATTTCAACACCTTCCTCCAGGGTGTGAAGGCCGAGGCCCTGACGCGCGGCGTTTCCGCCGATATCGCCGACCGGGCGCTTGCCGGCGCCGCCATCGACCCGAAAGTGCTGTCGCGTGACCGCGCCCAGGGCGTCTTCCGCCAGACCTTCCTTGAATTCTCCAAGCGCACGGTCAGCCAGTCGCGCCTCGATATCGGCCGCAAGAAGCTGAACGACCTGTCCTCCGTCTTCGCCCGTGCCGAGCAGGAATTCGGCGTCCCCGGCCCGATCATCGCCGCCTTCTGGGCGATGGAAACCGACTTCGGCGCCGTGCAGGGTGATTTCAACACCCGCAACGCGCTGGTGACGCTCTCGCACGACTGCCGCCGCCCGGAACTTTTCCGCCCGCAGCTCATTGCCGCCGTCGAGATGGTCGGCCATGGTGACCTCGATCCGAACGGCACGACGGGTGCCTGGGCCGGCGAAGTCGGCCAGGTGCAGATGCTGCCGAAGGACATCATCGAATTCGGCGTGGACGGCGATGGCGACGGCCATATCGACGTCAAGAAAAGCGCACCCGATGCGATTCTGACGGCCGCGAAGTTCATCCAGCATCTCGGCTTCACCAAGGGCCAGCCATGGATCCAGGAAGTCTCGGTGCCGGACGTGCTGCCCTTCGAGAAGACCGGCCTCCAGCCCGGCATGAAGGCCGCCGACTGGTTCGCCCTTGGCGTCAAGCCGCGCGACGGCGACACCTCCTTTGGCAACCTTGAAGCCTCGCTGGTGATCCCGCAGGGCCGCAAGGGTCCCGCCTTCATCACCTATCCGAACTTCAACATCTATCTCGAATGGAACCAGTCCTTCATCTACACGACGTCGGCCGCCTATTTCGCGACCCGTCTTGCCGGCGCTCCGCCCTATGAGCGCGGCGTACCGGAGGAAGGCCTTTCGGAAGACAGCATGAAGCAGCTTCAGACCAAGCTGCAAGGTCTCGGCCATGACGTCGGCAAGATCGATGGCATTCTGGGCTCGGGCACGCGCGCCGCAATCCAGAAGGAACAGCTCCGTTTTGGCCTCCCGGCGGACGGCTGGGCGACGCAGGCCCTGCTTTCCGCCCTCTGACGGAAATCGGGTGGCTGAACGCCTCTCGAATGCTATAGGCACAAAGAGACCCAGAGCGGCATGCCCCGGTCACGACCGGGCTGCCGCTCTATCTTTTTCCCCTGCCGCATTTCTGGCGCAGGAGGCCTCGGGAGGACAGGATGGAGCAGACCGTATCGGCACCCACACGCATGAGCGCACAGACCTGGGGCTTGCTTGCGCTGCTTGGCATGATCTGGGGCGGCTCCTTCTTCTTCGCGCGTGTCGCCGTCGCCCATGTACCGCCCGCAACGCTTGTGCTGCTGCGCGTCGGCATCGCCGCGCTGGCCCTGCACATCTATATCGCCGGCCGTTTCGACATCTACCCGACGCTGCGCGCCCGCTGGCGTGAATTCCTGCTTCTCGGCCTCGTCAACAATGCCGTGCCGCATATGCTGATCTTCCTCGGTCAGACGCAGATCGGCGCCGGCCTTGCCTCCATCCTCAACGCGACCACGCCGATCTTCACCGTGCTCATCGCCAACCAGATGACAGCGGACGAAAAACTCTCTTCCAAGAAAATCGCAGGCTGCCTCATCGGCCTCGCCGGCACCGCCGTGCTGATCGGCCCGCGCGCGCTGGCGCCCTTTACCGGCGACAGCGGCCCGCCGCTCTGGGCGGTCCTTCTGCCGGTGCTCGCCGCCGTCTCCTACGGTTTTGCCGCAACCTATGGCAAACGTTTCCGCGGCGTTGCCCCACCGACCATCGCCGCCGGCCAGCTCACCGCCTCGACGCTGCTGATGTTGCCCATGTCCTTCGCCCTTGATGCGCCCTGGCAGCTTCCCCTGCCCCCATTGGGTGCGATCCTCGCCGTGCTGGCGCTGGCGCTCCTCTCGACGGCCTACGGCTACATCCTCTTCTTCCGAATCATGGCGGCCGCCGGGGCAACCAACACCTCGCTCGTCACACTGCTTGTGCCGCCGAGCGCTATTCTTGCCGGCATGCTCTTCCTCGGCGAACAGCTGACGCCCCTCGGCATACTCGGCATGGCGCTGGTGCTGCTGGGCCTCGTGGTGCTCGATGGCCGTGTTTTCGCCCGTTTCCAAGCCTCTTGAAAAGAATCGGGAACAAAATGCTTTCCCGGCCGTTCCAAGATGATACGCCAGATTGCGGCGCCGCCTTTTCGCCACACAGGTAAACGCACACTGTCGGCATTCGTCATTTGGTAGGGATTGTGAATTTTTTGTGGCGAGCATAATAGCACAGGAAATTCAGTAGATTAGCACTGTGAATAACCATCCGGCGGAGATCGGATGTTGCAATGCAGCAACAAAATACCTTTCCAACCCGCTTTTTTCGGTCGTAATATCGAACCGTCAACGCAAGGAGGTAAGCCGATGGGACTCACACATTCCTTGAATGTTCTGATGATCAGTGCAGCATTCCTCTTCGTCGCAACGATGATCTTCATCTAAGGCGACCAAAGCGAAGCAGAGAGAGGCCAGGGACAAAATCAAGAAACCCTGCCGAAGCTCATTATAGAAATGCATGGCCCCGGAGACGGCGCCATGCATTTTTCATTTCCAGCTCTGAAACGTATCAGGCGGCAGCGCCCGTCGCGCGCTGACGGTCGATCCTGGCGAAACCAACGCCATCGCAGACCGCCGAAACCATGGTCGCCCGGTTCATCGTATAGAAGTGGAACTCGCTGTTGCCGCGGGCGATGAGGTCGCTGACCTGGCGGATGGCCAGCTCGACCGCCACGGCGGCCCGCTCCTGCGGCCGATCGTCCACCGGGCCGAGGCGATCGGCCAGCCAGCCGGGCACGGAAGCGCCACAGAGGCCGGCGAATTTCTGGACCTGCGCGAGATTGTGCACCGGCAGGATGCCCGGCACGACCGGAATGGTGATGCCCGCCTTGCGCACGCGCTCAAGGTAACGCTCGAAATCGTCGTTCTCGAAGAAGAACTGCGTCAGCGCGCGTGTTGCGCCCGCATCCACCTTGCGCTTCAGCATGTCGATATCGGCGGCGACATCCGCGCTCTGCGGGTGTTTTTCCGGATAGGCCGAGACGGAGATCTCGAAATCGGCAAGGCCATGCAGACCGGCGGTAAGCTCGGCCGCATTGGCATAGCCCTCCGGATGCGGCTGGTAGGCCGCGCCGACACCGCCCGGCGGATCGCCGCGCAGCGCCACGAAATGTTTGACCCCGACGGCCTGGAACTCGGCGACGACGGCATGGACCTCGTCCTTCGTCGCACCGACGCAGGTGAGATGCGAGGCGGCCGGCAGGCCCATGTCCAGAAGCTGGCGCACGGTCGCCAGCGTCGGCGCCTTGGTGGAGCCGCCGGCACCGTAGGTGACCGACATGAAACCCGGCGCATAGGCCGAAAGTGCGGCCGCCGTCTCCCAGAGCTGGCCTTCGGCCTCCGCCGATTTCGGCGGGAAGAATTCGAAAGACAGGCGGATGTCCTTGCGGCTCAGGCTTGCGGTCGCCGGGTTCATGTCAACTCCTCCTGCGGATTGCGATAGGGTCGGCCGCCTGTTCGCGCTGGTCGCGGGCAAGCCAGATGGTGACGGTCAGCGCATCGGCGGTCGATGGCGCGGGTTTCAGGTCGACGACCTCTTCAACGGCCAGCCCCGCCTTCTCCAGCCATTCGGAGAGGGTCTGGTGCGAGAAGCCGAGGCGGATATGGGCGTGCTCGTCGCGCAGGTGCTCCAGCGTGTGCGGCGCAAGGTCGATGATGGCGAGCCGCCCGCCGGGGGCCAGCATGCGGGCCGCCTCGGCGACCGCCGCTTCCGGCTCCTCGAGGAAGTGCAGCACCTGGTGGATCGTCACCACGTCGAATTCGTCACGCTCCAGCGGCAGGTTGAAAATGTCGCCGTGGCGGATCGACGCCTTGGTGATGCCGGCACGGTCGAGATTGGCGCGGGCGACCGCCAGCATGTCGCGGCTGGCATCGACGCCAACGCCGCGCCGGTACAGGCCCTCGAACAACTGCAGGATACGCCCGGTGCCGGTGCCGAGATCGAGGAAGGCATCGACCGGCTCGGTGCCGATCATCGCGGCGAGCTTCGCCTCGACCTCGGCCTCGCTGACATGGAAGCGCCGCATCGCGTCCCAATCGGCTGCGTTGCGGCTGAAATAGGCTTGCGCCTTGTCGGAACGGATTTTCTTGAGCGCCCGCAGCCGCTCGTCGTCACGGGCAAAAACCGCATCAGCCGGATCGGCAGCATCGAGAAGTTGGCGGGCAAGGGTCACGGCAGGGCTACCCTGGCTCAGCCGGAAAAATGCCCAGGCGCCCTCCTGGTAGCGATCGACAAGCGCTGCTTCCGCAAGCAGCTTCAGATGGCGCGAGATGCGCGGCTGCGACTGGCCGAGAATATCGGTGAGGTCCGTCACGGTCAGGTCGCCGTGGAACAGGAGCGCGAGCAGGCGAAGGCGCGTCGGCTCGCCCGCCGCCTTCAGGATCTCAACGATGTCATCCAGTCCGAGTTTCTGCGTGTCGCCCATGACAAATCCAATCAAGACATAAAGATATGTTTATGTGATTACCCCGTGTCGCGCAAGGGCAAATCCGTGTCGCCGATCTTCCCATCAACAGCCCCAAAGAAAAACCCCGGCAAGCCGGGGTTTTTCAGATGATGCGAATGAGCGGCGGTACTTCCGCAGCGTCAAAATGCTTAGCGCGTCAGACGCTTGTAGGACTGGCTGCCGGGGTTGAGGGCATCGGGTCCAAGACGACGGACCTTGTCCTCTTCGTAGTCCTCGAAGTTGCCTTCAAACCATTCGACATGGCCGTCGCCTTCAAAGGCCAGGATATGCGTCGCCAGACGGTCGAGGAACATGCGATCGTGGCTGATGATGATGGCGCAGCCGGCAAAGTTTTCGAGCGCGCTTTCAAGCGCACCCAGCGTTTCCGTATCGAGGTCGTTGGTCGGTTCGTCGAGCAGCAGCACGTTGCCGCCGGCCTTCAGCATCTTGGCAAGGTGCACGCGGTTGCGCTGGCCACCCGAAAGGTTGCCGACCTTCTGCTGCTGGTCGCCGCCCTTGAAGTTGAAGGCGCCGCAATAGGCTCTGGAGTTCATGTCGAACTTGCCGAGCTTGATGACTTCGGCACCGCCGGAGATCTCCTCCCAGACGGTCTTGCTGCCATCGAGCGCGTCGCGGCTCTGGTCGACATAACCGAGCTGCACGGTCTCACCGATGCGCAGCGTGCCCGCATCCGGCTTTTCCTGGCCGGTGATCATCTTGAACAGCGTCGATTTGCCGGCGCCGTTCGGGCCGATGATGCCGACAATGCCACCCGGCGGCAGCTTGATCGACAGATCGTTGATCAGTGTGCGGCCATCAAAGCCCTTCGTGACGCCTTCCAGCTCGATGACCACGTTGCCGAGGCGTTCGGAAACCGGGATGATGATCTGCGCATCGCCGGGCCGGATGTTTTCGGCGGCGTCGACCAGCTGTTCATAGGCCTTGATACGCGCCTTGGACTTCGCCTGGCGTGCCTTCGGGCTGGAGGCGATCCATTCCTGTTCGCGCGATATCGCCTTCTGGCGACCAGCGTCTTCGCGGCTTTCCTGCTTCATGCGCTTGGCCTTGGCCAGCAGGTAGGCAGAGTAGTTGCCTTCGTAGGGGATGCCGCGGCCGCGGTCGAGTTCGAGAATCCAGCCCGTCACGTTGTCGAGGAAGTAGCGATCGTGGGTGATCATCATCACGGCGCCCGGATAGTCGCGCAGGTGCTTTTCCAGCCACTGGATGGTTTCGGCGTCGAGATGGTTGGTCGGTTCGTCGAGCAGCAGCAGGTCCGGCTGCGACAACAGCAGGCGGCAGAGCGCGATGCGGCGGCGTTCGCCACCCGACAGCAGCGTGACGTCGGACTCCTTCGGCGGGCAGCGTAGCGCTTCCATCGCCATCTCGACCTGCTGTTCCAGATCCCACAGGTTCTGGCTGTCGATGATGTCCTGGAGCTTGGCGCCTTCATCCGCCGTCTCGTCGGAATAGTTCATCATCAGTTCGTTGTAGCGATCGAGAATGGCGGTCTTGTCGGCAACGCCGACCATGACGTTCTCGAAGGCGTTCTTGGTCGGATCGAGGTGCGGTTCCTGCTCCAGGTAACCGACGGTCGCGCCTTCGGCGAGCCAGGCTTCACCGGTATATTCCGTGTCCTGGCCGGCGATGATGCGCAGCACCGTCGACTTACCGGCGCCGTTCGGGCCGAGGATACCGATCTTGGCGTCAGGATAGAAAGACAGGTTGACGTTTTCGAGGATTTTCTTGGCGCCGTAGGACTTGTTGAGCCCCGACATGTGATAGATGAACTGACGTGCCATTAAGCGTGCTCCGCATGGAAATTTGCCCGCTATGTAGGCGAATTCTGCCCCCGCGGCAATCGCGGAAAGCCGCAGTTGCACAAGGGGAGGCAAGGCCGCCGGAATTTTTCAGCCTTCCGGCCTTCCCCTATCGCAGGGCGGCATGGTCGATGCGGAAGAGCTGAAAGCCGGATTCATGCGGCGGTTTCATGCGAACGAGGCCCGGCCAGTCCTTTCCCGCCGACAAGGCGGCGTAAAGCGGCGCGCGCTGCGGGTCGGCCGCCACTGGAGACCGACAGACCACGACATAGTCGAACGGCGCCAGAGCGGCTCTGCGGATGGCGGGATCGGTGGACAGAAACGCCTCGTACATGCGCTTCATGCCGGGCGACGCCCGGTGGAACGGCAGCGCGGCGACCGAAAATCCATCCGGCGCGGTGAACAGGATCGGCATGCCGACACCACTCGGCGCGGCGATCCGCCCCGGCGTGACCGCATCGAGCACGGAAAAATCCTGCCCTGTGCATTGATCACTCGCCATGAAATCGACGGCATCGGCCGCCGGTTGGAAGGGAGGAACGAGAAAGAACAGCCCGGCCAAAATGGTCCAGCAAAGGGCTACAGCCCCAATCATCGCACGACGGCCGTAGTTCCGGTCGGCACCATCAGCAGCCCAACCAATCAAAACCGGCAGGAACAGTGGCGCCAGCGCAATGGGAAAGCGGATATAGCGCGTTTGCACGACGGTCAGGACAAGAGCGACGACCGCTAGGCCATAGACAATCAGCCACGGCGCAAAGGTGGAACGGGCCTGCCGCACGGCCAGAGGCGCTACGGCAAGCAGCACGGCCGCCAGCAGGGCAAACAGCACGACCAGACTATATCGCTCGCCTGCATAGAAATACAGGATGCTGTGCTCCTGCCATATCCTGTCGAACCAGTAGGCCTGCGACAGCGGGTCGATCACAGCATAGGGGCCGGCAAGGCAGGCCCGGAAGCCGAAGCCGGCGACCCCGGAGAGAGCAACCGATGGTATGGCCAATGCTGCGAGGCGCACGAAGGCATTACCGCGCACCATAAGGCAACACAATCCGAGAATGCCGGAAAAGCAGAGCATCAGGACGATATAGGGCGCCGAAAAGGCATCGCATTGCACCGAGAGGATGCCGGGAACACCGAGAAACGCAACGGCACCGCAAACCGTCGCAGCAAACATGCCGAGCGACGCCGTCCACAACATTGCGCGGGCGCCGCGAACATCAAGGACAAATGCACCGACAAGTGCTGCATAGGCAAAGGCAACAAACGGCAGGCCTTCGAGACCGACGATGAGAGACGCGGCACTTGCAAGGCCGATCAGCATTCCGCCCACCCGATCCCACCGGCAGACACCGAGAGCGATCGCAAGCAGGGCGAGGATCTGCACATTGTGGTGATCGATGCGTCCAGGCACGAACTCCAGAACCGCGATCGCCATGAACATGGTCATCAAAGCGAGCGCGATCATCCGCGTTCGCTGGGGCAGCGTCGATCTACCGAACAGCCGCGTAGCAAGGGACGTCACAAGCAGGCTGAAAACCGCCAGCATGACCAGCGGCCAGATCCAGAACGCCGCCTGCAGCGCCTGGCCCGCCGACATCACAAGCGACAGGCCCTTGGCGATCACGACATAGGGAAGATCGACGAGACGCGACCAGGGGGAGAGATATGGGGCCGGCATAGCGATGAAGGGCAGCGCCGGATCGTACCAGCTGCCCTTTTCCGACAGCAGGAACCGGATCTGCAATTCACGAAGCCGGTCATCGACATCGACATTGAAGAGGCTGCCGTCCGCAAAGTCCATGAGTACGATCAGAAGGCTGGTAGCAAAGACGACACCGAAGGATCGCGTCGTGGAGGCGGCATCCAGCGTGCCGGCCCCAATTTCCGCTTCGGAAACACTCTCCGCCATCGCCTTGCCCCGCATCTCTTGCGATCCGGACGATAGGGTGGGTCCGCTTAAAATTGCGTTGCCAGCTCCACGTCCTCCCGCCTTGCCAGAAGCAATGGCGCCTTCGCAGAAACCAGGCCCGGGCTATGGCTAGCCGGCCTGCCCCATGCCCAGATCGCCCTCGGTGCAGCGCGACTTCGTTGGCGATGAACCATCGATCAAGTCCGCAAGCCTACCCTCGCCCGCTGCAAGGCCAATCGTCAGGCCGACAATGAGGGTCTTGTCGCCGGCCTTGCGGCAGCTGAGCCGCACCCGTTCGCCGGCGCCCGGGCCAAAGGCCTCGTCGAACGCCGCCCGGACCTGCGTGAGCGACAGGGTTCCGCCGGCCTTTTGCGTGAAGAGTGCACGCACCGGAGAGGCATTCAACTGATCCATGAGGTCCAGCGAACGGCTGTAATAGACTTCTGCCGAGGCCGCGACGCAGCTGCCGCTCCTCAACCATTGCTGACGATCGAGGCCGAGGCGTGCGGCGGGCATGGCGGCGAGCAGGCGCTCCTTTGTGCCGGTCGCCAGAACGATTTCCGGCAGATCCGTCCACTTTCCCTTGCGCGCCCTTTGCTTGAGATCGGCTTCGATGCCGCAATAGCTCTTGCGCACCTGAAAGCGGCTGAGCAGCGAAAGCTGCCGGGCAGCCGGCGACGTCGCCGAAAAATCCGCACAGCCGCGGCTCTTCGGCCGCGCCGCGCAATAGCCGGGCTGCCAACTGACGGAGAGGACTTCCCGTTGGTCGCCGCCAGCGGGCGCGGACTGGGCGACGGCAAGGCCAGCTCCGACGAGGCAGGAGAGACACACAATGCAAAGGAACAAAACGGCGTTGAAAATCAGTGCAGCATTCGTCTTCATGACCAGTCTCCGCACGAGAACAAAACAAGATCATATGCAACCAAAAATCAGGAAAATGCAACCAGGAATCCGTAAAATCGCGAAAAACGGGAGTCCTTCAAAAAATACACGTCGCATCCCATTGTCTTTGCATGGCAAATCGCGTTGACCTTTGGCAAACGGGAGGACCAGCCGTGTTTTCAGAGGCCGAGACGCTCAAAAGCCCGAGCAGCGCGACGCTTGCGCTGCGGCACGAGGCCGCCCGCGGGGAGGCGCACGGTATTCTTCTCATCAGCCATGGCCTTGCAGAGCACAGCGCACGGTACGCCCGGTTCGCCGCGCATATGGCGGCGCAAGGTTTTCACGTCTATGCGCATGACCATCGCGGCCATGGCTTCACCACCGCGCCGGATGCGCCCCTCGGGCAGTTCGCCCCACGAGACGGCGTGAGCCGCGTTCTTGCCGACATGCGCGCGGTGCGCGACCATGCGGTCAGCCGGCATCCGGGCCTGCCCGTCGTGCTCTTCGGGCATTCGATGGGCGGGTTGTTTGCGCTCGCCTTCGCCGAGGCCCATCCGAGCGACATTGACGCGCTCGCCGTCTGGAACTCGAACCTGGAACCGGGGCTGGCTGGGCGCATCGCGCAAGCCGTTCTGGCGGCGGAGCGCATGCTGAAAGGCTCGGACGTTCCAAGCGGCGTGCTGCCGCGTCTTACCTTCGATGCCTGGGGCAAATCCATCACCGGGCGGCGCACGGCGTTCGACTGGCTGTCGCATGACCCCGCCGAAGTCGATGCCTATATCGCCGATCCGCTCTGCGGCTTCGACATCAACGTCTCGATGTGGATCGATATCTTCGTAGTCACCTTCGCCGATGCCTCCGCGGCCGGGCTCGCCCGCCTGCCGAAGCGAATGCCGATCCACCTCGTCGGCGGCGAAGAGGATCCCGCGACGGATCTCGGGCGCGCAACCCTGGCGTTCGCCGAGCGGCTGAAAAAATCACGGCTTGAGGACGTGACCACGATCGTCTATCCCGGCATGCGCCACGAAACGCTGAACGAAAGCCCGGCGTTGCGCGACCCCGCCATTGAAGCCTTTGCCGGCTGGTGCCGGCGCGTCGCAGGCGAAAGGCCCCGAACTCCGGAACACGCATGACCAAATCCGCCATAATACCGCTGCGCAACGAGGTCAGTCTCGGGCTTTTCCTCATGGTGCTTTCGGTACTGATTTCGCCAATCATCGATGTTTTTGCAAAGCTCGCAGTCACTTCGGTGCCCGCAACCGAAATCACCTTCGTGCGCCTGCTCTTCCAGATGACGGTGCTGGGGCCGATCTGTCTGATACGCGGCACGCTTTTCGACGTGACCTGGAAGAAGATGGGCCTGCATGCCACCCGCGGCCTGCTGATGGCGATCACCATGATCACTTTCGTGACGCCGCTTGCCGTCATGGAAGTGGCCGATGCCATCGCGATCTTCTTCGTCGAGCCGATCATCCTGACGATCCTCGGCTCGATCTTTTTGAAAGAAACCATCGGCTGGCGGCGCTACACGGCCTGCGGCGTCGGCTTCTTCGGCTCGCTGCTCGTCATCCAGCCGAGCCTGCAGGAAGTCGGCCTGATCGCGCTGCTGCCGGTCGTCTCGGCCTTCTCGCTTGCGCTCTTCTTCATGCTGACGCGTCTCGTCGCGCAGAAGGAGGACCCCTGGTCGATGCAGTTCTATGCCGGGATGTGGGGCGGGCTTTTTGCCGGAGCACTGCTCCTTGTCGGCAGCATTGCCGGCATTTCTTTCCTGACGCCCGTCATGCCGGACATGACGAACATGCTCTATATCGCCGGTGCCGCCGTCGCCGCCACCATTGCCGGCGTGCTCGGCGTCTATGCCTATCGCGCAGCACCCGCCTCCACGCTGGCACCGCTGCAATATCTCGAGATCGTTTCGGCCACCATTCTCGGCTGGTGGGTGTTCGGCCACCTGCCGGATGCAGTGAAGTGGCTCGGCATCGCGATCATCATCGCTTCCGGCCTCTACGTCATCTGGCGCGAGCGGCAACTGAACAAGACAGCGACGACACCACCCGTCTCCATGCCGATCTGAAGAAAGCAGGCATCATGTCAGTCTCAGCCGTCATGATGTCCTTCTCCCCTGCCGCTATCGTGCCCGCCGGCTTTTTGTTATCCAGAGTGAAAATGGGCGAAAAGCCCGGCGGTGTGCCTGGCACCCGTCGTGGAGGGAGTGCACGATGGAGAAATCGAACCTGCCGCTTGCCGGTATCCGGGTCATCGAACTGGCACGGGTTCTCGCCGGTCCCTGGGCCGGCCAGATGCTGGCTGATCTCGGCGCGGACGTCATCAAGATCGAAAACCCCGATGGCGGCGACGACACGCGCGCCTGGGGGCCGCCCTTCGTGATGGGCAAGGACGGCGAAAACCTGTCTGCTGCCTATTACCACTCCACCAACCGCGGCAAGCGTTCCATCGCCGTCGACCTCAAGACGGAGGAAGGTCGCGATACCGTCCACCGGCTGATCGCCACCGCCGATGTGGTCATCGAGAATTTCAAGGTCGGTGGCCTTGTGAAATACGGGCTCGACTACCAGAGCCTCGCCCAAAAGCACCCCAAGCTCATCTATTGCTCGATCACCGGCTTCGGCCAGGACGGTCCCTACGCGGCCCGTGCCGGCTACGACTATATCGTGCAGGGCATGTCCGGCTTCATGTCCGTGACGGGCGCCCCGGACGGCGAGCCGATGAAGGCGGGCGTCGCCATCGCCGATATCTTTACCGGCATCTATGCCGTCACCGCCATCCAGGCTGCCCTCATCCATGTCATGAAGACCGGCGAAGGCCAGCATGTCGACATGGCGCTGCTCGATGTGCAGTCGGCCGTCATGGCGAACCAGAACATGAACTTTCTCGCCTCCGGCAAGGCGCCGAACCGGCTCGGCAATGCGCATCCGAACATCTCGCCCTACGAGGTCGTGCCGACAGCCGATGGACACATCATCCTTGCGGTCGGCAATGACGGACAGTTCCGCAAGCTCTGCGGCATCCTGAAACTCGACGGTGTGAGCGAGGACGAACGCTTCGCCACGAACCGCGCCCGTGTCGCCAACCGCGAGGAGGTCCGCCGCCTGGTCACGGGCGCGACGGCCGGCATCACCAAGGCCGACCTGCTCGACGCCTGCGAGCTCGGGGGCGTGCCGGCCGGGCCGATCAATTCCATTGCCGAAACCTTCGATGACCCGCAGGTGAAAGCGCGCGGGCTTCGCGTCGACCTGCCGGATACCGACGGCAACCTTATCCCGGGCGTGCGCACACCCATCGTGTTTTCCGGCACGCCGCTCGCCTACGACCGGCCGAGCCCGCGGCTTGGCGAACATACCGATGCCGTTATGGCGGAACTCAGCATTATCGAAGCAGGAAAGAACAGCGTATGAAAACCGGTGGCCAGTTGATCGTTGACGCCCTCGTAGCCAACGGCGTCAAGCGCGTCGCCTGCGTGCCGGGCGAAAGCTATCTCGCGGTGCTCGATGCGCTGCATGATACGGATGTCGACGTGCTCGTCTGCCGCCAGGAAGGCGGGGCGGCGATGATGGCGGATTGCTGGGGCCGGCTCACCGGCGAGCCCGGCATCTGCATGGTCACACGTGGCCCCGGTGCCACCAATGCGTCGGCCGGCCTGCATATCGCGCGGCAGGATTCCATTCCGATGATCCTGTTCATCGGCCAGGTGCAGCGCGATGCGCGCGAGCGCGAGGCCTTCCAGGAGGTCGAATACCGCCGCGCCTTCACCGAGGTCGCCAAATGGGTGGCCGAGATCGACGATGCACGCCGCATTCCGGAATTCATCACCCGCGCCTTCGCCGTGGCCACCTCCGGCCGGCCCGGCCCCGTCGTGCTGGCGCTGCCGGAAGACATGCTGACGGATACGGTCGAGACGGTCGCCGCGAAGGCCTACATGCCGGTCGAGGCCCATCCGGGCCGCAAGCAGATGGAAGAACTCGCAGGCCTGCTCGAAGCGGCCGAACGCCCCCTTGTCATCCTCGGCGGCACGCGCTGGTCGGAGACGAGCGTTGCCGCCTTCACCGCCTTTGCCGAGCGCTGGTCGCTGCCGGTCGCCTGTTCGTTCCGCCGGCAGATGCTGTTCGATCACCAGCACCCCAACTACGCAGGCGATTCCGGCATCGGCATCAACCCGGCACTGGGCAAGGAAATCCGCGAGGCGGACCTCGTGGTCCTGCTCGGTGGTCGCTACTCCGAAATGCCGTCCTCGACCTACAGCTTGCTCAAGGTTCCCTACCCGCAGCAGAAGCTGGTGCATGTCTATCCCGATCCGTCGGAACTCGGCCGTGTCTACCGCCCGGATCTGGCGATCTGCGCCGCACCGGACGATTTCGTCGCCGCGCTGGAAACCCTGACGCCGAAGGCCGCACCGCGCTGGGCCGCCCGCACCGCCGCCATGCATGACAGCTATCTCAAATGGTCGACCCCGCCGATGACCGGTCCGGGCGACGTGCAGATGGGGCCGATCATGGCCTGGCTGGAGGAAAACACGGCGGAGGACACGATCTTCACCAACGGCGCCGGCAACTATGCCACCTGGGTGCACCGGTTCCACCGCTTCCGCCGCTTCACCACGCAGGCCGCCCCGACCTCCGGTTCGATGGGCTACGGCCTGCCGGCCGCTGTCGCCGCCAAGCAGCTTCACCCCGACCGCGAGGTCATCTGCTTTGCCGGTGACGGCTGCTTCATGATGCACGGGCAGGAATTCGCGACCGCCGTGCGCTACAAGCTCCCGATCATCACCGTCGTCGTCAACAACGGCATCTACGGCACGATCCGCATGCACCAGGAGCGGGACTATCCGGGCCGGGTCAGCGCCACGGACCTCACCAATCCGGACTTTGCAGCACTCGCCATCGCTTACGGCGGCCACGGCGAGACGGTGGAGAAGACGGAAGATTTCGCCGCCGCATTCCTGCGGGCCCGCGCCAGCGGCAAGCCGGCGATCATCGAGGTGAAACTCGATCCGGAAGCCATCACGCCGACGCGCACGCTTTCGGATATTCGCAGCGGAAAATAGCTTTGTGCGGGGGCGTGAATGCCCCCTCATCCCGCTGCTGCGACCTTCTCCCCGCAAGCGGGGAGAAGGGAGATGAGGCACTGTCCCATTCTTTTTCGCAGGATGATATTTTCAGGAAACCGGTTCGGCACAATCCTTCGCCCCGCTTGCGAGGAGAAGGTGCCAGCAGGCGGATGAGGGGGTTCCCTCAGCCGCGAAGGCGCTGGCTCTGCTCGTAGGTCTTCGTCGAGCGCATGCCGGAACGGCAATACCCGAGCATCGGGCGCGGCAAGTCATCAAGCGCATCGACCATGCCGTTCACCGCTTCCGCCGTGACACCCATCGGCCCGACGGGCACGTGGGCCGTCTCGATGCCGAGTTCCTTGGCACGGGCGGCGATCGCTGCAAACTCCGGCTGGCCCGCTTCCTCGTGGTCCGGGCGGTGGCAGACGATGGATTTGAAGCCCATAGCCGCAACGGCGTCGAGATCCTCGACGGTGATCTGGCCGGAGACGGAATATTCGTCGTTGATCTCACGGATATCCATGGATGGGTCCTTTCCGAAATAGGGGCGCTCACCGTTTAAGCGCGCACTGCCAGAGCGTCAATCGTGCGAAATCTAGCGAACCTCGAAGGCAAGGCCGTAGCTGGCACTTTCTCCCGGGGCGAAGTCCGGCGCGCCGCCGGCCGCAATCAACTCGTCGCGCGGCGCAAAGCGATGCGAGACCGGCTCGATACCCAGCACGGCCGAACCCGGCGACTGGTTTCGCCAGACCTGAAGATAGGGCAGGCTATCGGTGCGGAAGCGGATATGGACACTGCGCCCGTCAAGTGCGGCGATCGGCCCGACGGTGATTTCCGCCCAGCCATGTTCCGCTGTCTCGGCCGCCGGTACGCAGAAAATCTGCGTAGCGCCATCGCCGAACCGCCACGGCAGGCTACCCCCGGGCAGCATGGCCCCGGTCAGCCGGGTGTTTTCGTCGAAAAGGCCGGTGCCGAAATTGATATGGTACATGGCAAACCGCGGCCAGGGCGTGTCGCCAACATTGCTGATGATGTCGTCGAGGGTGATGTGGCCGACGCGGCGGTCTGCACGCCAGCGACGGGCAAGCGCGGCGGACCCGCCCTGCGCCAGCGAAACGGCGACGCGCGCCTCGCAGATCACCTCGCCCTCGTCCTCCTCGATCAGGATGTCCTGCGCCGGGTTCGACGACAGCGAACCATGCAGCGGGTAACGCCGCCCGTCGGAAGCCCCCTCGATCGGCACCGGATGGCGGATGTGATCCGGCCCGCAGGTGAACAGGAAACCCGGCAGAGCCTTGTCGATGCGCGGATCGCCATCCGTGGGAACGGCAGAGCCCGGCGAAAGATCGACGCCATGGAAGACCGCACTGCCTACATCGAGCACCGATTGCGGCGTCAGGTCGAGGCGAAACGATTGCTCGGGCGTGTCGGCGGTCAAGGCGAAGGGCATCCGCGGCTCCGGTGGAAAGCGATGAAAGGAACCCATGCTAGTGGCAAGGCGTTCGCAAGACCATGGGGTGCAGCACCTCGGTCCCGATCTTTCCACGGAACCATCGCGGCCGATCACAAGTTTTTGCAGTATGTGTTGACGTAACGTTCACCATCGATTCAGTTTTTCCATATTAAGGTCCGAATTGAAGTGTTCCGTCCGCACGATACGTGCAAGCTGGCAGGTCAAGAGCCGTGAATTCTATTATTAAAACAAGCATTTCGCTCCTCGCAGTGGCATCCATCCTGGGAATCGCCGTCACGCCTGCCGTTGCCCAGCAGCGCTATTCCTCACCCGACACGGTGCTGATCACGCCGAACGGCGATATTCTGGACTACGTTCCCGATGACCGCATGCGTGTTATGCGCGACAATCGCGGCCGCACGGTCTATGTCGACGACTGGGGCAATGTGGTTGCGACCGTCATGCCCGCCGACCGCTATTTCGCCCGTGGCGGGGACGACTACCGTCCGCGCCGGGACCGTTACCGCGAAGTGCGCGGCTATCCCGAAACCAGCCCGGACTATTTCCCGCCAGCGCCCGAATCCGACTATGGCGATGAACTGACGACCAGCTCCGTGCCGGAAATGCGCGAGGCCCTGCCGGGCGATATCGAGCGCCAGACCCTGCCGGACGCCGATTTCGGCGGATCGCAGCCCCTGCCGGACTTCAACGGAAACGACGACAACGCCGCCCTCCCCGAAAACGGCGTCGATCCCAACGCCGAATTCGTGCCCGGCCCGAAATTCGTGCCGGCAACGGCGCTCGGCAAGCTGTCTTCCGCGGAGATTACGGCGCTTCAGGTCTTTCTCGACCGCGAAGGCTATTCGCCGGGCGTGATCGACGGCAAGAAGGGTTCCAACGTCACCAAGGCGATCGAGGCCTGGCAGAACGGCACCGGCGAAACGCTCGACCCGAACAATGCCGATGACATTCTGGAGCGCCTGCGCCTCTCCGGCGGCATGGCCTTCACCACCTACGAGATCACCGCTGTCGACGCGGCCGGCCCCTACGTTGCCTCCATTCCGAACGACTATGCGGAGAAGGCGGCGCTGCCGCACCTCTCCTACACCTCGACGATCGAGATGCTGGCCGAAAAGTTCCACATGGACGAGGCCTATCTGAAGGATATCAACCCGGGTGTCGACTTCACGATCCCGGGCACGATCATCAAGGTCGTCGACACGGGTGAAAAGAAGACCGGCAAGGTGGCGAAGATCCTCGCCGACAAGGGCCGCAAGCAGGTGCTCGCCTATGATGAGAACGGCACGCTGATTGCCGCCTACCCAGCCAGCATCGGCTCCGCCGACACGCCATCGCCATCAGGTCTGGTGACCGTCGAGCGTATCGCGCTCAATCCCGGCTACACCTACAATCCGAAGATCAACTTCCAGCAGGGCGCCAACAACAAGGTGCTGACCCTGCAGCCCGGCCCGAACGGCCCGGTCGGCACCGTCTGGATCGCGCTTTCCAAGCCGACCTACGGCATCCACGGCACGCCGGAACCGTCGAAGATCGGCAAGACCCAGAGCCACGGCTGTATCCGCCTGACCAACTGGGATGCGACTGAACTTGCCAAGATGACGAGCGCCGGCGTCACGGTCGAATTCGTCGACTGACGAACATCGAAGACGAACAAGCAAAGCCGGTCTTTCAGGGCCGGCTTTTTGTTTTCCTGGGGGAAAATCCGGTTCCGCCATGATGCGAACCGGAAAACGCCTGTTTTTGCGGCGAAGCAGCCGACGGTCACCCAACGCGGCGACCACCTCGCTTCCAACCGTCAAACCGGTATCCCATGCTGCAAAAATTCCGCACTGCCCTCCTTTGCCTCACCCTTGCCGGCGCGATGCCGCAGGCCGCCTCAGCCGCCGATCTCATGACCTTCTGGGACACGCCGCAAATGGGCGGCAACAGTTTCAACGCCGCCGAGCCGGATAAGGCCTATTTCGAGGCGCTCGCCGCAACCGGCGCAACCTGGGTCCGCCTCACCTTCAGCAAATGGAAAGGCGAAGGCCGCGATTTCCTGCTCGGCGATGCCGACCACTACAAGGGTCTGCCGCCGAAGGACCTCGCCAAGCTGCGGGAAACGCTCGATGCGGCGCAGACTGCCGGGGTCAAGGTCGTGATAACGCCGCTCAGCCTGCCGGGCGCGCGCTGGAAGCAGCAGAACGGCGAAAAGTTCGACGACCGGCTCTGGTCGAATCCTGCCTTTGCCGATCAGGCCGTGAAATTCTGGAGCGATCTCGCCGCCGCGCTGAAGGATCACCCGGCCGTCGCCGGCTACAATCTCATTAACGAACCGGCACCGGAAAAGACCACCGGGCTCGCCGAAAACGGTGCGATGGCCGACATCCAGACCTGGCAGGAAAAGCATGCCGGCGGCACGCGCGACCTGCCAAAACTCTACACGCGCATCATCGAGGCGATCCGCGCCGTCGATCCGGTGACGCCGGTGATGGTGGATAGCGGCTACTACGCCAATCCGCGCGCACTCGCCGCCTGGCCGAAGCGGCTCGCTGATGACAAGGTGCTCTATGCCTTCCACATGTACGAGCCCTATGACGCGACGAGTGCACCGAACATGAAGCGCGAGACGCCGCTTCGGTATCCCGGCGCGCAAACGGACTATGCCGGCAGCACGATGTCTTGGGGCCGCAAGGCTGTTGCGGACCACATCAACACGGCCTTCGATTGGGCGAAGACGCAAGGCCTGCCGCCGACCCGCGTGGTCGCCGCCGAGTTCGGCTGCATGCGGCTGTGGGCCGATTGCGGCACCTATCTCACCGACGTCATGGATGCTGTCGAGGCAAAGGGCGGACACTGGGCCTTCTACTCCTTCCGCGAGGACGAGTGGGAAGGCATGGATTACGAGCTGCCGGCAAAGGTGAAACCCGGGCAGTTCTACTGGCTCTCCGGACAAGGCAAGGCTGGAAAGCTGCCCCGCGATGGCAAACTCATGGATATCCTGAAGGCGAGAATGCAGAAATGAGAAAAGGCCGGGCAACGCAAACGCCGCCCGGCCTTCCTTTTCAGTCCGTCAAAACGCTCAGGCAGCGCGGCGATAGCCTGAACCGTGTGCCGGCTGTGCGGTACCGCCGGTCCGGAAAGCGCTGAGCTGGGCGGCAATGGAGGCGGCCTCCTGCGTCAGCGCCTGGCTCGCGGCATTGGCCTGTTCGACCATCGCGGCATTCTGCTGGGTGATCTGGTCCATGGCGTTGACCGCCTGGTTGACCGCCTGAAGGCCCGTTGCCTGCTCCGCGGTGCTGGAGCGGATGGTGTTGAAGACTGCACTCACGTCCACGACCTGAGACACGATCTGGCGCAGAGACTGCGCAACCTCGTTGACCGAGCGCACCCCATCCTCGACCTGACCATGCGACTTGGCGATCAGGTCCTGAATGTCTTTTGCCGCATCAGCGCAGCGCTGGGCAAGCGCACGCACTTCCGACGCCACGACCGCGAAGCCACGTCCCGCCTCGCCTGCCCGCGCCGCCTCGATGCCGGCATTGAGTGCGAGAAGATTGGTCTGGAAGGCAATCTCGTCGATGACCTCGACGATGTTGGCGATCGCCGACGACGAAGCCTGGATCTCGCCCATCGCGACAATTGCGTGTTCCACGACTTCGCCGCCGCGCTGCGCATTGTCGCGCGCCGCCATGACGAGCGCATTCGCCTCGTTGGCACTCTGCGCCGTCTGGCGCACGGTGGTGGTCACCTCTTCGACGGCAGCCGCGGTTTCTTCGAGATTGGCAGCCTGCCGCTCCGTGCGCTTGGCGAGATCGTCGGAGGCCGCCGCAATCTCCTGGGCACTCAGATGGATGGAGCCCGCCCCCACACCAATGCCGCCGATGGCCTGCGAGAGCGTGGAAATGGCGTGGTTGAAATCTTCGCGCAGCGTCTCATAGGCTTCCGGCAGCGGCCCGGTGATGCGCGCGGTGAGGTCGCCGTCCGAAATCCGCTTCAGCGCCGCCCCGAAACTGTCGCCGACGATCTTGCGCTCCTCGGCAACGACCTGCGCCTGCACTGCCTGCTGCTTGGTGACGTCGGATGTGTCCATATAGACGGAGATGGAAAGGTCCATGTCGAGGAACATGGCCTTGAGCAGGCTGGAAAATTTCGCCGCAAACTCTTCCGGCGTGATTTCCTGGCGGCTGAAAAACCCTTGTTTCGGCCAAAGTGATTTCACCGCTTCCGCCAGAAGATGCTCGACGATCAGCGCGTAGCCACCGATATACCAGCGCGGTTCCAGGCCGATGCGCGCATGCACATGGCCGATCGTTTGCACCTTCGCGGCATAGTCATGCGTGAAATCGCCGGCAGCGATGTTTGCCCAGTGACCGAGCTGCGCAGTCTTGGCGCGATTGATGTGCGCATCGCTGGAAAAGAGGTGGTTGACTTCCGGGCTCTTGCGCACGACGGCATAGAACTTGTCGAGCGCCGGACCGAGCTCCTTCTCGATGAAGGGCTTCAGGCTGCGCAACCGCTTCAGCGCCGGCTCGTCGAGGCCGAGATAATCCAGGCGGCGCGCGATATCGTGGTTCTGGCTGGCAGTCTGCGGGGCTGACTTCATTCTGATTGGGTATCCTGGCAACACGAGAAACTGGGGAAAGCGACAACGCTCTATCGGGACGGCAATGCCAAATGGCACGCACGCGCCCGCGACCCCTCATGGATCACGCCGAAGACACAGAGCCTTCGAGAATAGCTTTCAGACGCAATATCACTAGGTTAGGCATGGTAAATTGTTCATTACCAAGCCTTGCGCCTAATGGGGACAAAGGCTGCGCGTTTGGTCGCAGCCGTTCCTGCCGTTCGTCAAGTCTATCTGCTCAGGCCGCGCGCGGGATGGTGCGGAAGAAGCCCCTTTCGAGGGAACCCCGCTTGCGCGTCGGCATGAGACGCAGCACCTCTTCGGCGAAGAGCCGCGCGTTTTCGCGGGCCTTGTCGAGGTTGCTCACCCTGGCCGGGTCCATCGAATACAGCGTGCCGCCACCGTCGAAAATATCACGGAAGGCGGTGCGCTCGCCGATCGGCGTGTCCAGCACGGCAACACCGCGCGATGCCAGCAACGCCTTGATGGCCGTCATGGCGCGCGTCGTCACCATCGCATTCATGCGGGTGAGCACGACCGAATGGTTGATACGGATGCCCGCCTTCTCGTCGAGCTGCTTCAGCAGTTCGAGGATCTGCGCGGCACCGCGTGCGTCCATCGCACAGCCCTGCACCGGGATCATCACATGGTCCGAAAGGCCGATGGCGGTGGCGACCAGCGCATCGCGAGCACCGGCAAGGTCGATGATGAAATAGTCGGTCGTGTCGCGGTTCTCGCGGATATGGCACTGGATGGAGGCCATCGAGACTTCCGAGATGACGGCGATATTGTGCTGGCGGCCGGAAATCTCGTGCCAATGGCTGATCCAGCGCTGCGGGTCGGCGTCGAGAATGGTGACGCGGTGGCCCTGGCTGGCAAGCTCGGTTGCCAGGATAAGGGCCGCGGTGGTCTTGCCCGCGCCGCCCTTGGCATTAGCAAATGTGATGACTGGCATGTCTTTCCCCGTGAATTCTGCGAGCCTGCTCATCGCTCTCGTCGGGCGACCCTGTGCAATGGCGCCCGCTTGCTCAAACCTTTCAAAACATGGTTAACAAAACGGAAATTTCCGTATCGCGAAGATTAATGAGACGACGAACGGTGCTTGCCGACCGCAAGAAAAAAGCCCGGAAACCAGTGTTCTCCGGGCGCGTGCCAATTGTTAACGGTAAGAATTCAGGGACCTGCCGGCACGCTCACGGGCGGCGAAGAAGACAAGCCAGCTCGCGCCGAAGCGGCAGGGGCGGACTTCGCCCATGTCTTTCCCCCCTCCCCGACGCCGACAAGCCGCAACACCTCATCGGCAAGGACCTGCATGTTGAGGATCGCCTTGTCGAGATTGCTCACCCGGCCACCATTCATCGAATAGAGCGTGCCGCCCGTCTCGAACATGTCGCGAAAGGCGCTGCGCTCGATGACAGGCGTACCGACGACAGGAATCCGTGCTGCATCGAGCACCGCCTTCACATTGCGCAGGGCACGGGTGGTAACGAGAGGATTGACACGGGAGAGCACGACCGCCCGCTTGATCGGCAGATGGGCATTGGCGCTGACGAGATCGATCAGTTCCAGCACATGCGCCGCACCACGGCTATCCATTGCGCAACCCTGGACGGGCACCAGCACCAGATCGGAAAGGCCGGCAGCAAACGCGACCAACGAATCCCGCGCGCCCGACAGGTCAATGATGACGTGGTCATGGCTGCCGCGCAGGGTTTTGAGATTGCCGGCGAAATTGGAGACCGCGACATTGTCCAGCAGCGTCAGCCCCTCGCCGAGCCTTGCGGCGCGCGCCCAGCTTGCCGCCAGTTTCAGCTCGTCGCAATCGAGAAGAGCGGTGCGCACACCACGCTGCACGAGTTCGGTGGCAAGCAAAACCGCCGCCGTCGTCTTGCCCGAACCGCCCTTGGCGTTCGCTACCGATATGACTGCCATGACTCTACCGCCGCATCAGACCGCCAGGATACGCCGGAGCGGCGCAAATCATGACAGTCGCATGACATTCTGATGACAAGCATCATGCGGCGCAATTCGTAATAATTGTAATAAAAAATCGGGGTGGCAGCCACCTGACCGCCACCCCGCTCGTCAAAAGTAAAACTCAGATGCACTCAACGAAGAGGCGCTTGGCCGCGTCGAGCGTCAGTTCCACCGGATTGCCGCCAGCCGTCGGGTCGACGATCGCCATTTCGGACATTTCGTCGATCCGGTCGGTGCCGACGCCGAGCGCCGACAGCTTGTCCGGCACGCCGAGTTCTTCACGCAGGCGCAGCACATAGTCGAAGAAGCCGTCGAAGCCGCCGGCAATGCCGAGATAGGCCGCAGCGCTGACGATCTTCGCCTCGATGGCCGGGCGGTTGAAGGTCAGCACCGGCGGCATCACGACGGCATTCGTCATGCCGTGGTGCGTGTTGTAGATGGCGCCGACCGGGTGCGACAGCGAATGGATGGCACCAAGGCCCTTCTGGAAGGCGACGGCGCCCATGGCGGCGGCCGACATCATGTGGGCGCGGGCTTCGATATCGGTCCCGTCCTTGTAAGCGCGCGGCAGGTACTCCTTGACGAGGCGCATGCCTTCGAGCGCGATGCCCTGGCTCATCGGGTGGTAGAACGGCGAGCAATAGGCTTCGAGGCAATGGGCGAATGCGTCCATGCCGGTGCCGGCGGTGATGACCCTCGGCATGCCGACCGTCAGCTCCGGGTCGCAGATCGTCACCGAAGGCAGGAACTTCGGATGGAAGATCACCTTCTTGGTATGCGTCTCGGAATTGGTGATGACCGAGGCGCGGCCGACTTCCGAGCCGGTGCCGGCCGTGGTCGGCACGGCGATGATCGGTGCGATGCCATCGGAATTGGCGCGCGTCCACCAGTCGCCGACATCCTCGAAATCCCAGACCGGGCGGGTCTGGCCGGCCATGAAGGCGACCGCCTTGCCGAGGTCGAGGCCGGAGCCGCCGCCAAAGGCGACGACGCCGTCATGGCCGCCATCCTTGTAGGCCTTGACGCCGGCGTCGAGGTTCTTGTCGTTCGGGTTCGGGTCGACCTCGGCGAACATCGCGCGGCCAAGGCCAGCGGCAGCGAGGATATCGAGCGCACCCTGCGTGATCGGCATCGTCGAAAGGCCGCGGTCGGTGACGAGCAGCGGCTTCTTCATGCCGACCGCCTTGCAGTGATCGGCGAGTTCCTTGATGCGGCCCGCCCCGAACTTGATCGCGGTCGGGTAGCTCCAGTTGGCGGTGATGGTCATGCTCTTCAAGCTTTCCTGAAATGGTAGGATTTCGGTCGGGTAAGGTTGTGGAAGCCGATGACGGAGAGCGAGCCGCCGCGGCCCGTTTCCTTCACACCGGTCCAGCAAAGCGCCGGGTCGAGGTAATCAGCGCGGTTCTGGAACACGGTGCCGGTCTCCAGATCGCGGGCGATCGTCGCGGCGCGGTCGCTGTCCTTCGTCCAGAGCGAGACGGTAAGGCCGTACTTGCAGTCGTTCATCAGCGCGAGCGCTTCCGCGTCGTTCTTCACCTTCATGATGCCGACGGCCGGACCGAAGGTCTCTTCCGTCATGAACTCCATCGAATGATCGACATCGACGAGCACCTGCGGGGCGACGTAGGCGCCGCCGTCATCGGCCGGAAACAGTTTCGGGTCGACCAGCGCCTTGGCGCCCTTCGAGACGGCATCGGCGATCTGCGACCGCACGGTCGCGGCAAAGCGCTTGTGCGCCATCGGGCCGAGGGTGGTGTCCGGGTCGAGCGGGTTGCCGAGCTTGTAGTTGGACACCCAGGCAACAGACTTTTCGACGAAAGCGTCGTAGAGCTTCTCGTTGACGTAGACGCGCTCGATGCCGCAGCAGCACTGGCCCGAATTGAATGTCGCGCCATCCATCAGCGTATCGACGGCAGCGTCGAGATCCGCGTCTTCCATGACGTAGCCCGGGTCCTTGCCGCCGAGCTCGAGGCCGACCGGCGTGAAGGTGCCGGCAGCGGCGCGCTCGATCGACCGGCCGCCTTCAACGGAACCGGTGAAATTGACGAAATCGAAGCTCTTGGCGGCGATCAGCGCCGAGGTCGTGTCATGGTCGAGGAAGACGTTCTGGAAGACGCCTTCCGGCATGCCGGCTTCGGCAAAGGCGCGCACGAGGCGCTCACCGACCAGCAGCGTCTGGGCGGCATGCTTGATGATGACGACATTGCCGGCCATCAGCGCCGGCGCGATCGTGTTGATCGCCGTCATATAGGGATAGTTCCACGGCGCGATGACAAAAACGACGCCATGCGGCTCGCGCTCGATGCGGCGCTCGAAGCGCGCGCTGTTCTCGACGACGATCGGCGCCAGCGATGAGCCGGCGATCTCGGCGACATAGTTGGAGCGCTCGTTGAAACCCTTGAACTCACCGCCGTAGCGGATCGGGCGGCCCATCTGCCAGGCAATTTCCGGCACGATCTCGTCGGCCATCTCGTTGACGCGGGCGACACCCTTCAGCACCAGCTGGATACGGTCTTCAAGCGGACGCTTGGCCCAGCTCTTCTGTGCCTTCTTGGCGCGGGCAACGATCTCTTGGGCGGCCGCCAGCGGCATCGCCTCGCGCTCGGCATAGACCGAGCCATCCACGGGGGATATGCATTTGATCACAGTCATGATCGACTTCCTGTTTCAGATTATGAACTTTAGCGCCGGACAATAGCCGATCCAGCCACGCGGCAAATATCCCTGAAGGATTACGCCGGGGCCGGTTCGACCTTGACTGGCCGCAGCCTTACGCCCTCTCGAAGCCGCGCGCTACCTCCCAGTCGGTGATGCGGCGATCGTATTCTTCCTGCTCCCATTCGGCGGCGCGGACATAGTGATCGATGACGTCGTCGCCGAAGGCTTCGCGCAGCATCTTGGAGTCGGTCAGTGCTGCGGTTGCGCCGCGCAGCGTCTTCGGAATCTCGCGGGCATCCTTGCCACCATAAGCGTCACCGACGAAGGGCGCTTCAAGTTCCAGCTTTTCCTCGATGCCGGCAATACCGGCCGCGAGCAGCGCCGCCATGGCGAGATAGGGGTTGAGGTCGGAGCCGCCGACACGGCATTCGATGCGGATGCCCTTGGTGCCCTCGCCGCACAGGCGGTAGCCGGCCGTGCGGTTGTCCTTGCTCCAGATTGCCTTGGTCGGCGCGAAGGTGCCGGCGACGAAACGCTTGTAGGAATTGATATAGGGCGCGAGGAAATAGGTGATCTCGCTGGCATGGGCGAGCAACCCGGCCACGTAGTTGTGCATCAACTCCGACATGCCGTATTTGGCGTCCTTGTCGAAGAACTTTGCTTCCTTGCCGTCCAGGCTCCACAGCGACTGGTGAATGTGCGAGGAGGAGCCGGCGGCGGTGTAGTTCCACTTGGCCAGGAAGGTCACGGACTTGCCGCGCTGCCAGGCGATTTCCTTGGTGGCGTTCTTGATGATCGAATGCCGGTCGGCCATCGTGACGGCCTCGGCATAGCGAACGTTGATTTCTTCCTGGCCGGGCGAAGCCTCGCCCTTGGAGTTTTCCACCGGAATTCCGGCACCCTGCAGGCCGTTGCGCAGCGCGCGCATGACGTCTTCTTCCTTGGTCGTCTGGAAGATGTGGTAGTCTTCGTTGTAACCGGAAGCGGTGCGCAGATCGCGGTAGCCGCTTTCGCGCGCATCGTCGAAGGTCTGATCGAAGAGGAAGAATTCGAGTTCGCTCGCCATGAAGGCCTTGAGGCCCAGGGCCTCCAGCCGCTTCACCTGCTTCTTGAGGATGGCGCGCGGCGAATGCGGCACTTCCGCGTGGGTATGGTGGTCGAGCACGTCGCAGAGCACCAGCGCCGTGCCTTCCAGCCAGGGCAGCTTGCGCAGCGTGGCAAGGTCGGGCTTCATCGTATAGTCGCCATAGCCGGCGGCCCAGCTCGTCGACTTGTAGCCGGAGACGGTCTCCATCTCGATGTCGGTGGCGAGCAGGTAGTTGCAGCTATGCGTTTCCTCGTAGGCGCTTTCGACGAAATATTCCGCCTGAAAACGCTTGCCCATGAGGCGGCCCTGCATGTCGACGAGGCAGGCGAGAACGGTGTCGATGCGGCCCTCGGCAACATCCTTCTTCAGATCATCGAATGTGTAGGTCATGCTCATGGTGCTTGGTCCCAGAATGGTGCCCGGCAATCGCCGCGCGTCGGTCGGAAATGAAAACGGGGGCCGCACGCGCGGCCCCCGCGTTAAGATGGCTTAGACCTGGCCGACAGCCTTTTCGGCGGCAGCGATCTCGGCCTGGCGGCGAGCGACTTCC
This sequence comes from Shinella sp., assembly GCF_052438155.1. NCBI lineage: Bacteria > Pseudomonadati > Pseudomonadota > Alphaproteobacteria > Hyphomicrobiales > Rhizobiaceae > Shinella > Shinella sp. The sequence goes on along the minus strand of NZ_JBQVPI010000001.1, from coordinate 527,269 downwards.
TCACCGATCGGCGGGCCCTTGAAGCGGCGGTTTTCAAGGCCGAACCAGATGATCGCGGTCAGGACGAGGAAGCCGACGGTGATGTAGAGCGCCCAGTCGTTCGGCGGCTGGATGCCGAGCACGAAGATCAGCACCATGGCGATGATCGACAGGACGGCGAAGAGCTTGAAGACGCCTTCGCCGAGGTTCCACGGACCCATCTTGTCCCACTTCGAGGTGCCCCAGGCGAAGAGGCCGAGTGCAATCGGGATCGCGAAGGAGAAGAACAGGAAGATGACGGTGCACGAAACGACGACGGTGTAGACCGGCGTCTCGCCGATGGAGACGAGCGACGAACCCCAGACGAACAGCACCGACAGGATGGAGCCGGTCCAGATGGCGGCAACCGGCGTGCGGTAGTTCGGGCTGACCTTGGACAGGCCGCGCGAGAACGGCAGGCCGCCGTCACGCGAGAAGGCGAAGATCATGCGCGAAACGGACGTAACGGTCGCGAGGCCGCACAGCCACTGCGCGATCAGGATGAAGAAATAGAGCACATCCTTTATCACCGGATGAACCTGCGTATCCATCGTCCAGAAGAAGACGTTCCAGCCCTGCGCTGCGGCAGCCGCCATGCCCTCGGTGGTCGTGCCGTCGGCATTGGTGACAGAAGACGGGATCATCAGAACGAACGAGCACAGCATGATGTAGCCGAAGAGCGCCGACCACAGTACGGAAGAGACCATGCCGCGCGGCACGGACGTCGCCGCCTTGACGGTTTCTTCCGAGGTGTGCGCGGAGGCGTCGTAGCCGGTGATCGTGTAGATCGGCAGCAGCAGGCCGAGCAGGAACACCCAGGTGCCGGAATTTTCCGGCCAGACGTTGCCGCCAGCCGCGCCGGAATAGTTCGAGAAGGTGAAGAGGCGGCCGATATCGTAGCTGTCGGCTGCAATGAGGCAGACGATGGCGAGGGCGATCGACGTTGCGAAGATCAGGTAGCCTGAGAAATCCGTCAGCTTGGCCGTGAGGCCGATGCCCATGTGGTTCACGAGCGCCTGCGCACCGGTGATGACCGTCAGGAACAGGATGCGGGTCATGGTCGTGTCTTCCAGGCCGAAATACGGCGTCCCGAACGAGCCCATGAAGAAATAGTAGGTGCCGACATTGATGGCGCCGAGCACGGTGACGAGGCCGAGCAGGTTGAACCAGGCGGTCAGCCAGCCGGTGAAGCGGTTACCGAGGATCGAGCCCCAGTGGTAGAGGCCGCCGGCCGTCGGATAGGCCGAGCTGATCTGCGCCATGGCGACGGCGAAGACGAGCGAAATGAAGCAGCCAAGCGGCCAGCCGATGCCGATCGCGGCGCCCCCCGCGCCAGATGTCGCCTGCGCGAGTGAGTTGATGCCGCCGGAGAGAATGCAAATGATGGAGAAGGACACGGCAAAGTTCGAGAACTGGCTCATCCGCCGCTCGAGTTCCTGCGCATAGCCCATGGAATGCAGGACCTGCATATCCTCATGCTTATCGTTATCCGAATAATCTGACATGTTTTTCCCCTGTATCGACTGGTCCCTGGCGGAATTGCCGAGGCCCGCCTGTGTCTGAGGCCCACGAAATGCGTGGGATATGCGCCGCGGCCATGCCGCTCCCCGGGTCTTTTTCTTGATTATGCGGCAGGAAGGCTCTCGATGAGCAACCCCGCCAGATAGTCGGCCACGACCCTCTGGTCGACTTCATCTCGAATGAGGTCGTTGCGGACCTCGATCATCACGTTGAGCAGGCCGTTGGCAAGGCCGTGCTCCTTCAGCGTATGCGTCACGCCGTCCTCCGGCCCATAGGGCTCGTTGCGGCGGATATTGTAGAGACCGCCGGTGCCGGCGGCGGCAAGCATCGCATCGGCAAGACGCGTATCAGCATCATGCAGGACACCAATCTCGACGGCCCGCTGCTTGCCGAAATAAATCGGTGTAAAACTGTGCATGGTCACGATCACCGGCGCCCTCCCCTCCGCTATGCCGTCCTTCACCAGGCGGGAAAGTTTTTCGCGGAACGGCTGGTAGAGCGCCTCGGTGCGGGCGTCGCGCGACGCCTGATCAAGGCCGACATTGCCGGAAACATCGAATATCTCACTCTTCTCCGGCATGGCAGCCGGCGATTCCGGCGGGCGATTGCAATCATAGACGAGACGCGAAAAGCGCTGGAAAATCAGCGTCGCATCAAGGCTCTTCGCCATGAGGCGCGACACGGCGAGTGCACCCGGATCCCAGGCGATATGGCTCGCCAGCGCTTCTTCGGACAAGCCGAGCGTGCCGAGCGATTTGGGCAGAAGGCGCGATGCATGCTCGCAGACAAGAATGACCCGGCCACGCGCAGACGCATTTTCAAGGGCGACGGGGTCGCCCTCATCTCCAGTCAGAATTCCCATGAGCCTGATCCCCTCGACCGGCTTTTGTCATTACTGAAAAGAATTCTTCACAGTTCGGCCGCTGTCAACGGGGGAATGAAAAAATCTCTTCAAAAAAACATTTGACTCGAATTGTGACAGCGCGTTTTATTTCCAAAACCCCGGCGAAGACCGGGTGCAGGGGAACAAGTTGACTCTCAACCAAGCATCCATGACGGTGTCGGATGTGATCACTGCCCATTTCGACACGCTGACGCGCGCCGAAAGGCAGCTGGCCGCTTCGCTGCTCGACAACTACCCCGTATCCGGTCTCGGCAGCATCACCACTGTCGCGGAGAACGCTGGCGTATCGACGCCGACCGTTGCGCGCATGGTTCAGAAGCTCGGCTTTCGCGGCTTTCCGGATTTTCAGGCCCGCCTGCACCACGAGCTGGAAGCCACCCTTTCAAACCCGATCACCAAGCACGATCGCTGGGCCGCCAAGGCGCCGGGCACGCATATCCTGAACCGCTTCGCCGACGCGATCATGACCAACCTGCGCCAGACGCTTTCGCAGATGGAAACCGCCGAATTCGACAGCGCCGCCACGCTTCTCGCTGACCGCCAGCGCAGCATCTACATCATCGGCGGCCGCATCACGAAGGCGCTTGCCGACTATCTCTTCACGCATCTCCAGGTCATCCGCCCGAACGTCACGCAGATCGCGTCCAATCCCAGCTCCTGGCCGCACTACGTGCTGAACATGAAGGCTGGCGACGTTCTGGTGATCTTCGACATCCGCCGCTACGAGCAGGAAATGGAGACGCTTGGCCGGGTGGCGCGCGAGCGCGGCGTGGAAATCGTGCTCTTCACCGACCAATGGGCCTCGCCCGTGGCCAAAGCGGCTGCGAAGGTTTTCCGGGTCCATATCGAGGCGCCGTCAGCATGGGACTCGTCCGTCGTGACGCTATTCATCGTCGAGGCGCTGATCGAAGCGGTGCAGAGTTCGGGCTGGGAAGAAACCAGCGGCCGAATGAAGACGCTGGAGGGCCTCTTCGAGGCCAGCCGGCTTTTCCGCAAGCCCCGGCCGGAGGTGCCCGGCAAATCCTGACAGGCATACGAAAAAACCGAAACAAAACTGTCACATAACCTTCATCTGCCACCAGTATCAGCTTCGCCGAAGTTGACTGACACACCAAAGGAGAACACCCGTGATGTCACAAACGAAACGTCTGCTTTCGCTCTCCACTGCCCTGGCGATCGCGCTTCCGTCGCTCGCCCTCGCCGAGCCGAGCGCCGAGCTCATCGAAGCCGCGAAGAAGGAAGGCATGCTGACGACGATCGCGCTGCCGCACGACTGGTGCGGTTACGGTGACGTCATCGCCTCCTTCAAGGCCAAGTACCCGGAAATCCAGGTCAACGAACTGAACCCCGATGCCGGTTCGGCCGATGAAGTCGAAGCGATCAAGGCCAACAAGGACAACAAGGGCCCGCAGTCGCCCGACGTGATCGACGTCGGCCTCGCCTTCGGTCCGCAGGCAAAGGCCGAAGGCCTGCTGCAGCCCTACAAGGTCTCCACCTGGGACGAAATCCCGGACAGCATCAAGGATGCCGAAGGCTTCTGGTACGGCGACTATTACGGCGTGATGTCGTTCCTCGTGAACAAGGACCTCGTCGCCAACACCCCGAAGGACTGGGCTGACCTCCTGAAGCCGGAATATGCCGGTCAGGTCGCTCTCGCTGGTGACCCGCGCGCCTCCAACCAGGCGATTCTCGGCGTTCTCGCCGCTGGTCTTTCCAAGGATGCCAAGTCCGGCAAGGAAGCCGGCGAAGCTGGTCTTGCTTACTTCGCCGAACTGAACAAGGCCGGCAACTTCGTTCCGGTCATCGGCAAGTCCGGCACGCTGGCACAGGGCTCCACCCCGATCATCGTCGCCTGGGACTACAATGCTCTCGGCTGGGCGAAGACGCTCAACGGCAACCCGCCGACGGAAGTCGTCGTTCCGGAGAAGGGCGTTCTCGCCGGCGTCTACGTTCAGGGTATCTCGGCCTATGCGCCGCACCCGAACGCTGCCAAGCTGTGGATGGAGCACCTCTACTCCGACGACGGTCAGCTCGGCTGGCTGAAGGGCTATTGCCACCCGGCTCGCTTCAACGCCATGGTCAAGGCCGGCAAGGTTCCGCAGGACCTGATCGACGCCCTGCCGCCGGCAGCATCCTATGAAAAGGCCTACTTCCCGACGCTCGAGGAAGTAGATGCCAACAAGGCTGCTGTCACCGGCGCCTGGGATTCCGTCGTCGGCGCGAACGTCCAGTAAACGACATCCCTCGTCGCCCCGGCCAACAAGCCGGGGCGACGACTGCGGGAACCAAGCACATTCAAAGTGCTACAGCTCTCTCTGCGCATCAGGAACGACGCGCAGAGAGAGCTGTAGTTACGGCAACCCCATAAGGCTCTCTTGATGTCTTCAGACAGCTCAGCCGCGACACCTCAAACGCGAGCGCCCTTCCGCTTCCCGCTGCATTGGCTGGGCGCGGCGCCGTTCGCGATCTTCGTCCTGTTATTCCTGATCATGCCGACGATGCGCATCGTCATCGGCGCCTTTCAGACACCCGACGGAAGCTTCACCCTGGACAACATCCGGGGCCTGTTCACCACGTCCATCCTTTCGGCCTACTGGATCTCCATCAAGATCAGCATCGCCTCCGCGCTGCTCGGCTGCCTGATCGGCTTTTCCGTCGCCGCCGCCGCGGTGCTCGGCGGCCTGCCGAGATGGATCCGCGGCCCGCTGCTCACCTTCTCGGGCGTCGCCTCCAATTTCGCCGGCGTGCCGCTCGCCTTCGCGTTTCTCGCGACGCTCGGCCCGGTCGGTCTCCTTACGGTGTTCCTGAAGACCCAGATCGGCATCGACCTGCGCGCGCTCGGCTTCAACATCCTCTCCTTCTGGGGCCTGACGGTCACCTATCTGTTCTTCCAGATCCCGCTGATGATCCTCATCATCACGCCGGCTCTCGATGGCCTGAAGCGCGAGTGGCGGGAAGCCGCCCAGATTCTTGGCGCGACCAATACCCAGTACTGGCGCATGGTCGCATTCCCGATCCTGCTGCCCTCCTTCCTTGGCACGCTGGCGCTGCTCTTCGCCAATGCCTTCGGCGCCGTTGCGACGGCGATCGCGTTGACCGGCTCCTCGCTCAACATCGTGCCGATCCTGCTCTTCGCACAGATCCGCGGCGACGTGCTCGGCAATCCGCATCTTGGTTATGCGCTGGCCTTCGGCATGATCGTCGTCACCGGCATCGCCAACACGATCTACATCTGGCTTCGCGCCCGCAGCGAAAGGTGGCTGAAATGAAGAAGTTCTGGGCCTGGGGCGCCCTCATCTTCGGGCTGCTCTATTTCATCCTGCCGCTGCTCGGCATGACCAATTTTTCCTTGAAGATGCGTCGCGGCGTCTATTCGCTCGACGCTTATGCCGTGGTTCTCAACGACCCTCGCTTCCAGGAAACCTTCACCTATTCCATCCTGATGGCGCTCGCGACGATCATCTTCGGCGTGCTGATGGTGGTGCCCACCGCCTACTGGGTGCGCCTGAAACTACCGGGCCTTCGCCCCTATATCGAGTTCATCACGCTGCTGCCGCTCGTCATCCCGGCCATCGTCATCGTCTTCGGCTATATCCGGCTCTACAACACGTCGAGCTGGCTGCCGCTGACCGGCTCGATCACCGGAACGAACATCCTCCTGATGTTCGGTTACGCCACGCTGTCGCTGCCCTACATGTATCGCTCGGTCGATACCGGGCTGCGCTCCATCGATATTGCCACGCTCACCGAAGCGGCGCAGAGCCTGGGTGCCGGCTGGATGACGATTCTCGCAAAAATCATCCTCCCGAACGTGCTGATCGCGGTTCTGTCCGGCGCCTTCCTGACCTTCGCCATCGTCATCGGCGAGTTCACCATGGCCGCCTTGCTCAACCGTCCCGCCTTCGGACCCTACATGCAGCTGCTTGGCGCCAACCGTGCCTATGAACCCGCAGCGCTCGCAGTGATGTCATTCGCCTTGACCTGGGGCTGCCTCGGCTTGATCCAGCTTGTTTCCCGTTTCCAGAAGGGCGCGCAAAGCGCCGCCTAAGGATCTTTCATGAGCTTTCTCACCCTCACTAGCCTCCAGAAGTCCTTTGGCCCCGTGCAGGTCGTCAAGGACTTCAACATGTCGATCGAAAAGGGCGAGTTCGTCTCGTTCCTCGGGCCATCGGGCTGTGGCAAGACCACCGTGCTGCGCATGATCGCCGGCTTTGAAACGCCCTCGGGCGGCGGCATCACCATCGACGGCAAGAGCCAGGTAAACCTGCGCCCGAACCAGCGGAACATCGGCATGGTCTTCCAGGCCTATGCGCTTTTCCCCAACATGAACGTCGCGGAAAACGTCGCCTTCGGCCTCAAGGTCGCCGGCCGGCCGAAGGCCGAGATCGACGCCCGTGTGAAGGAAATGCTCGGCCTCATCAAGCTCGATCATCTCGCCGACCGCTACCCCTACCAGATGTCCGGCGGCCAGCAGCAGCGTGTGGCGCTCGCCCGTGCACTCGCCCCGAAGCCGCAGGTGCTGCTGCTCGACGAACCGCTGTCGGCCCTCGACGCCAAGATCCGCGTATCGCTGCGCGAAGAAATCCGCATGATCCAGCAGCAGCTCGGCATCACCACGGTCTTCGTCACGCACGACCAGGAAGAGGCGCTGTCGATCTCCGACCGCATCGTCGTGATGAACGCCGGCAAGGCCGACCAGATCGGCAAGCCGGCCGACATCTACAACCGCCCGGCCACCCGCTTCGTCGCGAACTTCGTCGGTACGCTGAACCTCATCGAGGCCAAGGTCGTCGATCCCGCAACGAACCGCATCACGATCGGCGACCAGGGTGTGACGTTGCGCGAGCCACTCGGCGCCCTGAAAGCCGGCGACACGGTCTCGCTGGCGCTACGCCCGGAAGCCGGCTCGACGGCACCCGACGCCAAGGGCGACACGGCGCTGACCGGCGAGGTCACCTCCTCCAACTTCCTCGGTTCGGTCATTCGCACCCGCATGAAGGTGGGCGATGCCATCATCTCCTTCGACATGTTCAACAGCCCCGGCCTCGTGCCGCCGGCGGTCGGCGAGACGTCGACGCTGCGATTCACGGCAGGCGACCTGCTGATCATCCGCGACTGAGACAGCGGTTTCATTCCAGGCCTTGCAAAAGGCTTGGAAAAATCTGTCGTGAATTGCGTGTTTTCCGTCGCCTGCGGATTTGATCTTGGCGCGATGGCCGGCTAGTCTTCCATCGTTCTCAGGGCGGGGTGAAACTCCCCACCGGCGGTATCGGCCATTCTTCCCGACAGGAAGCATTCCGGAGCCCGCGAGCGCCTTCCGCCAAAACGGAAGGGTCAGCAGATCCGGTGCAATGCCGGAGCCGACGGTCATAGTCCGGATGGAAGAGAGCAAGCATGAGGCACCCGCCGCAAGGTGGGTCAGCGTGCCTCATGCGTGTTCGCCCAAGGGGATCATTGAAAAATGGCTCAACCCTTGAAAGGCCTAGACATGAATGCGAATGCCACCCCCTCCTCCCGGATCGCCGTCATCCGTGCCCGCTGGCACGCCGGCATCGTCGACCAGGCGGTCAACTCCTTCGTTGCCGAATGGGCAGCGCTTGGCGGCCGTGCCGAAGATGTCGACGTGATCGACGTACCGGGCGCGCTGGAAATCCCGCTGCACGCCCAGCTTCTTGCAAAGACCGGCCGCTACTCCGCCATCCTCGGCGTCGCGCTCGTCGTCGACGGCGGCATCTACCGCCATGATTTCGTCGCCGGCAGCGTAGTCGATGCCATCTTGCGCGTCGGCCTCGACACCAACGTTCCGGTGCTCTCCGCCGTGCTGACCCCGCACAATTTCCAGGAATCGGAAGCCCACATCGCGTTTTTCCGCGAGCACTTCGTCCTCAAGGGCAAGGAAGCCGCCAACGCCGCCCGCCAGATCATCGACGCCCGCGCGCAGGTCGCGCTCGCAGCGGTCGCTTGAATCAACATCTCAACGACCAGAATCAATCCGACAGGATGAGATCGCAAGCCGTTGAAAAGACTCAAGGGAGCCCGGCAGCAATGCCGGGCTTTCGCTTTTAAGGTTGCAGGTTCTTCAGATAGATCGACAGCAACTGGATCTGCGAGGAAATCCCGAGTTTGCGGTAGACGTTGCGGCGGTGGACCTTCACCGTACCGGTAGAGATATCGAGCTTGAGCCCGATTGATTCCGACGAATGCCCTTGCAGAACCAGTTCGATGATCGAGGCCTCGCGGTCCGTGAGATTGAGCCTGCGCCAGACGCGGTCCGCCGCGCTCACCGGCTCGCTGCGTCGCCCACGCCCCTGCCCCGTATCCGCAAAGCGCCCGGCAAGATCACCCCAGACCCGGCGCACGAAGGCGGTAGCGAAGGGTTCCACATCGTTGAGCAGCCCGTATTCTGCAGCCGGGAAGACGCCGGTCTTTTCCCGCCGCATCAGCGAGACGACGACCGTGACGCCATCGGCGGTCGGCACAAAGAAGCCGAGCTCTTCGGCAAGCCGGGTCTGAGAGTAGTAGGTGCGGTAGTACTCGCTGGAGAAGAAGCGATCCGGCGCCAGCTCCCGCATGCGGAAAACGCCGGCCCGGGCCGCGCGGGTCGTGTGGTAGAACGGGTCGAGCAGATAGGGGCCAGCCTGGTAGAGCGTCACGAAGATATGATGGTCATCCGCATCGAAGGTGCTGAACAGGTCGATCGGCCGGGCCTTGTCGCGATAGGCGAAGATGACCATGTCGTCGAAGCGCACGAGCGCCCGCATCATCGCCAGCAAGGTTTCGCCCGTCTTGCGATCAGGTGTCTCCGCAGCCCCCGTCCAATCGGCGAGCGTATGGAAAAGTGCCTTGAAATCGACCTGCATGGCGTTCCTGCTCCCCAGTTCCGCGCGCGGAAACCCTCTACCGCCATCGCAGGGGTATACTCCTCCCACAGCCGATTTATGGATAAAATACCTCTCTCGGGGTATATACCAACCGGCAGGCCGCTGACTAGCATTCGAGCTGACGGTGGCCATAGCGGCAGAGATCGCTGAGAGACCAACAACCGCAGGGAACAGACGTGATATCCGCCCCAACGAACGACATCGAGTTCCGTTCGGTGACCAAGCGCTATGGCGCGGTGACCGCGGTCTCCGACATCAACCTCGCCGTGCCGAAGGGCGCCTTCGTGGCCCTTCTCGGCCCGTCCGGCTGCGGCAAGACCACCTGCCTTCGAATGATCGGCGGCTTCGAGCAGCCGAGCGAGGGCGAGGTGTTGATTGCGGGCAGCGTCGTCAACGGCGTGCCGGCCTATCGACGCCCCGTCAACATGGTGTTCCAGCAATACGCGCTCTTCCCGCATTTCGATGTCGAGCAGAATGTCGCCTATGGCCTGAAGCAGCTTCGCCCGAAACTGCCGACCGCGGAAATTTCGCGCCGCGTCGGCGAGGCGCTGGAGATGGTGCGCCTCTCCGGCTTCGCCAAGCGTCGCATCCATGAAATGTCCGGCGGCCAACAGCAGCGCGTAGCGCTCGCCCGCGCCCTCGTCAACAAGCCCTCCGTGCTCCTGCTCGACGAACCGCTGGCGGCCCTCGACAAGAAGCTGCGCTCCGCGATGCAGATCGAGCTTCAAACCCTTCAACGCGACCTCGGCATCACCTTCGTGCTCGTCACCCATGACCAGGAGGAAGCCCTGTCGATGAGCGACCTCGTCTGCGTGATGAGCGCCGGCAGCATCCGCCAACTCGCCACGCCGCAGGAAGTCTACGACCGTCCGGCCGATCTCTTCGTCGCCGATTTCGTCGGCAAGACCAACCGCCTCGACGGCATGCTGGAAACCGGCGGCACCGTGCGCCTTCGCAACGGTTCGGCCCTTGTTTCCTCGCGCAGCGAGCTTGCCCCCGGCGCCGTCACCGTCGCGCTACGGCCGGAGGCAATCCGCCTGTCCCGTCAGGCCGAGGGCGCCGCACTCGAAGGCATCGTCACCCATCGCATCTTTCTCGGCTCGGCCGCCGAATATTCCGTCTCGGTCGCCGGCCTCGGCGACCTGCTGGTCACCGCCGAACGCCACAGCCAATCAGAAAACGACCTCGTCGCGCCGGGCGAGCGGGTCGCAATAAGCTTCGATCCCGGCAAAGCGCATATCTTTCCAGCCTGAGGGAAACAGGCCCGTCACAACAACAAGGGAACAGTGTGATGTCGAAATGGTTCAGAGAGAATGCCCCGATCAGTGCCCGTGAGCTGACGGAAGAATTCATGCGCCTGAAACGCGGCTCGGTCACGCGCCGCCACTTTCTTGGCGTCACTGGTCTCGGCCTTGCCGCCGCAGTCCTTGCCCGCCAGCCGGGCCTCTTCGCCTCCGAAGCCCATGCGGCCGAGGACCTCGGCTCCTCCATGTCGCTCGCCACCTGGCCGAACTACCACGACCCGGCGACCTTCGAAGCCTTCACAGCCGCAACCGGCGTGGCCGTCGAGGTCAACGTGTTCGGCTCGAACGAGGAGATGCTGGCAAAACTCCAGGCCGGCGGCACCGGCTGGGACCTTTTCGTTCCGACCAACTACACGATTTCCACCTATGTGAGCCTCGGCCTGATCGATCCGATAGACATTGCCAAGGTGCCGAATTTCGACCCGAAGACACAGAACACCCGCTTCACCAACGAGGGTACGGTCGACGGCAAGGTTTTCGCCCTGCCCAAGAACTGGGGCACGACGGGCATCGCCTTCAATTCCAACAAGATGAAGTCGAAGGTCACGAGCTGGAAGGACTTTTTCGAGCTCGCCATGACCGAGGCCGACGGCCGCGCCATGGTGCACGACTACCAGCTCACCACCATCGGCAACGCCCTCGTCTCGCTCGGCTTCTCGTTCAACTCGGTGAAGGCGGAGGAACTTGCAAAGGCTGAGGAGCTGCTGATCAAGGTTAAGCCGCACCTCTACGCCATCAACAGCGACTACCAGCCCTCCATGCGCGCCTCCGACGCGTGGATGACCATGTGCTGGACCAATGACGGCGCGCAGCTCAACCGCGACATTCCGGAAATCCAGTTCGTGCTGGGCACGGACGGCGGCGAGATCTGGTCGGACTTCTACGCGGTTCCGAAGAGCGCTGCCAACAAGCCGGCCGGCTATGCGCTGCTCAACTTCCTGATGGACCCGCAGAACGCCGTGAAGGAGCACATCGCCAACGGCGCGCCGACGACCGACAGCCGCGTAATGTCGTTGCTACCGGCGGAAGTCACCAGCAACAAGATCGTCTATCCGGACGAAGCATCCCTGACGCCGCTGGAATTCGGCGCCGCGGTGACGCTGACCGACCCGGCGCGTGCGGAGCTGATGGCGCGGTTCAAGTCGGCGTAGTCGGCGCGGACAGAGCCCCAAGCGGCGAGGCAACCGCTTATGGAATTCGAAGGGTGCTTCTTGCCCCTTCTCCCCCGCGGGGAGAAGGTCGCCGCAGCGGGATGAGGGGGGTGCGCCGGCGAAAGACGGCACGCTTGCCCCCTCATCCGACCCTTCGGGCCACCTTCTCCCCGGCGGGGAGAAGGGGAAAGTGGCAACCACATACCCGAGTGTCCTGCCGCACACGAGGAACCGGCGGCAGGCTAGCCGGATGAATACGCAACAGGACCCGAAGTTATGCCCCTGACGATGACGACGAAGAAACGGCTGGTGACGACGGCGCTGCTGGCGCCGGCGTCCCTCTGGCTGTTCGTCTTCCTCGTGCTGCCCTTCATCGCCATGGTGGTGTTTTCCGTCGGCGAGCGCGGACCTGCGGGCGGCTACCAGCCGGCCTTCACCTTCGCGCAATATGCCAACCTGCCGGCCCGCGCCGCTGCCTACTGGAACACGCTGATGCTGGCGCCGGTCGGCGCCTTCGTCTGCCTCATCGTCGCCTACCCGACGGCCTATTACCTCGCGGTCAAGGCCCCCCCGCGGTATCGCCTCCTGCTCGTCTCGCTGGTCGTCGTGCCGTTCTGGACGAGCCTGCTCGTGCGCACCTATGCCTGGATGTACATCCTCGGTTCGCGCGGCATTCCGAACCTGCTCGACATGATCGGCATCGCGGACGTCCGCCTGCTCAACACACCGGGCGCCGTGCTGCTCGGCATCGTCTACGGCTACCTGCCGCTGATGATCATGCCGATCTATGTCAGCCTCGAAAAACTGGACCTCCGGCTGCTGGAAGCCTCCGCCGATCTTGGCGCAAAACCCGTCTCGACCTTCTTCTCCGTCACCCTGCCGCTCTCGCTGCCGGGCGTCATGACGGGCGTGGCACTCGTCACCATCCTGCTGCTCGGCGAATATCTCATTCCGCAGCTCCTGGGCGGCGGAAAGGTGTTCTTCATCGGCAATGCGCTGGTCGATCTCTTCCTGCAATCGCGCAACTGGCCGTTCGGCTCGGCGATTGCCGTGACACTCGTCGCCGTGGTTGTGGTGGTGCTGATGGTCGCCATGCGCATCGCCTGGCGCATTTCCGGCACCAGACAGGTGGACCTCGTCTGATGCGCACACTGATCACCTCCGTCTACCTCTTCCTCTACGCGCCCATCGCGCTCGTCGTGCTGTTCTCCTTCAATGCGGGGCGCAATGCGAGCGAGTTCACCGGATTCTCCGTACAATGGTACGGCAAGGCACTGGCCAATCCGTTCCTCGTCACCGCGCTGCAAAACAGCCTGATCATTGCCGTCGTCAGCGCCACGCTCGCCGCTGTCTTCGGCACGATGGCAGCCCTAGGCCTCGAACGGTTGGGAAGCCGCGCCCGCGCGATCTTCGATGGCCTGCTCGCTGCCGCCATCGTCGTGCCCGGCGTGGTGATCGGCATTGCAACGCTGGTGGCGCTCGTCGCGGTCTTCGGTGTCATCAATCCGGCCATCGCCAGCCTGTGGCCCGGCGAAAGGCCGCCGCAGTTCGGCCTCGGCTACGGCTCGATCATTGCCGCACACGGCCTCTTCACCATGGCGCTCGTCACCATGATCGTGAAGGCGCGCATCGCCACGCTCGGGCGCGATATCGTCGAGGCGTCGGCCGATCTCTATGCCACGCCACTGACGACGTTTCGCCAGATCGTGCTGCCGCAGATCCTGCCCTCGGTGCTCGCCGGCTTCCTGCTCGCCTTCACCTTCTCCTTCGACGATTTCATCGTGGCCTTCTTCGTCGCGGGCTCGAAGACGACGCTGCCGATCTATGTCTTCGCCTCGATCCGCCGCGGTGTGACGCCGGAGGTCAACGCCATCGCCACCATGGTGCTGGTCGCATCGCTGCTGTTGATCGTGATTGCCCGCGTGCTGATGCGGGAAAAAACCAGAAAAACGACTGCCGGGGAGTGAGACCGATGATCCTGAAGAACCGTGTCGCCATTATCACCGGAGCAGGCTCCGGCATCGGCCGGGCCGGCGCGCGCATCATGGCGCGTGAGGGCGCTACGGTCTGCGTTGCAGACCTCAACGAGACGCGCGCCACCGAGACCGTCGATTTCATCCGCGCGGATGGTGGCAAGGCGGAGGCGGTCATCGTCGACGTGACCGACGACATGGAGCTGAAGATGGCGATCGCCGGGGTGCTCTCCCGTCATGGCCGCGTCGATATCCTGCACAACCATGCGGGCGCCCAGGTTGCCGGCGACCTTGAAAGCGTGCCGCTCGATGGTTTGGATCTTTCCTGGAACCTCAATGTGCGCGCCCACCTGATGGCAGCCCGCCTCGTCATGCCGGCCATGAAGGCGCAGGGCAAGGGCGTCATCCTCAACACCGCCTCCTCCTCCGGCGTGCTCTACGACCGCGAGATGATCGCCTATACGACGACGAAACACGCCGTCATCGCCATGACCAAGCAGATGGCCGGCGACTATGCCGGGCACGGCATCCGCGTCAACGCGCTCTGCCCCGGCTGGGTCGACACCCCCTTCAACGCCCCCTTCATCAACCAGATGGGCGGACGCGAGGCGATCGAGGCCTATATCAAGGAAAAGGTGCCGATGGGCAGGTGGGCCGATGTGGAGGAGATCGCCGAACCGATCCTCTTCCTCGTCTCCGACCGGTCAAGCTACATGACCGGCCAGATTCTTGTCGTCGACGGCGGGGAGACCGTCACCTAGAATATTTCCGCTTTTCTTCGAACCGCGGAAAAGCTCTAACTCTTTGTTTTTACGCAATTCCGGACACAAAACCGCTGCGCACCTTTGCTGGAATTGCGTTAAGCGCCGGCCGCAGCCCCCATCGGCCCCTGATGCACGACGATGCGGGCGTGATAGGGCACGCGCTTGTAGAGATCGAGCACATCCTGATTGATCAGCCGCACGCAGCCCGATGACGTTGCTTTACCGATCGACGCCCAGTCCGGCGAGCCATGCAGCCGATAGAGCGTGTCCTTGCCGTTCTGGAAGATGTAGAGCGCGCGCGCTCCGAGCGGGTTCTTGATACCCGGCTCCATGCCGCCATTCTCGACGGAGTATTTTGCAAGGCTCGGCGTGCGCGCGATCATGTCGGCCGGCACCTTCCAGCGCGGCCAGGGCTGGCGCCAGTGAATGATGCCCTCGCCTTCCCAGGCAAAGCCGTCGCGGCCGATGCCGACGCCATAGCGCATGGCAGTGCCGCCCGGCTCCACCACATAGAGGAAGCGGCCCGGCGTATCGACGACCACGGTGCCCGGCGCTTCGCCGGTCGGGTCCTTCACGCGCTGGCGATAATATTTCGGGTCGATCTTCGTATAGGGGATGGCGGGGATGAGATGACCACCGTCCTCGACGGCCGCATAACGCGCCACCAGTTCCTCGTCCGCTGCCGGCACGATGGGATAACTGACCTTCTGGGGGACTGGCGCAATCTTGACCGGCGTTTGTTCCGTGGTCGCGCAGCCCGCAAGCGTCGCCGCAGCGCCGAGGAAAAAGGCCCTGCGCGACAATGAGCACACCGTAGGCATTCTCGATAAGACTCCAATGGGAAAGACTGGTTAGGAGTGATGGCTAGCCAGACCGTGAGCGGGCTGGCAAGAAGCAATGGCATCACATCTTCGGCAACGGTTATTCATTCCGCCCGACCGATGCAAAGCAGTCACGTCCGGTGAACGATGAGGGGGAAAACGCAATGGCACCTGTGGAAATCAATCCCGCCCATGTGCGGGAGTTCACCGACCCGGAAAGCTTCTACCGCTGGCTTGCTGAAAACCATGACTCCGCTCCCGAAGTCTGGATCAAGATCCACAAGCGCGGCTCCGGGCTGAAATCCATCAATCCTGAAGAGGCGATCGAGGCCGTGCTCTGCTGGGGCTGGATCGACGCCATCCGCAAGGGACTGGACGAGAAGAGCTTCTTCCAACGCTATTGCCCGCGCGGCAAGAAGAGCGTGTGGAGCAAGAAGAATGTCGAGACCGTCGGCAGGCTGATCACAGACAACCGAATGACCGAACACGGCCTCAAACAGGTGGACGCCGCAAAGGCAGACGGTCGCTGGGACAAGGCCTATGGCAGCGGCAAGGACCTGAAAATCCCGCCCGACCTCCAGACAGCCATCGACGCGGAGCCAGCAGCGAAGGAGATGCTCGGCAAGCTCACCGAGCAAAACCGATTTGCGCTGGCCTTCCGCATGCACAACATCAAGACGGATGTCGCGCGCAAGCGAAACGTCGACACCTTCGTGGACATGCTGAAGCGCGGCGAGACGATCTACCCGCAGAAGCAGAAGTAGACCGCCCTATGTTCGCTCAGGACTGGCCGTTCAACCAGTTGTGCCAGTCGTTCTCGCTGCCGGAGAAGACATTCAGGTCGATCTTGCCCTCGACACCATGCGACAGGCCGGAGCCGGAATACTGCCAGAACATCCAGCGGCGGTTCGGATAACGCTTGGACGGGTGCGCGGCGACCGAGCGCAGCCAGAACGGATGGTTCTGGAGCTCGCCGGAAAGGTTGTCCTCATAGAAATCCGGCGCGGTATAGATGATCGGCCGCTTGCCGTAATGGCGTTCCAGCATGTCGGAGAAGACCTTGATCTTCTCGACATACTGCGCACGCGTCAGCCGCTTCTTGCAGCTCGATTCGCCATTGTATTCCGCATCGATCACCGGCGGCAGCGCATCGGGATCCTTCGGCACGTTGCGGATGAACCATTCGGCCTGCGAGCTTGCGACCCGGCACCAGTAGAAGAAATGATAGGCGCCGCGCCGCATGCCCGCTTCCTTGGCCTTGCGCCAGTTCTTCTGGAACATCGGGTCGAGGTGGTCGCCGCCATCCGTCGCCTTGATGAAGGCGAAGTTGGCGCCCTGCGTGCGCAGCTTCATCCAGTCGATGTCACCCTGCCAGCGCGAGACGTCCACGCCGTGCACCTGATAGTGTTTTGGCGCGCGCTTGCCGAAATTGATCGGGTGCGCGTCGCGGAACTGCTGGCTGTAGACGCGCGAACGCTTGCGCGAGCGCCCCTCGGACGGCATCTCGATGACGGAAACCGCGTCCTCCGGCCGTTCGGAAGGAACCGCCGATTGTTTCGTGACGGATTCGAAGACCTTACCGTCCGGCCCCGGCCCGGCCCAGGCCAGCATTTCCGCACCATCCGCCGTCACCCGGCTTTCACCGACTGCGACTTCAGGAACGGGGCTATTGCCCTTGGAAACGGAGCTGGTGATTTCCGCCGACGGTTTTATGGATAGCACCGCCTCGGGATTCGAGCTCGACGCACAGCCGGCCATGGAGGCACAGCCAAGAAGGACCGCTGTAAGGACCGAAAGACGCATAAGGCACTCGCACGCAAAACTAACCGAAGGCCCCGCCCTTTCGACACATGGACGGAATTACTAACGGAAGATTACCGCGAAATGTTAAATGCGAGGTTTACGGCGGAGTCGACATTTCAGGTACTTAGGCTCGAAAGCTCTCACGATTCCTGACGATTGCCCTTCACGAAAGCGTGTCCACGCGGCGAAAGCCGGTAGCCCACGGCCAGGCTTTCCGTCAGCCCCAACTCCTTGAGCTGGCGTATCTTTCGCTTGAGTGTCAGCTTCTCCATATCGAGGCGCTCGACCATCTCCGCGGCCGTCCGACCGTCCCGTTCCGCGATCATGGAAAGAGCCGTGTTCGTCCAGGATCCCGCACGGTCGAGCTTCGCAAGCGCCTCCCTCAAGGCTTCGATTTCACCCGGGTCGAGCGTATCGTTTTCACGCAGGTTTTCTCGCGGGTCCTTGCCGGCGACATGGAAGGCGATCCGGTAGAGTTCGCCACCGGGCCGAAGATCGCGCGCGAGTTCTTCCCGCGAGGCGTAACCTGCCGCGTGGACATCCCCCGCTGAGACGGCATCGAGGTCCATCCTTTCAATACTGTCGATGGCAAGCACGCCCGCCGCAGTGCGCAGCGTGCCGCCGGCCCGCACGGTGGGCTTTGCCCAGCGGCGAAAGGAGAGCGTCACCTCGCCTCGCCCGATCCTTTCAAGCATCTTCGCCTTGAACAGCATTCCACCCCTCAGGCGTTGCCGATCCTGACATGGCCGATCTGCTTCTTCTCGATCTCGTCGAACGATTCTTCGTAGCCGGCATCAGCATACCGGATCACACCAAGCGAGGTATCGTTCGTCAGAGCATGCTCCAACCGCTCCGCCCCCGCTTCCGTCCCGTCGGCGACCAACGTGACGCCGCAACTCGTCATGTAACCGGCATAACCGCCCCCGCCGGAATGCACGACGACGAGGTCGGCCATCGACGAGCACAGCAGCATGGCGTCAAGCAGCGGCCAGTCGGCGATGGCGTCCGAACCGTCCTTCATGCGTTCCGTCATGATGTTTGGATGCGCCATGGCGCCGGCATCGAGATGATCGCGCGAAAAAGCGATCGGCCCCTTGAGTTCGCCAGCCGCCACCAGCCGGTTGACCGCCAGCGCCAGCTCCGTGCGTTCGCCATGACCAAGCCAGGCGATGCGCGCCGGCAGCCCCTCGAAAGGCACGTTCTCGCGGGCAAGCCGGATCCAGTTGGTGACGATCTGGTTGTCCGGGAACATGTCCATGACGAGGTCGTCGATACGCGCGATATCGCTCTCCTCGCCGGACAGCGCCATCCAGCGGAACGGCCCGATAGCCCGCGCAAAGAGCGGGCGAAGATAAGCCTCCGTGAAGATCGGAATGTCGAAGGCATTCGCGACACCGCCTTCCCGCGCCTGCGTGCGGATGAGATTGCCGTTGTCGAAGACCTCGGAACCGCGTTTCTGGAAGTCCAGCATGGCCGAGACATGTTCGACGATCGAAGCCCGGCTTGCCGCCATCAACTGCCCCTGCCCGTCGTCGCGCAACCCCTTCACCTGGTCGAGACTCATGCCCTTCGGCACATAGCCGTAAACGAGGTCATGCGCCGAAGTCTGGTCGGTGACGATGTCAGGCACGATGCCGCGCCGGGCGATTTCCGGATAGATCTCCGCCGCATTGCCAACGAGGCCGATCGAGGTCGCCCGCTTGTCCTGCACAGCCGCGTCGATCATCGCGAGCGCCGTATCGAGATCCGGCGCCACATGTTCCAGATAGCCGACGGCCTTGCGGGCCGCGGCGCGTGCCGGATCGATATCGACGCAGAGAATGGCGGCACCCGCCATGCGGCCGGCGAGCGGCTGCGCGCCACCCATGCCGCCAAGCCCGGCAGTGAGGATGAAACGCCCGGCAAGGCTGCCGTCGAACCGCTTTTCGGCGATGCGCATGAAGATTTCATAGGTGCCCTGAATGACGCCCTGGCTGCCGATATATTGCCAGGCACCCGCCGTCAGCCCGCCCCAGCAGATCAGCCCCTTGCGCTGGAGTTCATAAAACACCTCGGCCTTCGCCCACTGCCCAACGATATTGCAGTTCGCCATGATGACGAGCGGCGCCTTGGCATGGGTCTTCAAGAGCCCGACCGGCTTGCCGGACTGGATGACCAGCGTCTGATCCTCGTCCATCTCCGTCAGCGCCTTGACGATCGCCCTGTGCGCCGCCCAGTTGCGCGCCGCCTTGCCGAGTGCGGCATAGACGATGAGATTGTCCGGATCCTCGCCGACCGACAGCACGTTTTCGAGCAGCCGCAGCAAGGCTTCCTGCCGCCAACCCTTGGCGCGCAGCGTGGGGCCGCTTGGGATTGGGTAGTTCGGATGACGCGCATTAGGCTTCGGCATCGCTATCTCCTAAAATCTCTGTACGGCTGTGCCTCAGGCGAGCGCGTAGCTTACCAGATCAATCCCCATCGCCTTCTCAACCGAAGGATAGACGGTCGGGTCGAGCACGCTGGAGGCGAGCGGGATGATGGTCTTCGGCACATGCAGCACGAAAACGTTCATGCCGATTTGAAGCTGACCAACGCTCAGCGGCTCTCCATCCGGCGAGAGCGTGGTGATGACATCCGGGAAAGTGGCAAGGCGTTTTCCTTCGGCCGATTCCACCGCCATATACTCGTTCATCACATGTAGAACCGTCGCACTGTCGCCCTTGCCGAGCGTCACTGTGCCGATGTCGAAAGCCTCCTTGGTGTAGACCACCGATTTGTCGGTGATCGTGCCTTCGGAGAGGATCGAACCACCCGTCGTCTTGACCATCGCATCGATGATCGCCGAGCCGCCCTTGCCTTCCGCGGCAATGATCGCCTCGCCGAGCGCCAGCGCCAGCGAAATGCCGCCGAGTGCGGCATTCCTGCGGACGTAGGAGGCACGCAGCGGGTTGCGGCAGGAGGCGATGAAGCCGCCGGACATGTCCGAGGCCGTGCGCAGGATTGGCGAGACTTTTGCGGTCGCGCCGCGAACGACCAATTCGATATAGCGGTTCTCGTCGCGGTTTCCCCCGACGGCGGTCTGGATCATCTGCTCGGGCGAGCCGGCCATGCCGATCGAGCCCATGTCGCCTGTCGGGTGCGCGCGCATGTCGCCCACCGCATCCAGCACCTTCGTGCCGAGAATGGCCGAGGGCAGCCAGCCGTTCAGCGTCGAGGATTTGCCGTTCTGCCCGACCATCAGCGCCGCGACCTTTTCGCCAAGCGCCTCCTGCAAAAGTTCCACCGCCTTCACATAGTCGACGCCGCGCATTTCCCACGGCGTGGTCGAGGCGGGCGCACCGATGGCGGCAGCCGTCGCCACCCAGTCGTCGTCCGAAAGCTCATCGATGGAGACAAGTTCGGGCTTGCCGATCGACACCGCGGCATAGCCCAGCATGCGGCCATGATCCGCCCAGCCACCGCCACCGGCGGCATAGACCGAGCCGCCCTTGACCGCCGCCTCGACGTCTTTTTCCTTTAGAATCCGGCCCATTAGACGTCTCCCTGAATCACTTTCTGAAGTTTTTCGTCGAGTTGAATCACTGCGTTAAGAAGCACCGCCGCGCCAAGCGCGATATCGTCCGTCTCGGCGAACTCTTCCGGCGCATGGCTGCGCCCGCCAAGGCACGGCACGAAGATCATCGCAGACCGCGTCACCCGCGCCATCCAGGCCGTGTCGTGCCCGGCACCGGAGGCCATTCGGCGATGGCTCGCCCCCACCGCCTCGCAGGCGGCGTCCAGAACGTTGAGCAGCAGCGGATCGCCGGGTGTCGGCATGTTGTCGGAGATGCGGCGCGGCTTCTCTATGACGGTGCCCGTCTCTCGGGCGATCTGTTCGACCAGCAGATCTACCGACGCCGCGAACAGCTCCATCGCCGTGCGATCCTCCGCCCGCGCATCGATCAGCAGGCGGGCGCAGGACGGCACGACATTGGCGGCATTCGGCTCGATGGAAAACTCGCCGACCGTCGCCGTGAAATGGCTAGGTCCTCCAGACAGCGATTTCGCCAACGCCTCGATGCCCGTCACCAGCCGCGCGGCGGCGGCCAGCGCGTCGGCGCGGTTGCCCATCGGCGTGGTGCCGGCATGGTCCGCGCGCCCCTGCACGATGATCTCGATGCGCGTGATGCCGGCGATCGCCGTCACCACGCCGATATCGAGCCTTTCGGTCTCCAGCACCGGCCCCTGCTCGATATGCAGTTCGAGGAAGGCCGTGATGTCCTTGCGCGCCTCGGCCTGGATGCGTGCCGGGTCACCGCCCGCATTGCGGATACCCTGCTCCAGCGTCAGTCCGTTGCTCTCGCGCGAAAACCAGTCCTCCGGCAGCACGCCGGCCATGCCGCGGCTGCCGATGCAGGAGACGCCGAAGATCGAGACCTCCTCGGCAAGGAAATCAACGACCTCCAGATCATGGTCGAGTTCGATGCCCTGATCGGCCAGCGCGCAGGCCACTTCCAGCGCCACCGCCACGCCGGCAATACCGTCGTAACGCCCGCCATCCGGCACCGTGTCGGAATGCGAGCCAAGCATGATCGTGCCAAGACCCGGCTTCTTACCCGGCCGGCGCGCCGTGAGATTGCCTGCGGCATCGATGCGCGCCTCAAGCCCCGCGGCCTGAAACTTTTCGAGAAGAAAATCCCGCCCCGCCGGGAACAGAGCGGTAAAAGCACGCCGCGTGTAGGGCCGGCCGGGCTCGGTGAGCCGGGCGAGGCCGTCGATAACATCCGCGATACGGGTGGGATCGACCGGCAGATTGGTTTTTGGCGCCGCCATCAGCGGGCACCGGACGAAACGAGCGTCGGCAGCGGCCGCACGAAGGCGCCGGTGCCTGGTTCGGCCAGCACCCTCGTGCCGTCGAAGGCAAGCTTGCCACGCAGATAGGTTGCCGAGACGCGCCATGGCAGCTTGATGCCGTTATAGGGCGACCAGCCGACGACGTTGTGGCCGCTCGTGGCAGCATCATAGATGTAGGGCTCGGGCGTCAGCACGGTGATGTCGGCATCCTTGCCGGCTTCCAGCGCGCCCTTCACATGGTTGAGCCGGAAATGCCGCGCCGGGTTCAGCGTCATCAATTCGGCGGCGCGCGTCAGCGGAATGCCGCGCTCCAGCGCGCCCTTGACGAAGAGCGGCACCATGACCTCCAGCCCCGGCACGCCGGAGGCATTGGCCAGCATGTCCGGATTGGTCTTGCGGTCTTCCGACCAACTGACATGGTCGGTGGAAACCAGCGTCACATTGCCCTCCGCGACATGCCGCCAGAGCTTTTCCACCTCGGCGCGCGGGCGGATCGGCGGGTTGATCTTCGCCTTGCCGCCCAGCCGGCGCACGTCGTTTTCCTCGTCGAGCGTCAGGTAGTGAATGCAGCACTCGATCGTCGCGCGAAAACCCTGTGCCCGATAGGCGGCGGCGATCTCGTAGCCACGGCCGAGCGAGCAATGCACCACATGCGCCGGGCAGCCCGTTTCGGCGCCCGTCTCGTAGATCTGGTTGGAGGCGAGCAGTTCCGTCAGCGGCGGGCGCGACATTCCGTGCGCACGATAGTCGGTGATGCCGGCAGCCTTCACCTTGGCGATCGCCGCGCGCACTGCCTCGTCATCCTCATTGTGCACGCCGGCCGTCAGCCCCGTTGGCGCTATGCCGCGGAAGCAGTCCTCCAACAAAGCCGCCGGAATGCGCGGGAAACGTTTTGGGTCCGTGCCGAAGGTCGAAAACTTGAAGGCGGCGACGCCGGCCTCGACCATCTCGCCGATGCGTGCCGGCCCCTCTTCCGGGTCGACCGTGCCATAAAGCGCGAAATCGACACGCGCCTGCGGCGAGGCGTGGTCGACCTTGATTTTCACGGCTTCCGCCGAGCAGACGAGGTTGCCCTCGTCGTAGGGCATGTCGACGATGGTCGTGACACCGCCGGCTGCGGCCGAACGCGTCGACCAGATGAAATCCTCCTGGTTCTTCTGCGACAGGGAATGGACCTGAGCGTCGATCGCGCCCGGCAGGATCAGCGCGCCGGAAAGGTCGTGCCGTTCCTTTCCCGCCGGCATCGCGCCCTGTCCGACATGCACCACCTTACCGTCCCGCACGGCGACATGGCCGCCCTCGACGATACGGTCCGCCAGAACCACGGTGCCTTTCAGAACGAGATCGAAATCGGCCATTCCCGTGTCTCCGTTATTGCGTGAGGGCGAAGAAGCTATCGACCGGCGCCATCGGTGCAGCCTCGACAAAGGCAGCAAGCGCCTCGGGGCTCGCAAGATCGCGGTCGAGCGCTTCAATCTCCGAGGACAGCGGACGATCCTTGCGATAGAAGGGCGTGACCGCACGAGTGCGATGATAGGCGACGGCAGCCACGCCTTCGACATTGTCGCCGGCAAGATCGATCGCCTGCGCCGAAAGCATCGCTTCGAGCGCCGCGAGCTGGCGCAGATCCCGCACCTGGCTCTCCATGCGCTCGACGATAAGCGGCAGGAAGGTCGCTTCCTCCTCAAGGCCGCCGGCAACGACGATCGACTGTGCGGAAATCGGCACGGCCAGCGACTGGATGCGCATATAGAGTTCGACGGCGAGTTTCAGCAGCGGGCCGAAACCCGTCGCGGCCTCGCCGGGCGCAACGAGATTGACCGGAAGGTTACGACGCACGCCATTCGAGAGCAGGACGCAGCGATTGAGCACATTGCGCGCAAGATGCGCAAAACCGGTCTGCGCGGCCTCGACATAGAGCGTCGTCGACAGCGGCAGGGAACCGCCGGAGGCCATGACGTGGTTGTCGATGACGACCGGGTTGTCATCCGACTGCGCCGTCGCCTCGACGATGCGCTCCGCGGCGTTCATCAGCGTATCGAGGCTGGCGCCAAAAACCTGCGCGGTCATGCGCAGGCTGAGCGGATCGTGGATCGCGGACGGCTTTGGCCAATGGCCGGAGGAGGCCTGCGCCTCGAACCAGCAGCCGGCCAGCGCCTCGCCATGCGCCGAGAGCCGCGCGGCCACACGCCACGGATCCGCCGAGGCGCCAAGCGCCAGTGAGGAAAGAAGCCCCGTCACCATGAGATTTCGGATCGCCTTCGCCGCCTCGCGCACCACATTGGCGGCGGCGGCATGCGAGATGGCGTTGACGCTGAGGGCTGCCAGCGCATCGCGCGGCTGCATACGATAAGGCTTGAGGCCGGCGCGCTTCAGCGCTTCGGCGGCAGGCAGGCGCTCGCCGCCATACCAGGCCTCGCCCTCACCGGTCATGACCGATGCGATCTGCCCCATCAGGCCGATATCGGCACAGCCCATCGAGCCATGGCGGCGCACGACAGGCACGACGTCCTTTTCGAGCAGGCCAAGGAAAGCCTCGATCAGTTCCGGGCTACAGCCGGAGTAGCCGCCGAGCGCCGTGTTGACGCGGATCGCCATTGCCTTGCGCACGATCGGCAGCGTGAAGGGTTCGCCGGTGCCGAAATGGTGCGCCCTGACGAGGTTGTTGTTGAACTCGTCGAGATCATCCGCCGTCCAGAGCTTGTCCTTCATCGAACCGACGCCGGTGTTCGCCCCGTAGATCGGCAGGCCGATGGCGAGGCGATCCGTGATGACGCGCCGCGACGCGTTGACACGACCCATGCCGATTTCGCAGGCAACGGGGTGGCTCATGCCGCCGCCGATCGCCTCCAGCGTGGCGAAGTCGAGCGGTTGGCCGGTCAGATAGAGCATATCGGCGGAAGCGAGCATTTTCAAAAAACCTGTTTTCAAGGTGATGTTATGCGGATCGCGGTGCAAACAGATATCCCAAAGTCCGTACGGTTCATGCTATAAGCCGAACAGTCATCGGAAGCCGAAGGACCGCCTGTGGATCTATCCACGCTTTGCCTTGTGCACAGCATTCTCGAAGAACGCGGCATCCGCAGGGCAGCCGCCATTGCGGGACGCCCCGCGTCCAGCGCCAGCGCAGCACTCCGCCGCGTCGAGGCCGTGCTTTCCGTACCGCTTGTGCGGCGGGACGGTCAGGCGCTCGTGCCCACCCTGGAGGCCGAAGCCCGCCTGCCCCGCTTCGCCGAAATCGCGCGCGCCGCCGACGCCCTCGTCATCCTTGGCGAAGGTGGGCGGCCACGCTCCACCATTTCGCTCTCCGCCCTCGCCCGATTCGCCACGGCGGCAAGGGCCAGCAGCATCAACGCCGCCGCCAAAAGCCTCGGCCTTGGCCAACCGCAACTCACCCGCCAGCTCAGCCATCTGGAAGCGGCGATCGGCTGCAAGATGCTCGACCGTTCGGCGACCGGCATAAGCTGCACGCCGGCCGGTCTCGAGGCCCTGGCTCTCGCCGAACAGATCGGTGCCGCATGGGAATCGCTTTTCGCCGCCTCCGCCGAACGCTTCCGCCGCAGTGCCGCCACCTGGCGTCTCGGCGCGATCATTCCCTTCGGCCATGAAAGCGAGATTGCCGCCATGCTGGCGCGCCTTGCCGTCGCATGGCGCTCAGCACGACCACGCCAGCCGCTCTTCCTGTCCTCCACCACGGCGGACGAACTTGTCTCCGGCCTGAAAAACCGCCGTTTCGACCTGATCCTGCTCGACACCGACCACTACCCCGCCGAGTTCGACGGCAAATTGATCGGCCGCTCGCAACTGGCGCTTGCCGGCCCGCGCTCAATGGATGCATCGGAACCGCAGGATTTTCCAGCACTTCTGCGCCGCCACCCAATCGCTGTGCCAAGTCCACGCAGCGGCCTGCGGCAGATGACGGACCGCTTCCTGGAAGCCACGCTTTCCACAGCCGAACGCGCCCGCTTAACCCTGGTCGAGGTCGATTCCATCCCGGTCATCATCAATCTCGTGCTGAACCACGGTCATCTTTCGGTTCTGCCAGAGCATTCCATCGCCAACATCAATCCGCCACCGACGCTGTTGCCGTTGGATGCGGCCTACCAGCAATCACTGAGTCTCGTCTGGCCACGCGACGCGCTCTCCCGGCAGGCGGCCGAAACAATGATCGCGTTCCTTTCGAAACCTTAGCCCTTCGCCCCGGCCCGCAATCGCCGCCGGGTCTCCGTCGGGCTTTCGTGGTAGTGCGCGCGGTAGCTGCGCGAAAAGGCGGAGGAGGAATTGAACCCGGTGAGCGCCGCAATATCGGCGAACTCGGCCTTGGTCTCGATGACCTTCCGCCGGGCGGCGTTCAGCCTTAGCGCCAGATAGTGCTGGTGCGGCGCGACACCCATCGATTCCTGGAACAGGTCCTGGAGATGGCGTGCGCTGATGCCGACGCGTTTGGCAAGCCGCGTCAGCGTCAGCGGCGCATCCACCGTCTCCTCCATCAACCGCACCGCCTGGCTGACGCGCTGGTCGGCGATGCGCATATTGCCAAGGGCCGGCACCTGCAGCAGCCCGCCGGTCCGCTCGTGTTCGTAAATGAAGAGCCGGGACACTTCGAGCGCCAGCGAATAGCCCTGCCGGCGGCGGATGATCTCCAGCATCAGGTCGAGCGTCGGCAATGAGCCCCCGGTGGTGATGCGTTTGCCGTCGATGACGTAGCGCTCGCGCATCACCGCGATCTGCGGATAGCGGGAGGCGAACTCCTCCATGTCCTCCCAGTGGATCGTCACGGAATGGCCGTTCAGCAGGCTGGCTTCGGCGAGCAGCCAGCTTCCCGATTCGATGCCGGCCATCATCGTGCGGTGACGCGCTGTCTGCGAAAGCTGGCGCCGCAACAGAGGCGTCGCACTCATCTGCCATTGATAGCTCGAAAGCACGAAGAGCGGCTCTTTCTCCCGCTCCGGCCGGAACAGGCCGTCGACCGGCACGGGAATGCGGCTCCGCGTCTCGACCGGCTGGCCATCGGGGGAAAAAATCCGCCAGCGGTAAAGCTCCTGGCCGGAAATGCGGTTGGCGGCGCGCAAGGGCTCGATGACCGAGGCGACGAGGATGAGGTTCGTCTCGGGCAGCACGAGGATATCGATGTCGAGGGTATCGGAAGAGGGATCGAGCATGGCGGAAGCATGCGTGTTCATCTCTCGAATTGTCAAGAATGGATCCGAAAAGTGAAAGCATTGCGCCGTCTCTTGGCTCGTAATGGACCCAATGAGAATACTGGGAGAGATCGAATGCCCTTAGCCATGAACCGTGATGTCTTCATCACCTGCGCCGTCACCGGCTCCGGCGACACCGCCGGCAAATCGCCCCACGTGCCGCGTTCGCCCAAGCAGATCGCCGAATCGGCGATCGACGCCGCCAAGGCCGGCGCCGCCGTCGTGCATTGCCATGTGCGCGACCCGGAAACCGGCGCACCGAGCCGCCGCAACGATCTCTACCGCGAAGTGACCGAGCGCATCCGCGATGCCGAGGTGGACGTGGTGCTGAACCTCACCGCCGGCATGGGCGGAGACATTATCTTCGGCGGCACCGAACAGCCGTTGCCGCTGAACCCCAACGGCACCGACATGGTGGGCGCCACCGAGCGCGTCAGCCACGTCGCCGAATGCCTGCCAGAAATCTGTACGCTCGATTGCGGCACGATGAACTTTTCGCTCGGCGACTACGTGATGACCAACACGCCGTCCATGCTGCGCGCCATGGGCAAGATGATGACCGACCTCGGCGTCCGCCCGGAAATCGAGGCCTTCGACACCGGCCACCTGTGGTTCGCCAAGCAGCTCGTCGAGGAGGGCGTGATCGAGGATCCGGTGCTCATCCAGCTCTGCATGGGCATTCCGTGGGGCGCGCCCGACGACCTCAACACCTTCATGGCGATGGTCAATAACGTGCCGGCCAACTGGACGTTCTCGGCCTTCTCCATCGGCCGCAACGCCATGGCCTATCCGGCCGCGTCCATACTGGCCGGCGGCAATGTCCGCGTCGGGCTTGAAGACAATCTCTATGTCGGCAAGGGCCAGCTCGCGACCAATGCCCAGCTCGTCGAAAAGGCCGTGAACGTGGTTGAAAGCATGGGTGCCCGCATCATCGGCCCGGCCGAAGTGCGCGAAAAGCTGAAACTCCAGAAGCGGGCGCCGAAATGAGCCAGATCCAGAAAGCAGCCTGCGTCGGCGGCGGCGTCATCGGCGGCGCCTGGGTGGCGCGCTTCGCGCTCGTGGGCATCGACGTCAACATCTTCGATCCGCATCCGGAAGCCGAGCGCATCATCGGCGAAGTGATGGCGAACGCCGAGCGCGCCTATGGCATGCTTACCATGGCGCCGCTGCCGCCGAAGGGCAAAATCACCTTCTGCAAGAGCTTGGAAGACGCCGTCAAAGACGCTGATTGGATTCAGGAAAGCGTTCCCGAGCGCCTCGAATTGAAGCGCGGCGTGCTCACCCAGATCGATGCGGCCGCAAAGCCCGATGCCCTCATCGGTTCGTCCACGTCAGGCCTGATGCCGACCGATCTCCAGCGCGACATGAAACACCCCGAACGCCTGTTCGTCGCGCATCCCTACAATCCCGTCTACCTGCTGCCGCTCGCCGAACTGGTCGGCGGCGAAAAGACCAGCAAGGCGACGCTCGAAGACGCCAAGGCCAAGCTCGCGCCGATCGGCATGAAGGGCGTGATCATCAAGAAGGAGATCGAGGCCTTCGTCGGTGACCGCCTGCTCGAAGCCGTCTGGCGCGAAGGCCTCTGGCTCATCAAGGACGACATCTGCGACACCGAGACGCTCGACGACGTGATCCGTTACTCGTTCGGCATGCGCTGGGCGCAGATGGGCATGTTCGAGACCTACCGCATCGCCGGCGGCGAAGCCGGCATGCGCCATTTCCTCGCCCAGTTCGGTCCCTGCCTCTCCTGGCCCTGGACCAAGCTCACCGACGTCGTCGATCTCAACGACGAGCTGGTGGAAAAGATCGCCAACCAGTCGGACGCCCAGTCCGGCGCCCGCGGCATTCGCGATCTGGAGCGCATCCGCGACCAGAACCTCGTCGGCATCATGCATGCGCTGAAGGCCGGCGACGACGGCAAAGGCTGGGGTTCCGGCAAGCTGCTCGCCGAATTCGAGGAACATCTCTGGGCCAAGGCCGGCAAGGCGAAGGTCGAAGTTTCGGAAGCCGAGCCCCTGCGCCTCATCGGCACCAAGGTCAACGCCGCCTGGGTCGACTATAACGGCCACATGACCGAGCACCGTTACCTCCAGCTCTTCGGCGATACGTCGGACGCGTTGCTGCGGCTGATCGGCGTGGACTTCGCCTATGTCGAGGCCGGCCACAGCTACTACACGGTGGAAACCCACATCCGCCACATCGGCGAAGCCAAGCTCGGCCAGGCGCTCTACACGACGCTTCAGCTTCTGGCCTCCGACAGCAAGCGGCTGCATTACTTCACCCGCATCCACGATGCCGCGACCGGCGATGTCATCGCGACGGCCGAGCAGATGATGCTCCATGTCGACTCGAAGGCCGGCAAGAGCGTCGACGCGCCTGCGGACGTGCTGGCGAAGATCAAGCCGATCGCGGACGCTCATGCCAAGCTGCCGGTGCCGGATGGTGCAGGCCGCAGCGTCGGGCAGAAAAAATGAACGATGCCGGCAGCCCCCTCATCCGCCCTTCGGGCACCTTCTCCCCGCTGGGGAGAAGGAGGGGAAAGACGGCCTCGCCACAATCCCTTCTCCCCAGCGGGGAGAAGGTGCCGGCAGGCGGATGAGGGGGCCGCCACCGGGCAGACAAAGCATTCTCTGAGGGGAGAAACTTCCATGAACTTCGCATTGACCGACGAACAGCAGATGATCGTGGATACGGTCCGCTCCTTCGTCGAAACGGAAATCTATCCGCACGAAAACGAGGTCGAGCGCACCGGCCATGTACCGCCGGAACTCGGCCAGGAAATCGCCCGCAAGTGCAAGGAAATCGGCTTCTTCGGCTGCAATATGCCGGAAGAAGTCGGCGGTGCCGGCCTCGACCACACCTCGTTCACCCTCGTCGAGCGTGAACTTGGCCGCGGCTCGATGGCGCTGACCGTGTTTTTCGGCCGTCCCTCCGGCATCCTGATGGCCTGTAACGACGAGCAGCGCGAACGCTACTTGCTGCCAGCTGTCAGCGGCGAAAAATTCGATGCACTCGCCATGACCGAACCGGATGCCGGCTCGGACGTGCGCGGCATGAAATGTTTTGCGCGCAAGGACGGCGACGACTGGATCGTCAACGGCACCAAGCATTTCATCAGCCATGCCAACATCGCCGATTTCGTCATCGTGTTCATCGCGACGGGCGAAGAAGACACGCCGCGCGGCAAGAAAAAGCTCATCACCTGCTTCCTCGTCGATCGCGGCACGCCTGGCTTCGAAATCCGCGACGGCTACGAATCGGTCTCGCACCGTGGCTACAAGAACTGCATCCTGAATTTCGACGATTGCCGCCTGTCCTCCGCCCAGATTCTTGGCGAAGTGCACAAGGGCTTCGACATCGCCAACGACTGGCTCTATGCAACGCGCCTCACCGTCGCCGCGACTTCCGTCGGCCGGGCGCGCCGCGCCTTCGACTACGCGCTCAACTACGCCGCCGAACGAAAACAGTTTGGCAAGCCGATCGGCGCGAACCAGGGCGTCTCCTTCAAGCTCGCCGACATGATCACCGAGATCGACGCCGCCGACCTCTTGACGCTTTCGGGCGCCTGGCGCCTCGACCAGGGCCTGCCGTCGAACCGCGAGATCGCCTCGGCAAAGGTCTACGCCACGGAAATGCTCGCCCGCGTCACCGACGAGGCGATCCAGATTTTTGGCGGCATGGGCCTGATGGACGACCTTCCGCTCGCCCGTTTCTGGCGCGATGCCCGCGTCGAGCGCATCTGGGACGGCACGTCGGAAATCCAGCGGCACATCATCAGCCGTGAACTGCTCCGGCCGCTGGGAGCGTAATCGCATTATGACACGATCCCTCGACCGTCTGATCCGACCCAGATCCATCGCCGTCTTCGGCGGCAAGGAAGCACGCCGCGTCATCTTCCAGTGCGACAAGATGGGCTTTTCCGGCGATATCTGGCCGGTGCATCCGCGCGAAGACGAAATCCTCGGCCGCAAGTGCTACCGCTCCGTCGCCGACCTGCCGGACGCACCGGATGCTTCCTTCGTCGGCGTCAACCGCGAACTGACCATCGGCATCATCCGTGACCTCTCGGCGCGCGGTGCCGGCGGTGCTGTTTGCTATGCGTCCGGTTTCCGCGAGGCCGTCAGCGAGCTGGCCGATGGCGACGACCTGCAGAAGGCACTGGTGGAAGCGGCCGGCGACATGCCGGTGCTTGGCCCCAACTGCTACGGCTTCATCAACATGCTGGATGGCGCCCTGCTCTGGCCGGACCAGCACGGCATGCTGCGCATCGACAAGGGTGTGGCCGTCCTCACGCAGTCCTCCAACATTGCCTGCAACATCTCCATGCAGCAGCGCGGCCTGCCGCTCGCCTATATCCTGACCGCCGGCAACCAGGCCCAGACTGGCCTCGCCGACCTCGCCTGCGCCGTGCTGGAGGATCCGCGCGTCACCGCCGTCGGCCTGCATATCGAAGGTTTCGACAGCCTCGCCTCCCTCGAACGCCTGGCCTTACGATCGCGCGAACTGAAGAAGCCGGTCGTGACGCTGAAGGTCGGCAAGTCGGAGCAGGCACAGCTTGCGACGGTCTCGCACACCGCCTCGCTCGCCGGCAACGACGCCGTTTCCTCCGCACTGCTCGCCCGTCTCGGCATCGGCCGCGTCGAGACGCTGCCGGAATTGCTGGAAACGCTAAAACTGCTGCACATCGCCGGCCCGCTGCCGAACTACGACATCTCCTCGATGAGCTGCTCCGGCGGCGAGGCCTCGCTAATGGCAGATGCCGGCGTGAAGCGGAAAGTGAATTACCGCGACCTCCGGCAAGACCAGCGCCAGCCGCTGCGTGAGACGCTCGGACAGATGGTGACGATCTCCAATCCCCTCGACTACCACACCTTCGTCTGGGGCAACCACGAGAAGCAGACGCAGGCCTTCACCACCATGATGCAGGGCGGCTATGCCCTGAACCTCGTCGTGCTCGACTTCCCCCGTCTCGACCGCTGCGACGCCGCCGACTGGATCACCACCTGCCACGCCGTCATCGATGCGTCGAAGGCGACGGGCGCAAATGCCGGCATCGTCGCCAGCATGGGCGAGAACATGCCGGAAGCGACCGCCGAAATGCTGATGCAGAACGGCATCGTGCCCTTCTACGGCATCGAGGAGGCATTGGCCGCCGCTGAAGCCGCCGCCGGCATCGGCGAAATCTGGAGCAAGCCCCTGCCTGCCCCTCTCCTCAAGGCCGCAGCCGGGGAAGGTGAAGCAGTTACGCTCACCGAGCACGAGGCAAAACAGGCCCTTGCAGCCCATGGCCTCACCGTGCCGAAGGGCATCACGGCAGAAACCACGGAGGCCGCCGCCGACGCTGCGCAAAACCTCGGATTCCCCGTCGTGCTCAAGGGCTTGGGCGTCGCCCACAAGACCGAGGCCGGCGCCGTCAAGTTGAACCTCGCCAGCCGCGAGGCCGTGCTGGAGGCCGCCAAGGCCATGGCCGGCGTCGCTACCGGTTTCCTCATCGAAAAGATGGTGGGAAAACCCGTCGCCGAACTGATCGTCGGCGCCATGCGGGATCCCGTCGCCGGTCCGGTGCTGACCATCGGTGCAGGCGGCATTCTTGTCGAATTGCTCGACGATTCTGCCATTTTGACCCTGCCGACCGATGAAAAAACCATCCGCGAGGCGATCTCCAAGCTGAAAATCGCAAAGCTGCTGAACGGTTATCGCGGCGGCCCGAAGGGCGATATCGACGCGCTTGTCGCTGCCGTCGCATCAACGGCATCCTATGTCGTTTCAAACGCTTCAATAATCGACGAACTGGACGTTAATCCCTTAATGGTGCTGCCAGCTGGCGACGGTGTCGTCGCGGCCGACGCGCTGATCCGTCTGAGGAAAAACCCATGACCGGACCGATAAGACAGCGCCGCGAAGGCGGCATCCTGGAAGTCACGATCGATCGCCCCAAGGCGAACGCCATCGACCTCGTGACCAGCCGCATCATGGGCAAGATTTTTGCCGACTTCCGCGACGACGACACCTTGCGCGTCGCCATCATCACCGGTGCGGGGGAGAAATTCTTCTGTCCAGGATGGGACCTCAAGGCGGCAGCCGCGGGCGACGCGGTCGATGGCGATTATGGTGTCGGCGGTTTCGGCGGCATGCAGGAACTGCGCGACCTCAACAAGCCGATCATCGCGGCCGTCAACGGCATCTGCTGCGGCGGTGGCCTCGAAATCGCGCTCTCCACGGACCTGATCCTCGCCGCCGAACATGCAACCTTCGCGCTGCCGGAAATCCGCTCCGGCACGGTGGCGGATGCCGCCTCGATCAAGCTGCCGAAGCGCATTCCCTATCACATCGCCATGGACATGCTTTTGACCGGCCGCTGGCTGGATGTGCAGGAGGCGCACCGCTGGGGCTTCGTCAACGAGATCCTGCCGGCAGACAAGCTGCTCGACCGCGCGTGGGAGCTCGCGCGCCTGCTCGAAAGCGGCCCGCCCCTCGTCTACGCCGCCATCAAGGAAGTGGTGCGCGCCGCCGAGGGTGAGGCGTTCCAGACGACCATGAACAAGATCACCCGCCGGCAATTTCCGACGGTCGACGTTCTCTATTCCAGCGAGGATCAACTCGAGGGCGCCCGCGCCTTCGCCGAAAAACGTGATCCCGTCTGGAAAGGACGGTGAGGAAAGCACCCCTGCATCGGGTGCAATCCATCATCTTTCATAAGCTGTACTTGTGCTAAAAATAGATAATTTAGGGCGTTACACCCGCCTTACGCATAGGTAAATTTATAAATAGCCAACCGCGACAATGCGGAAAGAGGAGGTTTTCGGAAGACGGGAATACGCTGCCGGCGGCATAAAAGTCGGCCGTAAGGTTGCCTTAGAGGCGAAAAACAGAAATTCTGCCAATCACAACGACAAATGCCCATTTCAGGGCGAGCAAAAGGGAACAGGGGAATGACTGATTACACCAAATACCTCACCGGCCAGGTCACACTGGGCAAGATGAACCGCCGTGAATTCATGGGCCGCGCCGCAGCCTTCGGCATCACGCTCGCTGTTGCCGGCACGATGTTCGACACCGCCGCCAAGGCGCAGGAGCCGAAGCGTGGCGGGGCTCTCAAGCTCGGCCTCGAAGGCGCTGCCGCAACCGACTCGAAGGACCCTGCAAAGGCGCTGTCGCAGTTCATGTTCGTCGTCGGCCGCAACTGGGGCGACATGCTTGTCGAATCCGAGCCGCTGACCGGCAAGCCCGTTCCCGCACTCGCCGAATCCTGGGAACCGTCCGCGGACGCCTCGACGTGGACCTTCACCATCCGCAAGGGCGTGAAATTCCACGACGGCAAGGAACTGACGGTCGATGACGTCATCAAGACCCTGCAGCGCCACACCGACGAGAAGTCGGAATCGGGTGCGCTCGGCGTCATGAAGTCGATCAAGGAAATCAAGGCCGACGGCGACAAGCTTGTGCTCGTGCTGACGGAAGGCAATGCCGACCTGCCGCTGCTGCTCACCGACTACCACCTCGTCATCCAGCCGAATGGCGGTCTCGACGATCCGAACGCCCAGATCGGCACCGGCCCGTACAAGGTCACCAGCTTCGAAGCCGGCGTTCGCGCTACCTTCGAACGCAACGCCGACGACTGGCGCCAGGACCGCGGCTTCGTCGACACGATCGAAATGATCGCGATGAACGACGCAACGGCTCGTATTGCAGCGCTTTCGTCCGGCCAGGTGCACTACATCAACCGCGTCGATCCGAAGACCGTTGATCTTCTGAAGCGTGCGCCGACCGTGGAAATCCTCTCCACCTCCGGCCGCGGCCACTATGTGTTCATCATGCATTGCAACACGGCGCCGTTCGACAACAACGACCTGCGTCTGGCGCTGAAATACGCGATGGACCGCGAGACCATGCTGGAAAAGGTGCTCGGCGGTTACGGCAAGGTCGGCAACGACTTCCCGATCAACGAGACCTATGCCCTCTTCCCCGAAGGCATCGAGCAGCGCGCCTACGACCCGGACAAGGCCGCCTTCCACTACAAGAAGTCGGGCCACAGCGGTTCGGTCCTGCTGCGCACGTCGGACGTCGCCTTCCCGGGCGCCGTGGACGCCGCCGTTCTCTACCAGGAGAGCGCCAAGAAGGCCGGCATCGAGATCGAAGTGAAGCGCGAACCCGGTGACGGCTACTGGTCGAACGTCTGGAACGTCCAGCCCTTCTCGACCTCCTATTGGGGCGGCCGTCCGACGCAGGACCAGATGTACTCGACCGCTTACCTCTCGAAGGCGGACTGGAACGACACGCGCTTCCTGCGCGAAGACTTCGACAAGATGGTGCTCCAGGCCCGTTCGGAATTGGACGAAGCCAAGCGCAAGGAGATGTACCGCGCCATGGCCATGATGGTGCGTGACGAGGGCGGCCTCATCCTGCCGATGTTCAACGACTTCGTGAACGCCTGCGGCAAGAACGTGAAGGGCTACGTGCACGACATCGGCAACGACATGTCGAACGGCTATGTCGCAACCCGCGTGTGGCTCGACGCCTGATGACCGGCGGCGGACCGGCGCACGGTCCGGAGCTGACAGCAACGACGACTGCGGGCGAAGCCCCGCAGTCTGTCGGCGTTGCCGGGTCGGTTGCGTCCACTGAAGCTCCCATCAACGAAGCGACGCCTTCGTTCTGGGCGAAACTCAGCAAAAGCAGCCCGCTCGCTGCGCTCATCCTGCAACGCCTTGCGCTCAGCGTGGCCTTGCTCTTCGCCGTGTCCCTGATGATCTTCGGGGGCGTGGAAGCCCTGCCCGGCGACTTCGCCACCACCTATCTCGGCCAGTCCGCCACACCGCAGGCCATCGAGAATATCCGCAAGGATCTCGGCCTCGATCAGCCCGCCACCACCCGCTACTTCAAGTGGCTCAGGGGCGCTGTCCAGGGTGACTTCGGCAGTTCCTGGGCGTCGAAAAACTCCGTCAGCGAACAGATCGGCAAACGCCTCGGCAATTCGCTGTTCCTCGCCTTCTTCGCAGCCATCATCTCCGTGCCTCTCGCGGTCGGGCTCGGCATGCTCGCCGTGCAATACCGAAACCGCCTGCCCGACAAGATCATCAACGTCATCTCGCTGGCGGCGATCTCACTTCCCGAGTTCTTCGTCGGCTACCTGCTGATCCTGTTTTTTGCGGTGCAACTCGGTGTCGCGACATTCCCGGCAACGGTCTATGAAAGCATGACCATCGGCCAGCGCCTGTCAGCCATAGCACTCCCAACGGCAACGCTGGTGCTCGTGGTGCTCGCCCACATGATGCGCATGACGCGGGCGGCGATCCTCAACGTCATGTCGTCCGCCTATGTGGAGACGGCCGAGCTCAAGGGGCTCGGCAGCCTGCGCGTCATCGCAAAACATGCCGCACCGAACGCGCTTGCACCGGTCATCAACGTCATCGCGCTCAACCTCGCCTATCTCGTGGTCGGCGTCGTGGTGGTGGAGGTGGTCTTCGTCTATCCAGGCATGGGCCAGTACATGGTCGACGCCGTGACGGTGCGTGACATGCCGGTGGTGCAGGCCTGCGGCCTGATCTTCGCCGCCTTCTACATCTTCCTCAACATGTTCGCCGATATCCTTGCGATCATCGCGAACCCACGGCTGAGGCATCCGCGATGAGACTGAGCTCCATTCCAATCAGCGCGTGGGTCGGCATTCTGGGCATTGTCCTCGCCCTCTTCTGCGCCCTTTTCGCCCCCATCATCGCCCCCTATAGCGAAAGCCAGATCGTCGGCTCCGTCTGGGAGCCGATCGGCGGCGACTATCTTCTCGGCACCGACAATCTCGGCCGCGACCTCTTCTCGCGGCTGATCTTCGGCGCCCGTACCACGATCTTCGTGGCGCTGGCGGCGACCGTGCTCTCGTTCTCGCTCGGCATGCTGCTCTCCTTCACGGCGGCCGTCACCGGCGGGTTGGTCGACCAGGCCTTCTCGCGCTTCAACGACCTGATGATGGCGATACCGACGCTGATCTTCGCCCTCGTCGTGCTCGCCGTGCTGCCGCAGCAGCTCTGGATCCTCATCCTCGTGATGGCGGTCCTCGACAGTACCCGCGTCTACCGCATCGGCCGCGCCGTTGCACTCGACGTGGCCGTCATGGAGTTCGTGGAAGCCGCACGCCTTCGCGGCGAAGGCACGGGCTGGATCATTTTTCGCGAAATCCTCCCCAACACGCTCTCGCCACTGCTCGCCGAATTCGGCCTGCGCTTCGCCTTCTCGATCCTGTTCCTCTCCACCCTCTCCTTCCTCGGCCTCGGCATCCAGCCGCCGGCGGCGGACTGGGGCGGCATGGTGAAGGACAACAAGGACGGCATCATCTTCGGCATTTCGGCCGCCCTCATTCCGGGCGGTGCGATTGCGGGGCTGGCCATCTGCGTCAACCTCGTCGTCGACTGGCTGATGAAACGCACCTCGAGCCTCAAGGGAGGACGCGGCGATGCCTGATCTGCTTTCCGTCAAGAACCTGAAAATCGAGGCGACCAGTTATCCGCCCGGCGAGCCGCCACGGACGGTCACGCTCGTCGAAGGCGTGTCCTTCAACGTCGAGAAGGGCAAGGTACTCGGTCTCATCGGCGAATCCGGCGCCGGCAAGTCCACCATCGGCCTCACCGCGCTCGCCTACGGGCGCGGCGGGGTGCGCATCACCGGCGGCGAGGTCAAGCTCAACGGCGAAGACCTGCTGAAGCTCGGCCCGAACGGCATCCGCAAGGTGCGCGGCGCAAAAGTCTGCTACGTCGCGCAATCTGCGGCGGCGGCTTTCAACCCCGCCCACCGGCTCGGCGAGCAGGTGATAGAGGCCTCGCTGAAACACGGCATCATGACCCGTGCGGAGGCGGAAAAGCGCGCGCTCTACCTGTTCAAGGTGCTCGGCCTGCCGAGCCCTGAAACCTTCGGCCAGCGCTATCCGCACCAGGTCTCGGGCGGTCAGCTCCAGCGCGCCATGACCGCCATGGCGCTCTGCCCCAACCCGGAGCTCATCGTCTTCGACGAGCCGACCACAGCACTCGACGTGACGACGCAGATCGACGTGCTTGCCGCCATCAAGCACGCGATCGAAGAGACCCACACCGCAGCACTCTACATCACCCACGACCTTGCCGTCGTGGCGCAGATCACGGACGACATCCTCGTGCTCCGCCACGGCAAGATGGTGGAATACGGCTCGGTAAAACAGATCATCGAAGCGCCGACACAGGATTATACCCGCGCGCTGGTCAATGTGCGCGGCACCAAGCGGGATGAAGCCCCCGACCAGTCGAACACGCTTCTGAAGGTGGACAACATCACCGCCGGCTATTCCAACGGTTTCAAGGTGCTGCAGAACGTTTCGCTGCACCTGCCGAAGGGCCAGACGCTGGCGATTGTGGGCGAATCCGGCTCCGGCAAATCCACCCTCGCCCGCGTCATCACCGGCCTGCTGCCCCCGCAGGAAGGCACGATCAGCTTCGATGGCAAACCCTTGCCGAAGGCGTTGAAGGGCCGGTCGAACGACGAGCTGCGCCGGGTCCAGATGATCTACCAGATGGCCGACACCGCGATGAACCCGCGCCAGACGGTGCGCGACATCGTCGGCCGCCCGCTCACCTTCTATTTTGGCATGCGCGGCCAGCAGAAAA
Organism: Shinella sp.; assembly: GCF_052438155.1. Taxonomy (NCBI): domain Bacteria; kingdom Pseudomonadati; phylum Pseudomonadota; class Alphaproteobacteria; order Hyphomicrobiales; family Rhizobiaceae; genus Shinella; species Shinella sp. Next base: position 488,489 of record NZ_JBQVPI010000001.1, on the reverse strand, counting down.
CCGAGCGGGTCAAGGAACTGTTGGAGCAGATCGAGATGGGCGGCCGCTTCGCCGACCGCTACCCGGCCGAACTGTCCGGCGGCCAGAAGCAGCGCGTGGCGATCGCGCGTGCGCTCGCGGCGAAGCCGGAACTCATCCTCTGCGACGAGCCAACCTCCGCCCTCGACCCGCTGGTGGCGGAAGGCATCCTGAAGCTGCTGCTGAAGCTCCAGGACGAAACCCACGTTTCCTACATGTTCATCACCCACGACATCGCCATCGTGCGCGCCATCGCCGATAGCGTGGCCGTGATGCACCGGGGAAAACTCGTCCGCTTCGGCCCGAAATCGAAGGTGCTCTCACCACCTTTCGACGACTACACCGACCTGCTCCTGAAATCCGTCCCCGAAATGGAAATCGGCTGGCTGGAGAAGGTGCTGACGACCCGACGCATGGAAAGCGCTGGCAACTGACAAAACGGGCGGCCTTGGCCGCCCGTTTCGGTTTGAGAATGCCTGCAAACCTCTCTTTCGTCATGGTCGGGCCTGACTCGACCATCCACGCTCCGTGCACAGTGGTGGATCCTCGGGTTAAACCCGAGGATGACGTCGAGGGTGGGATGGCTTTGCCAGCTAAACCACGCGTGACGCGTGTTAAGTCATTTCTGCGTGCAGCTCACATCGCCAAGACGGCTGGCGGACCCGCCTTCAACACTCACCGTCTCATCACCCCGCGCCGTGCAATTGCCCTTCTCGCCGACGCCCGTGCGGAACTTCACCATCGGCTGGCCTTCGATCATGATGCTCGGCACGATCTCGTAGAGTTCCGGCGGGCAATTCACCACGTCGGAGAGCCGAAGAGCCGGCGCGCCGCCGATGAAGACGCTCTTCGAACCAGATAGGGCGCAGGCCGGGATCGGCACCGCCGCATCGTCTGCAAAGGACGTGGATGGCCCCGCCGCCAATAGTCCAAACGCAAGAGCGACACCTGCAAAGCGCAGAATATTCATCACGCATCTCCCTTTTCACGCGCCGCCCGGGATAAATCCTTCAGCGTTTCGAGCGCCCGTTCGGCATCCCGATCCGGAACGAATATATGGTCGTGATGGAAGCCGGCAACCACGTTGGCGCTGATACCTGCCGCCGTTAGCACCGTGGCGAAGGCGGCGGTCAAACCGACGGCCTCCAGCGAGGAATGCACGGTCAGCGTGATCATGCGCATCGGCGGGCTTGCGGCCAGTCCCTCAGCGGCGTCGGCAGGCAGGATCAGCGTGATGCCTTCTTCCTCGCGAAAGAGCCCGATCGGCCGACGGGAAAGGTGGTTTGCCAGATCGTCAGCCGCCACACTGGCATAGACGAAAATGCCCTCGACAAGGGTGGGCTCCATGGTCGCCAGCAGGTCGTCCAGATCGGTGACGCCGCTCATGGGTTCGCCATCCGGCGCACGGCATCGCAGAGCGCCGCAAAGCCGGCTTTTGCACCGTCGCTCATGGAACGAGCACGAAGCCACGCATGGATCATCTGCCCCTCCTCGCGAAACTCCACCGGCACACCGGCGAGCACCAGCCGCGCCGCATAGGCTCGCGCATCGTCGCGTAGCGGATCAAAATAGGCACCGGTGATGAAGGTTCGCGGCAACCCGGCAAGATTTTCCGAGCGCAGTGGAAAGGCGAGCACCTCGTCCTCCGGCGCCTGGTAGATATCGCGGTAGTAAGCGACATCCGCGGTCGAAAGCCCGGGCGCTTCCGCCATGTCCTGATAGGAACCGGAGACGAGATCGCCACCGAGGCCCGGATAGATCAGGGCTTGCCCGACAACACCCTTCAGCCCCTCGTCCCGCGCCTTCAGCACGATGCCGGCCGCAAGATTGCCACCTGCGCTGTCGCCGATCACGACGACCCGGCGCTCCTCCAGCAAAAGCTCAATCAGGACAGCCCAGCAATCATCGAACGCGGCGGGCCAGACATGTTCGGGCGACAGGCGATAATCGACGGAAACAAGCTCGGCCCCGGCCGCCTCAGCAATCTCGGCGCAGATCGCATCGTGGCTGTCGAGCGAGCCAACGACAAAACCACCGCCGTGAATGTAGAACAGCCGCGTTGCCGTCGTCACCGTCGCTGGCCGGTAGCGGCGCACCGGAATACGCTCCGCCACCAAACCATCCTCCTTGACCATGCCTGCCGGCGGCGATGCATCGAAGGCGGCACACAGCGCATCATACCAGGCGCGCTGCTGGGTAATGTCCGCATCGACGGCATCGGCGGGATAAAAATCCTCGCAGCGCTTGTGGAAGGCCAAAATGCCAGCTTCGGTCGGCATGGGGCGTTCAGTCATGGTGGCTCCTCGTCGGTTGCGGCTATCATAACAACGTCGTGCAACAGCGCCTGTCCTGCCCGCGGCTTTCCCAAGGAATTTTCGCCGCTTGCCTCATTCTGCCCGGCCATATTAACTGCCGCCATGGCATTCACCTTCCGGCAATTGCAATATTTCGTCGCCGTCGCGGAGCAAGGCTCTATCACGCGCGCCGCACAAAACCTGTCGATCTCACAATCCTCGATCACCGAGGCGATCAAGGAACTTGAATCCGATCTCGGCGTGGAGCTTTTCGATCGCCATCCGCGCGGCCTGACGACGACGCACAACGGTCATCAGTTCCTGCGCCACGCCACAAAAATCCTCGCCGACGTTTCCGATGCACGCCGCTCCTTCTCCGACAACCGCACGGCCGAAAAGGGCCAGCTCAATCTCGGCGTTACCTCGCTCGTCGCCGGTTACGTGCTGTCCGACCTGCTTTCGCGCTACCGCCGCGCCTTTCCCGGTATCGATGTCAGCGCCATCGAGGACAATGGTTCCTATCTGGAACACCTGCTGGTCGGCGGCGAACTGGACGTTGCCGTCATGGTCATCTCCAACCTGCGCGACCGCATGGCGCTCCAGGCTGAAATCATCGAGACCTCGCCCTATCGGCTCTGGCTGCCGATCGGCCATCCCCTCGTCTCGGCCGATATCATTTCCGTCAGCGATATCGCCAAGGAACCGCTGATCATGCTGACGGTCGATGAAATCGAGGAAAATACCGGGAAACTGTTGTCAGCCCTCGGCGCCCGCCCGCATGTCGCCTTCCGCACCCGCTCGGTGGAAGCGGTGCGCAGCCTGGTGGCCACGGGCGCCGGCATCGCGCTTCTGCCCGACCTCGTCTACCGTCCCTGGTCGCTGGAAGGCGACCGCATCGAAAGCCGCGACGTCTCCGGCGCGCTGCCGGTCGTGCAGGTCGGCATGGTCTGGCGCAAGGGCTCCAGCCTGCCGCAGGCGGCGCGGGATTTCGTCGGGCTGGCGGAGGCACTGCGGGGTGGGCGGGGGCGCTGACAGCTCCGCTTTCGGAATTTCCGATAGCGACATTCTGATTAATGAATTTGCGAAAGCGGCGAAATCGCGGCACCTTTTCTCTCGGGAACAATACCGCACCAAGCGGATCAAACCGGGAGACTGTCATGAAGCGACTTCTGCATTCCTGCACCGCGCTTACCCTTTCGCTCACCTTCACCGCATCCGCCCTCGCCCAGGAGCCCCTGAAGGAACTCGGCGCTGGCGAAGGTGAGGTTTCGATCGTCGCCTGGGCCGGCTATATCGAGCGTGGCGAGACGGACAAGAATTACGACTGGGTCACCGAATTCGAGAAGAAGACGAGCTGCAAGGTTTCCGTGAAGACTGCGGCGACCTCCGACGAAATGGTCGCGCTGATGAACGAAGGCGGCTTCGACCTCGTCACCGCCTCGGGCGACGCGTCGCTGCGCCTCGTCGCCGGCAAGCGCGTCCAGCCGATCAACACCGACCTCATCCCGAGCTGGAAGACCGTCGACGAGCGCCTCCAGAGCGCGCCTTGGAACACGGTGAACGGCGTTCACTACGGCACGCCCTATCTCTGGGGGCCGAACGTGCTGATGTACAACACGGACGCCTTCAAGGACGAAGCGCCGAAGAGCTGGAACGTCGTGTTCGAGGAAATGACGCTGCCGGACGGCAAGTCGAACAAGGGCCGCGTACAGGCCTATGATGGCCCGATCCACATTGCCGATGCCGCGCAATACCTGATGGCGCACAAGCCGGAACTCGGTATCAAGAACCCCTACGAACTCAACGAAGACCAGTACAAGGCAGCCCTCGACCTGCTGCGCGTCCAGCGCACGCTGGTCGGCCGCTACTGGCACGATGCCATGATCCAGATCGACGACTTCAAGAACGAAGGCGTAGTCGCTTCCGGTTCCTGGCCGTTCCAGGTCAACCTGATGCAGGCGGAAAAGCAGAAGATCGCCTCGACCTTCCCGGAAGAGGGCGTCACCGGCTGGTCGGACACGACCATGCTGCATGCCGAAAGCCAACACCCGAACTGCGCCTATATGTGGATGGAACATTCGCTGTCCGCCAAGGTGCAGGGTGACGCGGCCGCGTGGTTCGGCGCGGTCCCCTCGGTTCCGGCCGCCTGCAAGGGCAATGCGCTCCTCACCGACGAAGGCTGCAAGACCAACGGCTTCGAGAACTTCGAGAAGATCAATTTTTGGCGCACGCCGGTCTCGAAATGCGAAAGCCAGGGCGAATGCGTGCCCTACCACCGCTGGGTCTCCGACTATATCGGCGTGATCGGCGGCCGCTGAGGTCGTTGCTTCTCGATCTCCCGGCCGCGAACAGGATGATCGCATAGGGGCACGCCGATGCTGCACCTCCCTTCTCCCCATCGGGGAGAAGGTGGCCCGAAGGGTCGGATGAGGGGGATCGCACACCGTCTATCGTCTGCGCCCCCCCTCATCCCGCTGCCGCGACCTTCTCCCCGCTGGGGAGAAGGAGCAAGACAGGCCCTCTCAATCCATATGAGACGACCCCGCACTTGTGGGGGAGATCGGCTAGCTGTGCCGTCTCCCCACCTGACGACTTTCTGCGATTGGCGTTTGAGCGGATCGCCCATCGCCCAAGACAACCCCGGGAGCCCCCATGACCGCCGTCCTGTTCCAGCAAGTGTCCCGCCATTTCGGCGCCGTGCGCGCCGTCGATAGCGTGGATCTCGCCATAGCCGAGGGTGAGTTCTTCGCGATGCTCGGGCCGTCCGGCTCCGGCAAGACGACGTGCCTGCGCCTGATGGCCGGTTTCGAACAGCCGACCGCCGGCCATATCGAGATCTTTGGCGAGACGGCGGAAGGCGTGCCGCCCTACCGGCGCAACGTCAACACTGTGTTTCAGGACTACGCCCTCTTCCCGCATCTCTCGATCCTCGAAAACGTCGCCTATGGCCTGATGGTCAAGGGTGTCGGCAAGGCGGAGCGCCTGAAGGCGGCGGAAGAGGCGCTTGCCATGGTCAAACTGCCCGGCTACGGCACGCGCCGGCCCGGCCAGCTTTCCGGCGGCCAGCGCCAGCGCGTGGCGCTCGCCCGGGCGCTGGTCAACCGCCCCCGCGTGCTGTTGCTCGACGAGCCGCTCGGCGCGCTCGACCTGAAGCTGCGCGAGCAGATGCAGGAAGAGCTGAAGTCGCTGCAAAAATCGCTCGGCATCACCTTCATCTTCGTCACGCACGACCAGGGCGAAGCGCTGTCGATGGCAGACCGCATCGCGGTCTTCAACGACGGCAAGATCCAGCAGCTCGGCACGCCGGAGGAGGTCTACAAGCGGCCGAAGACACGGTTTGTTGCCGATTTCGTCGGTTCCTCCAACGTGCTGCCGCCGGATTTCGTGGCAAGCCTCGGCTTCGGCAACAGCCATGCCAGCCTGCGGCCGGAGGACATCACGCTCGGCGACGGCCCGGGCCGCAAGCAATTTTCCGGCCGCGTCACGGCGACGAACTTCCTCGGTGCGGCGAACCGGGTAACGGTCGAAACGGCCGGCACCCGCATCGCCGCCATGCTGCCGGCCTCGCTTGCCGTGCCGCAGCAGGGTGAGACGGTCACCCTCTCCTTCCTGCCGGAAGACCTGCACCAGATGGACGCCACCCAATGAGCGCCGTGGCCGACACCTCCATCCTTGCGCGCCGCGAAGGCCTCACCGGACGGCTTTCGGATTTCTTCTGGCGCAACCCGAAAATCCTGCTGCTGCTGATGCTGACGCCGCCGCTGCTCTGGCTCGGCGTGATCTATCTCGGTTCGCTCTTTGCATTGCTCTTGCAGAGCTTCTTCTCGATCGACGACTTTTCCGGGCTGATCAACTACGAGTTCACGCTCGCCACCTACAGGCAGCTGCTCATCCCGTCGAACTTCGACATCATCCTGCGCACCGTCCTCATGGCGGTGCTGGTGACGCTCGCCTCCGCCATCATCGCCTTCCCGATCGCCTATTATGCGGCGCGTTACGCCAAGGGAAAATGGAAGGTCATCTTCTATTTGGGCGTCATGCTGCCGCTGTGGTCGAGCTATCTCGTCAAAGTCTATGCCTGGAAACTGATCCTCGCCAAGGAAGGCATCGTCACCTGGGCGCTCGCCAAGCTGCACCTGCTCTGGTTGCTCGACGCCTGGCTTGCGCTTCCCGTCGTCGGCGGCACGTCGCTGTCGATCAGCTATACCGGCACCTTCATCGTCTTCATCTATGTCTGGATGCCCTTCATGATCCTGCCGATCCAGGCGGCACTTGAGCGTGTGCAGGGCAACCTGATCGAGGCGTCCGCCGACCTAGGCGGCAGGCCCTCCCAGACCTTCCGCTACGTGCTGTTTCCCCTGGCACTGCCCGGCATCATTGCCGGCTCGATCTTCACCTTCTCGCTGACGCTGGGCGACTACATCATCCCGCAGATCATCGGTTCGTCGCGGCTGTTCATCGGCCAGGCGGTCTATGCCCAGCAGGGCACGGCCGGCAACATCCCGCTGGCCGCCGCCTTCACCGTCGTGCCGATCGTCATCATGGGCCTCTATCTCTGGATGGCCAAGCGACAGGGAGCCTTCGATGCGCTCTGACAAGAACACCTCCGCCCCTCTCGGCTTGAAAATCGCCGCCGGCGCCGGCCTCGCCTTCCTGCACCTGCCGATCCTGCTGATCTTCCTCTATGCCTTCACGACTGAGGAGAAGAGCTACCAGTTCCCGCCGCCGGGCTACACGCTGCAATGGTTTGCGGTGACCTGGAACCGGCCGGATGTCTGGGCCGCGATGGGATTGTCCGTCCGCGTCGCTGCCATCTCGACGGCCATCGCCCTGGTGCTCGGCACGCTCTGCGCCGCCGCGGTCTCCCGCACGAAATTCTTCGGCCGCGAGACGATCTCGCTGCTTGTCATCCTGCCGATCGCGCTGCCCGGAATCATCACCGGCATTGCGCTGCGCTCCGCCTTCTCGTTTGCAGAGATCCCCTTCTCGTTCTGGACGATCGTGCTCGGCCACGCGACCTTCTGCGTCGTGGTCGTCTACAACAATGCCGTAGCCCGCTTCCGCCGCGTCTCGGGCTCGCTGATCGAGGCCTCGATGGACCTCGGCGCCGACAGTTTCCAGACCTTCCGCTACATCATCCTGCCGAACATCGGCACGGCGCTGCTCGCCGGGGGGATGCTCGCCTTCGCGCTCTCCTTCGACGAGGTGATCGTGACGACCTTTACCGCCGGCCAGCAATCGACCCTGCCGATCTGGATGCTCGAAGAGCTTGTGCGCCCACGGCAACGCCCGGTGACCAACGTCGTCGCCATGGTGGTCGTACTCCTCACCTTCCTGCCGATCCTCGGCGCCTACTACCTCACCCGCGACGGCGACCAGATTGCCGGCGCCGGCAAATGAACCAACGATAGGGAGAACCACGATGGACACCCAGATGCTGATCGGCTCGCGCTTCGAAGCCGGCACCGAGGCGGAAGAGCACATCCTGAACCCGAAGACCGGCGGCAAGATCGTCGATCTACCGGAGGCTTCCTACGCACAAATCGACGCCGCCGTGGACGCCGCCGAAAAGGCCTTCGTCTCCTGGGCGACCACCACGCCCGCCGAACGCTCCGGCTACCTGCTCCGGATCGCCGACGCGATCGAGAAGGACGCCGATGCCTTCGCCGCGCTGGAATCGCTGAACTGCGGCAAGCCGATCAACGCGGCGCGCAACGACGAACTGCCGGCCATCGTCGATTGCTGGCGCTTCTTCGCCGGCGCCATCCGCACATTGCAGGCGCCGGTCGCCGCGGAATACCTGCCGGGCTTTACTTCCATGGTCCGCCGCGACCCGATCGGCATCGTCGGCTCGATTGCGCCGTGGAACTACCCGCTGATGATGATGGCCTGGAAGCTGGCGCCGGCCATTGCCGGTGGCAACACTGTCGTCTTCAAGCCTTCCGAACAGACCCCACTGACCGCGCTGAAGATGGCGAGGCTCTTGGCCGACATCCTGCCGGAGGGCGTCGTCAATATCGTGCTCGGCCGCGGGGAGACGGTTGGCAACACGCTGATCAACCATCCGAAGATCAACATGGTGTCGATCACCGGTGACATCGCGACCGGCAAGAAGGTGCTGGCGGCGGCGGCAAAGACCGTCAAGCGCACGCATCTCGAACTCGGCGGCAAGGCCCCCGTCGTCGTCTTTGACGATGCGGATATCGACGCCGTCGTCGCCGGCATCCGCGCCTTCGGCTACTACAATGCCGGGCAGGACTGCACCGCCGCCTGCCGCATCTATGCGCAGGACGGCATCTACGAAAAGCTCGTCGCCGACCTCTCCGCTGCCGTCTCGACCATCAAGTACAATGACCCGGACGATTCACTGAACGAGATCGGTCCGCTGATCTCCAAGCGCCAGCGCGACCGCGTCGCGAGCTTCGTCGAGCGTGCAGCCGAGGTGAAGCACATCGAGATCACCGCTGGCGGACGGGCCGGCAGCGACGACGGCTACTTCTTCCAGCCGACGGTGGTGGCCGGTGCCACGCAGGACGACGAGATCGTCCGCCGCGAGGTGTTCGGCCCCGTTGTCTCCGTCACGCGCTTTTCCGAAGCGGACCAGGCGATCAGCTGGGCGAATGACAGCGACTACGGCCTCGCCTCCTCCGTCTGGACGAAGGACATCGGCAAGGCGATGAAGGCGGCGTCCCGCCTGCAATATGGCTGCACCTGGATCAACACGCACTTCATGCTGACGACCGAAATGCCGCATGGCGGCGTCAAGCAGTCGGGCTACGGCAAGGACATGTCGATCTACGCGCTGGAGGACTACACCGCCGTGCGCCACGTCATGATCAACCACGGCTGACCCTCGAGCCGTCGGCCGCCCGCGCGGCCTCTCCCGGAGTGTTCTCCGCGCTCCGGGAGATTGCCATTTCTGGAACAATTTCACCCGTCGCGCGTCTTCTTCCGACATCATCGGAGGCACCGCCATGCTGAAATGGGCACTGATTTTCCTCGTTATCTCGCTGATCGCCGGCTTCCTGGGTTTCTCCGGCGTCTCGGCCGCGACAGCCACCATCGCCAAGGTTCTTTTCGCGATCGCCCTCATCATCTTCTTCATTTTCGTTGTGCTTGCATTCATGGCGGGCAGCCTCGCCTTCTGAGTGCAGGCCATCCACAGTCCGTGTTGCAATCGCGCAACACGGACCTAAACATGAGTCTCTTAGTCATATAATTTGTTGCGGACCCCCATAATCCTGATGAAAACAGTCATGTTATTGATTGTCTCGTCAGAAAGTGATCCGCATGCCCAACCGTTTCCGCACGATGTCTCGCCTGGCCCTCGCCGGCACTTCGCTCCTTACGCTCGCCACTGTCGCCCATGCGCAGGATCAGGCGGCAACCACGACGGATGGCGGCACGACCGTTCTCGAAGAGATTGTCATCAACGGCGGCAGCGGCGGCGTGATCACGGCGGATGGTTATGTCGGCAAGAGCAGCGCGACTGGCGCAAAGACGGATACGCCTTTCATCCAGACGCCGCAGTCAATCTCCTCCGTCACCCAGCAGCAGCTGGAAGACCGCAATCCTCAGACGCTGCTCGACACCATCGCCTACACGCCCGGCACCCGTGTCGGCGGCTACGGCTTCGACCCGCGCTTCGATAGCTTCACGCTGCGCGGCTTCGATGTGACCTATACCGGCATCTTCCGCGACAACCTGCGCCAGCCGGGTTTTGGCTCCTCGCTCTTCAAGACGGAGCCCTACGGCCTCGAAGGCGTCTCGATCCTGCGCGGCCCGTCCTCGGCGCTGTACGGGCCTGCCGGCGCCGGTGGCCTTTACAACCTCATCAGCAAGCGCCCGACGGAAGAGGCCTTGCGCGAGGTACAGGTGCAATATGGCAGTCACGATCGCTACCAGGGCCAGTTCGATTTTTCCGGCCCGGTCAACGAGGAAGACCCGTTCTACTATCGCCTGACCGGTCTGCTCCGCGATTCGGACACCGAACAGGTCGGCGTTCCGGATAATCGCGCCTACATCGCACCGGCCTTTACCTGGAAACCGGACGAGGACACAAAACTCACCATCCTCGGCGAATACTCCCGGACCGAGACCGGCGGCACGGCGGCTTACTTCTTCGACAGCGCTGCCGGCAAGGTCACCGACATCTTCGCCGGTAATCCGGCCTTCAACGATGCCATTCAGGACCAGGGGCGCATCGGCTACGAATTTGAACACCGCCTGAACGATGTCTTCGTCTTCCGTCAGAACGCCCGCGCATCCAGGCTCAACATCGACGCCGACTGGGCGTTCGCGTCCGAGCGGAACAAGGACGACCCAACTCTGCTGGAAGGCACGGCCGGCACCTACGAAGAATGGCTGAACACCTACACCATCGACAACCAGCTCGAAGCAAAGTTCGAGACGGGCGCGCTGGAACACACGATGCTGGGCGGCATCGATCTGACCAAGATCTACTGGAAGTCGCTCAACGGCTACGGCACCGCGCCGCCAATCGACACCGACAACCCGACGGCGGGCCGGCCGGTCGATCCGATCGCCTTCCAGACGAAGACCGTGCAGGACCAGTTCATAACCGGCCTCTACCTTCAGGATCAGATTCGCTACGACGCGCTCACCCTCACGCTGGGCGGCCGCTACGACTGGGTATCGACGGATACGGACGATACCGATCTGGCCTCCGGCGCCGTGGGCACGACCAACCAGAAGGACCGTGCCTTCACCTGGCGTGCCGGCGCAACCTATGAAACGGAATGGGGCATCACGCCTTATGCCAGCTACTCGACAGCCTTCTCGCCGAATGGTGGCGTCGACCTCACAACGCGCAACCCGTTCAAGCCGACGGAGAGCGAACAGCAGGAAATCGGCGTGAAATATCTGCTGCCGAACAGCAACACGCTGCTGACGGCCGCGCTCTTCAACATCGATCAGAAGAACAGCCTGTATTATGAGGTCGTGAAACTCCCCGACGGCACCGTCACCAATGCCCAGGTCCAACGCGGCGAGATCCGTTCGCGCGGCTTCGAGTTCGAGGCAAACACCTCCCTGGACAACGGCCTTTCGCTCATCGCATCCTACACCTACACGCAGACCGAAATCCTCGACGGCCCGACCGGCACCGTCGGAAACGAGGTCTCTTCCGTGCCAAACCACATGGCTTCGCTTTGGGCACATTACGACATGCCGGAAGACGGCGCATTGGCCGGCCTCGGCATCGGCGCAGGCGTGCGCTTCCTGGGTTCGAGCTTCGGTGACGACAAAAACACCACCACGAACAGCTCGCGCGCCCTCATCGATGCGTCGATCTCCTACGATTTCGCCGCAATCAACAAGGACTTCGAAGGCCTGAAGCTTCAGGTCAACGCGACGAACCTCTTCAACCGCCAAGATTCTGTATGCTCAGCCGGCTATTGCTATCGTGACCAGGGCCGCACGGTTATCGGCAGCCTGAAATACGCGTGGTAAGCCCTTGACGCCCTATTCCTCCCAGGACGGCGAAACCGCCTTCAGGCCCAATGGCCTGAAGGCGGTCTTTACCGGTGAACATGCCTGGTGCGGTGAGAAGATGATGCTCTCATCGGACCTTGAGGGTGCCATGCCGCTTTGTGATTTCCTGGCGGGGGACGGGTTTTCCGAAACGCTCGACCGCTATGCGGCAAGCCACGGCAATGCCGATCGGCGGGCCGCCGCCTCCTTCTGGTCGCTGTACTATTTTTCCGCACTGGCAATCCCCTATGTCGTGGCGCGCCGGGCGGAGATGACGCTGCCTATCGCCCTGGAGGACATGACGATTGCGATCGGCGAGGACGGCTTGCCCCGCGCCTTCGGCCTGCCGCATGAGGGTGACTGGAGCGAAGGCAAGGACCTCGTCGATCTCATCACGCCGCTGGTGGATTGCCATCTTTCCCGCGCGATCGCCCTCCTCAAGGAAAAATCCGGCATCGCGCCAAAACTTGCCTGGAACAACGCCGCCGTCTACATCGACTACGCCTTTAACGCCACCGACCGCTCGTCGCCCGAAGGCGACGACCATTGGCCATCGCGTCCGCTTTTCGACTGCCCGCTACTTGCAAATGGTAGCCGCAACCCCTTCCACGGCTGCCTGCGCCACGAACTGGAGGCCGGTACGGTCCAATGTCGCCGCAAGGTCTGCTGCCTGCGCTACATGCTGCCCGGCATCCCGGGCTGCGGCGAACTCTGCGCCCTGCCCGAATTGAGAAAACAATGACCCTGCGCCTCTTCAGCCTCCTCGCCGCCATCCTGCTGTGGGCGGCCCTCCCCGTCCGCGCCGAAGTGCAGTACCCGCTGACCGTGAAGGATGCGCTCGGCCGCGAGGTCACCATCCCGACCGCGCCGAAGGCGATCCTGCTCGGTAGCGGCTTCAACCTCGTCGCGCTCTCGCTGATCCACCCCGACCCGGTGAGCCTGCTCGCCGGCTGGGCCAACGACATGAAGGGCGACAACCCGGAAATCTACGCGCGCTTCAAGGACAAGTTCCCGAAAATCGAAGAGGTGCCGATCATCGGCGACGGCATCACCGTGTCGTTCGAGACCGTGCTCTCGCTGAAGGCAGACCTCGCGATCCTCGCCAACTGGCAGGCTGACACCGAACTCGGCAAACAGGCAATCACTTATCTGGAGCAAAGCGGCGTGCCTGTCATCGTCGTCGACTTCAACAGCGACGCGCTGAACAACACCGCCGGCAACATGCGGCTTCTCGGCAAGGTGCTGAACCGGGAAGACCAAGCAAACGCCTTCGCCGACTTCTACGAGGCACGCGTCAAGCGCATCCGCGACCGCGTCGCCCAGCATCCCGAACCGGGTCCGATCGTGCTGATGGACGCCTTCCCGAACCCGGAAAAGTGCTGCTACGCCTACGGCACCGGCGGTTTCGGCGCCTTCATCGCCATCACCGGCAGCCGCAACATTGCTGAAAGCCTGCCAGCGCACGGCGGCATCGTCAGCGCGGAATTCATCGTCGCCGGAAATCCGGACGTCTATATCGCTACCGCCTCTCCGGGCGGCACCTATAGCTCGTTTTCGATCGGCCCCGGCGTCGATCCGAACGAAGCGCGCGAGACGCTGGCCCGTGCCGTCACAAGCCCGTTCCTCGCAAACCTCAAGGCCGTGAAGGAACAGCGTGTCTACGGCCTCTGGAACTTCTTCAACGCCGTGCCGCTCAACATCCTTGCCGCGGAAGCCTTCGCGCACTGGCTGCGCCCGGACATCTTTGCCGATATCGATCCCGACCAGACGTTGAAGGAAATCAACGCACGCTTCGCCGCCGTGCCCTTTGACGGCGCCTATTGGATCAGCCTCAAGGCAAAGTGAGAGCAGCGACCTTCCTGCAGCCCGTCGCGCACGCTATAGCATATTCAGGAGGACCTGAATGATTTGGGCATTTGCAGTCGCGGCGGCGGCAATTCTGTATCTCGCATTGCGTTTCCGGCGTTTTCAAAGCTGGGTCGAACCGGCCCTCACCATCGTGGTCGCCTTCGGCCTTGCGAGCGCCCTTCTCATCTGGTTCGTCGATGAACGCGCGCCCTCCGGCGAGGCCGTGACGCCGAACGCCACGGTACCGGTGCTCACGGAAGACACCGTCGAACTTTCGGATATGCAGGCGGCTGCCGGCCAGACGAAGACAAGTTTTCGCGTGACCGGCAACATCACCAACAAGGGCACGTCGCCCATGCAGTCCTTCCGGCTCGACGTCGTGCTCTCCGACTGCCCAAATGGCACCTGCCGGGAGGTCGGTCGCGACAGCGCGTTCATCGTGCTGCGCGTGCGCCCGGGCGAAAGCCAGCCCTTCACCACCTTCGCCGTCTTCCCCGGCAGCGACCTCAACCCCGCCACGGTCCCCGAATGGGATTTTGGCGCACGCGATGTACGCGCAGTCGTCCGTTAGACGGTCGCGATAAGGTCCGCCGTCCGCAACACGGTGGCGAATTCGTGCCGGAGCGTCGCGACATGCGCGCGGTGGACATCCCTTGCCGGGATCGTGCCGCCCTCGCCGTCCGGCAGGTCGAAGCAGTCGCAGGCGTCCTCGACGAGGATGACGCGGTAGCCCATATTGGCGCCGACGCGCACGCTGGTTGAAACGCACATATCCGTCGAAATGCCGAACAGCACCACCGTGTCCACGCCGAGGCGGCGCAGGCGCAAATCGAGGTCCGTGCCGATAAAGGCGGCATTGACGCTCTTCGTCACCAGCGGCTCGCCGGCCTGCGGCGCAAAACCGGGTCGCAGCGCATTGCCCGGCGCCTCCGGCCGAAGCGTCGAGCCCGGCTCGACACTGTCATGGCGGACGTGGATGATCGGACGCCCGGCACCCCGCCAGACGGCAAGCAAGGCAAGGCCGTTTTCATCCAGCCGCTCGTTCCAGCGCCGCGGCCAAGGCGCGGCATCGAAAGCACGCTGCATGTCGATCGGGATCAGGACGGCATTTTCCGGTATGGTCTGCATCAGTCTCTCCTTGAAGCGATAACCGACGATTAGTTGCTTTTCTGTCCGGTTTCGCGCAGCAAGGCGACATGTGGCCGGACAATCATCCGGTCGAGTGGGGAAAATTCCGGATGAACGAACTGGACGAGAAAGACAAACTGCTGCTGGCGGCCCTTCGCGCCGATGCACGAAAAAGCCTCGTGGAACTTGCGCGCCATACCGGGCTCTCCCGCAGCGCCGTGCACGAGCGAATCCGGCGGCTGGAGGCGAAGGGCGTGATCGCCGGCTATACGGTGCGGCTCGGTATCGACAAGGAGCGACCGGGCGTGGAGGCGCTGATTGCCATCGGCTTCCAGCAGGGCCGCAACTGCGACCATATCGTGCCGCATCTCACCGGCATTCCGAATGTCGTGACCTGCTGGTCGCTCGCTGGCCAGACAGACCTGATGCTGCTCGTCGAATGCTCGTCGAACGCCGAACTCGACACCGTTCGCCGGCAGATCGCAACGACGCCCGGGATTGCGACCGTACAGACGCACGTCTCGCTGCGCACCCATTTCGACCGTCGCGGTGGTTAACACGGATCCGAAAATTCCCGCATTAACAACCAGATAGAGAAGTCTCGTGAATCACTATCAAACGGCTCGGAAGTAGATCTTGAACTTCTCCCGCACCGCCTGGCGGGCCACCGGGGCGAAACTGTCTAGTCACGTATCGTCCGCCTCCCCCGCACCGGCGGCAAGCATCTCGTTGATCTGGTCACCCGACGCAGCAGCGGACAATTTTGCGAAACTGCCATCCTTCACGATGGATTCCATCTGCTCGGCGATAGCCGCATGGGTGACGCGGGCGATCATCGAGCCGAGCGAGATGCGGCGCACGCCCATCGCGGCCAGTTGCGGAACGGTGAGCTGGCGGAGCGGCCCGGCGGCAAGCGCATTGACCGGCTTTGCGACCGATTGCACCACGCGCTTCAACTCCTCGGCACCCGGCGGCACCGGCACATAGAGCAGGTCGGCGCCCGCCTTCTCGAAGGCCTGGATGCGCCGGATGGCCTCGTCGAGATCATAGACGCCGTTCATCACGCCGTCTGCACGCGCACAGAGAATGAAGGGTCGGCCGAGTGACCGGGCCGCATCGGCGGCAGCGCGGATACGATCGACGGCCAGATCGAAGCCATAGGCCGGATTGCCATCCACCATCTGCGTATCTTCGATCGAGCAGCCGGACAGGCCGACTTCGGCGGCGAGCCGGATCGTTTCGGCGACGTCCTCGGGCGCATCGACAAAACCGTTTTCGAAATCGCCGGAGACGGGGAGCGGCGTTGCGCGCACGAGATCTTCCGCGTGCTTCAAGGATTCATCGCGTGTCACGCGGCCCATGTCCGGCCGGCCGAGCGTAAAGGCGAAACCGGCGGAGGTGGTGGCGAGCGCGACGGCACCGGAGGCTGCCATCATGCGGGCGGAACCGATGTCCCAGGGGTTCGGGATGACGAAACAGCCCGACTGGTGGAGGTCGTGAAACCGCTGGTGGCGTTCGGCAAGCGTGGTCATGCGCGTACCCTTTCCGACTTGGGATCATACATCGGCGCCAGCGAGGCTTCCGCCTTCACCCGCACACCGGCAATCTCGACCTCGTAGCTGGAGGCAAGCACATTCGCCTCGCTTTCGCCGGCGCACGGCACATAGCCCAGGCCGATGGCGCCGCCGAGATGGTGGCCGTAGTTGCCCGATGTGATGGTCGAGACGATTTTTCCGTCGCGCACCAAAGCCTCGTTGTGGAAGAGCAGCGGTTCTGGATCGGCAAGCTTGAACTGTACCATGCGGCGCTTCAGCCCCTCTTCTTGCCTGCGCAGCACCGCATCACGGCCGATGAAATCGCCCTTCTTGGTGCGCACGGCAAAGCCGAGGCCGGCTTCCAGAACATGGTCCTCGTCGGTAATGTCGTGGCCGAAATGGCGGAAGGCCTTTTCGATGCGGCAGCTATCGAGCGTATGCAGGCCGCAGAGTTTCAGGCCGACATCGGCGCCCGCTTCTTCCAGGGCCTCGAAGACATGCGCCGTCTGGTCGGTGGAGACGTAAAGCTCCCAACCAAGTTCGCCGACATAGGTGACGCGGTGGGCGCGGGCGAGGCCCATGCCGATCTCGATCTGCCGCGCTGATGCGAAGGGATGCGCCGCATTGGAAAAATCGTTCGGGCTGACCTTCTGCATGAGTTCGCGCGCCTTCGGCCCCATGACGCAAAGCACGCTTTCGGCCGCCGTGACATCGGTGATGACGACGAACTCATCCTTCAGATGCTTGCGCAGCCAGGCAAGGTCGCGCTGCAGCGTCGCGCCCGGCACGACAAGGAAGAAGGCGGTTTCCGAAAGACGCGTGACCGTCAGGTCGCTCTCGATGCCGCCGCGGTTGTTCAGCATCTGGGTATAGACGATGCGGCCGGGGGCGACGTCCATCTGGTTGGCGCAGAGGCGTTGCAGGAAGGCGAGCGCATCACGCCCCTCCACGCGGATCTTGCCGAAGGAGGTCATGTCAAACAGGCCGACGCCGTTTCTGACGGCTAGGTGTTCTTGCCTCTGGTTCTCGAACCAGTTCTGCCGCTTCCAGGAATAGCGGTATTCCCGCTCCTGCCCTTCGTTGGCGAACCAGTTGGCGCGCTCCCAGCCCGCCACTTCGCCAAACACCGCGCCACGCGCCTTCAGGTGCTCATGCAGCGGCGAACGGCGAACGCCACGGGCCGTCGCCATCTGGCGATAGGGGAAATGGTCGGCGTAGAGCAGCCCAAGTGTTTCCGACACGCGGTCCTTGAGATAGGCGCGGTTCTTCTGGAACGGCTGGGCACGGCGGATATCGACCTCCCAGAGGTCGAACGGTGCCTCACCATCGTTCATCCATTGCGCCAGCGCCATGCCGGCACCGCCGGAGGAGACGATGCCGATGGAATTGTAGCCGGCGGCGACCCAGTAGCCCTTCAGTTCCGGCGCCTCGCCGAGATAATAGCGGTCGTCCGGCGTAAAGCTCTCAGGGCCGTTGAAGAAGGTGTGGATGCCTGCCGTCTCCAGCATCGGCATGCGGTTGATGGCATTTTCCAGGATCGGCTGGAAGTGATCGAAATCTTCCGGCAGCTGGTCGAAGCAGAAATCCTCGCTGATGCCGTCCATGCCCCAGGGCTTGGCCTTCAGCTCGAAGGCGCCGATCAACATCTTGCCGGCATCTTCCTTGTAGTAGGTGCACTCGTCCGGCACGCGCAGAACCGGTAGCCGCTGCAAGTTCGGGATCGGCTCGGTGACGATGTAGAAATGCTCGCAGGCATGCAGCGGCAGCGTAACGCCCGACATGTCGGCGAGCGTACGCCCCCACATGCCGGCGGCGTTGACGACGTTGTCGGTCTCGATCGTAAACGTCTCACCGTTCTGCTCGCAGGTGACGCCTGTCACCCGGCCGTCCTTGGTGACGACGGAGGTGACCTTGACGTTCTCTATGACCGTCGCACCGTTCTGCCGCGCGCCCTTTGCCAAGGCCATCGCGATGTTCGCCGGGTCGCATTGCCCGTCGAGCGGCAGGTGCACGGCGGCCTTCACATCCGCCGTGTTGAGGTGCGGATACATCGCCTTCACCTCGTCAACGGTGATTTCGCGCACATCGACGTCGAAGGCGCGGGCGAGCGAGGCCTGGCGGTAGATTTCCTCCTTGCGCTCTTCGGTCAGCGCTACGGTCATAGAGCCGCACTGGCGCATGCCGGTGCCGATGCCGGTCTCGGCCTCGAGCTTGGTGTAGAGGTCAGCGGAATATTTCGCGAGGCGCGTCATGTTCTGCGAGGCGCGCAGCTGGCCGATCAGGCCGGCCGCATGCCACGTGGTGCCTGATGTGAGCTGCTTGCGCTCCAAAAGCACCACATCCGTCCAGCCGAGCTTGGCGAGGTGGTAGGCGACCGAACAGCCGGATACGCCGCCGCCGATGATGACGGCTCTCGCCTTGGAGGGAATGGGCTTGCTCATGCACGCAGTCTTTCATTGTTGGGGTCGAACAGCGGGCCGTCCGGCTGGACCGTTGCCTTGAAACGATCACCGTAGATTTCCACCTCGATTTCCGTACCGGGCACGGCAAGGTCCGCCTTCAGCATGCCGAGCGCGATGGATTTGCCGGTGCGGTAGCCCCAGTTTCCAGAGGTCGTCTCGCCGACGACCTTTCCGTTGTGCCAGAGCGTCGACATGTAGGGCGCGTCGCAGTCGCCGGCCTCCACCGTCAGCGTCACGAAGCGCTTGGTGACGCCCCGCTGCTTCTCGCGCTCCAGCGCCGCCTTGCCCTTGAAGTCGGGCTTCGCCCAGTCGACGAAGCGGTCAAGCCCGCCTTGCAGGATCGTGTAGTCCGTCGAAAGATCGCCCTTCCAGGCGCGGTAGCCCTTCTCGATGCGCAGACTGTCGAGCGCCTCCATGCCGAAGGGTTTGAGGCCATGTTTCTGGCCCCCCTCCCAGACGGCATCGAAGATCGCCGCAGTGTCCTCGACCTTCGTATGGATTTCCCAGCCGAGTTCGCCGGCAAAGGAGACCCGCACAAGCTGGCACCAACGGCCGGCAATCTGGCAGCTCTGGTGCGTCAGCCAGCCCTTCGCGAGGTCCGCATCCGCGACCTCGGCGAGGATGGCACGGGACTTCGGGCCGGAGAGGATCTGGCAGGAGAAGTTTTCCGTGACGTCATCGATGGTGAAGCCGGCATCCTTGGGCGCATGCTTCTGCAGCCATTCGAAATCGTGCCACTGGGCGGTTGCCGCTGTGATGAGGAAGAAGAAATCCTCGTCCAGCATCATGACCGACATTTCCGTGACGATGCGGCCCTTGTCGTCGGAGAAATAGGCGAGACCGATGCGGCCGGGCTTTGGCAGCTTGCCGGTGGTGAGCGTCGAAAGCCACGCCGTCGCGCCCTCGCCCTTCACGCGGAAGCGCGAGAAGCCGGGCAGGTCGAGAATGCCCGCGGCCTCGGTGACGGCGCGGCATTCTTCCTCGATGCGTGGCCGCCACGGGCCTTCACGGTTCCAGGTCTGGGTCGACTCTTCCGAGGTGTCATCGCCGGGCTGGGCGTACCAGTTGGCACGCTCCCAGCCGTTATAGGGCTTGAACTGCGCACCCAGCGCCTTGATGCGATCATGGATCGGCGAATGCTTCTGGTCCCGGCCGGCCGGCCAGGCGTGTTTCGGGAAATGCATGGCGTATTCGTGGCCGTAGATTTCCATGCCCTTGGCGACGCAATACTCCTTGTCGGCGGCAAAGCTGGTGTAACGGCGCGGGTCGCAGGACCACATGTCCCACTCCGTCTCGCCTTCCGTGACCCATTCCGCCAGCACCTTGCCGGCGCCGCCGGCCTGGCAGATGCCGAAGGTGAAGACGCAGGCCTCATAGGCGTTCGGCACGCCGGGCATGGGGCCGAGCAGCGGGTTGCCATCCGGCGCATAGGGGATGGGGCCGTTGATCATGCGCGACAGGCCGGCCGTGCCGAGGATCGGCACGCGCTCGACGGCGTCGTTGAGATACCATTCGAGCCGGTCGAGATCGTCCGGGAAGAGCTGGAAGGAAAAATCATCCGGCATCGGATCGTCCGGCGTCACCCAGTGCGCCTTGCAGTTTCGCTCGTAGGGGCCGAGGTTCATGCCGGTCTTTTCCTGGCGCAGATAGTACGAGCTATCGACGTCGCGCAGCAGCGGCAGCTTGTGGCCGGCTTCGCGCGACCAGGCAGCGAGTTCCGGGATTTCCTCGAACAGCATGTATTGATGGCTCATTACCATCATCGGCACGTCGCGGCCGAACCATTTCCCCACTTCGCGGGCATAATAGCCGGCGGCGTTGACGACCTTTTCGCAGCGAATCTCGCCCTGCGGCGTGGAAATCACCCATTCGTCACCCTCTCGGCGCACGCCGGTGGCGGGACAGAAGCGGAAGATCTTTGCGCCCATGTCGCGCGCGCCCTTGGCCAGGGCCTGCGTCAGCTGCGCCGGGTCAATGTCGCCGTCATTGGGGTCGTAGAGTGCGCCCGTCAGGTCGTGCGTTTCGAGGAAGGGATACTTTCCGCGTATCTCGTCGGGTGAGAGGATGTCGAGATCCATGCCCTGGTAGCGCCCCATGCCGACGACGCGCTTGAACTCCTGCAGGCGCTCTTTCGAGTGGCCGAGGCGGATGGAGCCTGTGACATGGTAGTTCATGGGGTAGTCGACCAGATCGCCGAGTTCGCGATAGAGCGAGGCCGAATAGCGCTGCATGTTCATCAGCGACCAGGAGGAGGAAAAGGTCGGCACGTTGCCGGCGGCATGCCAGGTGGAACCGGCCGTCAACTCGTTCTTTTCCAAGAGCACGCTGTCGGTCCAGCCGGCCTTGGCCAGATGATAGAGCGCGGATGCGCCAACGGCACCTCCGCCGATGATGACGACGCGCGCGTGGGATGGCAGTCCGGACATTCTCGTTCCTCTTCTTTGGAGGGGATTTGTGGCAACCAAAACGCCGCGCAGCAAGCCGCGGAAATCGCTTTATTAATCGAATATGCCGATTACACTGCTACCAAACATTCACGAAATACGGCGCATCCATGCAAATTACCCTGATTGAGACATTCCTCGACCTGATGGAAACGAGGAACTTCAACCGCACGGCGGAGCGGCTGAACATCACGCAATCGACGGTCACCCACCGCATCAACGCGCTGGAGGCGACGTTCGCGCGAAAACTCTTCGCCCGCAACAAGGGCGGCACCCAGCCGACCGCTGCCGGCCTGCGGTTCCTCGATCATGCCAAAGCCCTGCAACATCAATGGCATGAGGCGACGCGCGCGGTGGAGACGGCAGGCGCCTATGAGCGCTCCATGCGCATCGGCCTGCAACACGATCTCGCGGCCCATTTTGCCGGCGACTGGCTGTCGGCCGTGCGCAAGGAACTGCCGGGCACCTCGATCTATCTGGAGGTCGACTATTCCAACCAGATGAACCGCGACCTCGGCGCCGGCGACCTCGACCTCGCCATCCTGTTCACCCCGCATTACCTGCCGGACCTGCACTACGAGCGCATCGGCGACGTGCATTACGAGATGGTCAGCAACAGGGCGACGCGGATAGAGGACGTGAGGCCGGAGGACTATATTCAGGCGGTCTATTCTCCTGCCTTCGACCGGCTGCACCGGCAGGCCTATCCGGGCCTTTCCACTGCTCCGATCGCCAGCGGCGAGACGACGGCCATCCTCGCGCTGATGCAGGAACTCGGCGGCTCGGCCTTCGTCATGGCCGCGGATGCGCAGCGCCTGATACGCACCGGCGCGGCGAGCCAGGTCGCCGGCGCCGAGCCGATTGCGCAGGCCGTCTACGCCGCCGTCAACGTGCGCACCCGCCACGCACACCAGCACCGGCGCATCATCGCGATCCTTCAGGCCCTGCTCGGCACCCCGAGCCATTGAAACCACCCGGCGCCATGCCTATTAACGGCGGACCCGAATCTCATGAAGGAATCACCCATGGCCGCCCGCGACCGCTACTCGCGCAAACTCGAATGCGCCATGTGCGGCAATTCCGGCTATGCCGAAGTCTCCGAGGACGACATGCCGACCCGGAAGAACCCGGATTTCACGGTCGATGCACTGCCGCGCGGCTTCCTTACCGAGCGGCCGTCGAAATATCCCGAAAAACACATGATCCGCTGCCGGTGCGGCCATGTCTTCAAGTTCCAGCAGAAGACGGTCTATGCCGAAGGCGGCGAGCCGCGGCGGTAGTTACCCCCGCCCGACAAACGGCATCGTCGTCGCCATAACCGTCATGGTCAGCACATTGGCATCGAGCGGCAGGCTTGCCATGTAGATCACCGCGTCGGCCACATGCTTGACCGACATGGTCGGCTCGCTGGCGATTTCGCCGTTCGCCTGAAGTACCCCGCCACTCATCCGCGCCGTCATGTCCGTCGCCGCATTGCCGATGTCGATCTGGCCGCAGGCGATGTCATATTTGCGCCCGTCAAGGGCAGTCGACTTGGTGAGACCGGTGATGGCGTGTTTCGTCGCCGTATAAGGCGCGGAGTTCGGGCGCGGCGCACTGGCGGAAATCGAGCCGTTGTTGATGATGCGGCCGCCGCGCGGGTTCTGCTCCTTCATGATCCTGAAGGCCTGCTGGGTGCAGAGGAAGGCGCCGGTCAGGTTCGCGCCGAGAATGCTTGTCCACTCCTCGAAGGGAATGTCTTCCAGGAGCGCCGGCGAAACATTGGAGCCGGCATTGTTGACCAGCACGTCGAGCCGGCCGAAATCGTGCTTCACCTGCTCGAAGGCCGTCGCCACCTGGGCCGGGTCACCGACATCACAGGCGATCGCCTTAACCGGATTGCCGGTCTCGCCGGAAATCTCTGCCGCCGCTTTTTCCAGTACCGCGGCCCGCCGGCCGGTGATGACGACCGCATAACCCTCGGCGCTCAAACCCCGCGCGATGGCCAGGCCGATGCCCGTGCCGCCGCCCGTCACGAGCGCAATCCTGTCCTTGCCGGTCTTGCCCCATTCGGTCATTCCGGATCATCCTCCTGTTTCCGATACCAGATGGTTTTGACGAAAATCCATCGGGAGGCAAGCGGCTCTCAGCCCTCGGCCCGGCGTTTCGCCACATCGGCCTGGGTGATCAGCCGGGCGCTGCGCTGGCCGGTCAGGTAGATCCAGAGCCAGCTCATGGCGACGGCGAGGCGATTGCGAAGGCCGATCAGGAAGTAGACATGGGCGATGCCCCAGGTCCACCAGGCAAGTCGCCCTTTCAGCTTGATCCAGCCGAGATCGACGATGGCCGCGCGCTTGCCGATGGTCGCGAGATTGCCGTCGCTGCGGTAGGCGAACGGTTTCGGCGCCGGTTTCCCGGCAAGACGGGCCGCGATCGTATCGGCCACATAGCGCCCCTCCTGCTTGGCCGCCGGCGCAACACCCGGCACGATCTTGCCGTCGCTCGTCGGCACATGCGCGGTGTCGCCGACCACGAAGATATCCGGATGGCCGGGTGCCGTAAGATCCGGCGCGACCAGAACGCGCCCTGCCCTGTCCGCCGGTGCGCCCAGCCATTCGGCCGCGGGCGACGCCGCCACACCGGCCGCCCAGAGAAGCGTCGCGGCCGGCAGCAGCTCGTCGCCGAGTTCGATGCCTTGCTCGCTGCATTGCGAGACAGCCTTGCCGGTGCGAACCTCGACGCCGAGCCGCTTCAACGCCCCTTCCGCATAGGCCGACAGGTCTTCAGTAAAACCCGCCAGGATGCGTGGGCCGGCCTCGACCAGCACCACACGCGCCTCCCGCGTATCGATGTTGCGGAAGTCGCGGCGCAATGTCTCGTGGGCGAGCTCCGCGATCGTGCCGGCAAGCTCGACGCCGGTCGGGCCGGCGCCGATGATGGCGAAGGTCAGCAGGCGGCGGCGCTCGGCCACGTCCGGTTCCCATTCGGCCTGCTCGAAGGCGGCGAGGATGCGCCGGCGGATCGTCGTCGCATCCTCCAGCGTCTTCAGGCCGGGCGCATAAGGCTCCCAGGCGTCATTGCCGAAATAGGCGTGGCGCGCGCCGGTGGCGATGATCAGCGTGTCGTAGGCAATGGCGGGTGCGTCCTCCAGCAGGACGGTTTTTACCTGCGTGTTGACGCCGGTGACCGTGCCGAGCAGCGTGGTGACGTTCTGGAAGCGGCTCAGCAGCGAGCGGATCGGCCAGGCGATTTCAGAGGTGGCGAGCGAGGCCGTCGCGACCTGGTAAAGCAGGGGCTGGAACAGATGGTGGTTGCGCCGGTCGATGACCGTGATGCGAACTGAGCCCTTGGCCAGATGGCGCGCTGCCTCAAGTCCTCCGAAACCCGCCCCGACGATAACGATATGGTGGTGGTCGTCGTTTGGCGTCATCCGATGCTCCGTCGCCTTCTGGGGCGACGCGTCAGGCGCGCGCCCTTCCGGTGCCGGACGTTAGCCGTTCTTGCGCTGCGGTGCCACCAAAAAGCCGGACGCCGTTCGCATGCGCGAAAAGAAACGTCCATGCCGACGAAAGCCGGCATGGACGCGCTTGGGAGGATCGCGCAGGGCTTCACCCTACGCATCCCGCGGAGGCCTAGAACAGGGCGGCCGTGTTCTTCAGCGTCACCCAGATACCCCACAGGAGCGGGATACCGACGACGGTCCAGGCCATCGCCGCCTTGGCATCCAGCCCGCCGGTGCCGATGCCGAAAGACCCCGTCGGGCCGGCATTCGCGGCCGCGGTCTTGGCCTGCAACGAGGCGACTTCCGCGTCCGACATGAACCATTTGTCGGCAAGCGGCCGCACCAGCGCATTGGCGACGAGACCCAGCGCCAGCATGCCGGCGAGGATGTACATCGTGCCGGTATAGAGCGACGGTCCCGGCTCGACGCCGGCAGCGATCTGCGCTTCGCGGATATAGTTCACCACGACCGGACCGACGATGCCGGCCGTCGCCCAGGCCGTCAGCAGGCGACCATGGATGGCACCGACGAACTGCGTGCCGAAAATGTCGGCAAGATAGGCCGGGATGGTGGCAAAGCCCCCGCCATACATCGACAGGATGATGCCGAAGGCGAGCACGAAGAGCGCCTTGTTGCCCATGTCCGCCAGCGTCGGGGCAAGCGCATAGAGCGCGATGCCGAGAACGAAGAACGTATAGTAGGTGTTCTTGCGGCCGATCTTGTCGGAGAGCGAGGCCCAGAAGAACCGCCCGCCGATGTTGAACAGCGATAGGAGGCCTGTGAAACCGGCCGCGATCGCGGCGATGGCCGCTTTCTGGTCCGTACCGAGCTGGCTGAAGGTCAGGTCCGGCTGGCCGATCAGGCGACCACCGAAAATTTCCTGCAGCATCGGCGAGGCCATGCCAATCACGCCGATACCGGCCGAAACGTTCAGGCACAGCACCAGCCAGATCAGCCAGAACTGTTGCGTCTTGTGTGCATCGCGCAGGTGAACGTGCTTGGTGGTGATCATGGTCGACTTGGAGGCCGGCGGCGTCCAGCCTTCCGGACGCCAGCCGGCCGGCGGAATGCGGTAACCGAAGGCACCACCCATCATGAAGCAGAAATAGATCGCCGCCATGACGAGGAAGGTCTGCCACACGCCGGGGCTGATGTCGGTCTTGAAAGCGTTCATCAACAGGTTCGCAAGAGGCGCACCGATCATCGCACCGCCGCCAAACCCCATGATCGCCATGCCGGTCGCCATGCCGCGCCGGTCCGGGAACCACTTGATCAGCGTAGAGACCGGGGAAATGTAACCGAGGCCGAGACCGACGCCGCCGATGACGCCGGCACCGAGCCACATCAACCACAATTGATGGCTCATGACGCCGAGCGCTGCGACGACGATGCCGCCGCACCAGCAACAGGCCGAGACGAAGCCCGCCTTGCGCGGGCCGACGCGTTCCAGCCAGCCGCCCCAGATGGCGGCGGAGCAGCCGAGCAAAACGAAGAACAGCGTGTAGATCCAGCCGAGATCGGCGACTCGCCAGTTGCAGCTCGTGGTGAAGAGCGCGGACAGAAGATTGAGGTCGGCGCAGGCCGGATCCGTAGCCGGAATGGCCTTCGAGAGCGGCAGCCAGAATACGCTGAAGCCATAGGCCATGCCGATACAGAGATGGATGGCGAGTGCTGCCGGCGGGACGAGCCAGCGGTTGAAGCCGGGTTTCGCGATGATGCGCTCCCGGTCGAGGATGCCGCCGGAATATGTCCCGGCATAGGTCTCGGTCGATGCAGTCATTGGGTCTCCTCCGCGACGCACCCCTCGGTGCGAAGATTTTCGTGATGGGGAGCCGGCGGAAAACCGCTCCTTCGGCACCCGAACACCTGCATCCTCCATGCAAGACGCCAGCCGCCGAACCTCCCGCCCGAACCTTTGCAAGGCCCGTGCCAAAGCGGTTTTCCTTCGAAATCAGTGAGTTGAATAAATTTCCGGAATCAAAATGGACAGTTTGTCCGGCTACGACGGACAAACTGTCCGGTCAGTCGGCCTCAGGCAACCAGACCGTAAACGTCGCGCCTTCGCCCGGCCGGCTTGCCACCGAGATGGCGCCGCCCTGCCGCGTCACCAGCGTCTGGCTGATGGAAAGGCCAAGACCGGTGCCCTCCTGCCGCTTCGTCGTGAAGAACGGATCGAAGATTTTCGCTGCCAGGTCCGGATCCATGCCGACGCCCGTATCGCTGATGACAAGCTCGATGCCCGGTCGCTCTTCGCGGTCTTGGTCGCGGGTCACGACGGTCAGCCGGCCACCATCCGGCATGGCGTGGATAGCATTGACGACAAGATTGACGACCACCTGCTGAAGTTCGGTGCGGTTCATCAGCACCAGCCGTTCCGTCGTGTTTTCCAATCGCACCTCGATTGCCGCCCGTGTCAGCAGATGCTGGACGAGCGGCAGGCAATCCGCCACCGCCATGCCCGGCGCGTGGCGGTCGACGAAACCGGCGAATTCCTCGGGCTTGGCGAATTGCAGGAGTTTCGTGACGATCTGGCTGATGCGCTGAATCTGCTCGTCGAGAAGCTGGAACTCCACCTTCGCCAGTTCGGCACGGTCGCCCACCACGGAGCGGATGACTTCCAGATTGCCCTGCATGACGGCGATCGGGTTGTTGATCTCGTGTGCCACGCCGGCGGTGATCTCGCCGATGGCCGCGAGCTTTTCCGAGAGAATGAGCTGCTTGGTGGTGGCTTCGAGCTGACGGTTGGCGAGCTGGAGTTCGCGCGTGCGCTCGTCGACGCGGGCGTTCAGCTCCTCGTTCCAGCGGCGCAATTCGAGATCGTTCTGTTCGAGTTGGTTCAAGAGGTCATCGAGATGCACGGCGACGCGGCCGATCTCGTCCTGGCTGTCGACGGGACCGGTGCGCGCGCCGAGATCACCGCTCTCGACCCGCGCGATGGTGACATCGACGCGCTCCAGCGGCTCGAAGATGCCGCGCGCCCAGCGCAGGAAGATCGGCACGCTGGCGGCCGTGATCACGAAGAAAGCGGCGACGATGGTCAGCACCGTCTGGTACTTCGCGGCCGTGAACGGCGCCTCCAGGAAACCGACATAGAGCATGCCGACACGCTTGCCGTGACTGTCGGTGATCGGCTCGTAGGCGGAAATGTACCAGTCGTTGACGACGAAGGCGCTGTCGAGCCAGGTGCGCCCCTCGCCCAGCACAGCGGAACGCACGGCAGCGGAGACGCGCGTGCCGAGCGCGCGGCGCCCCTCGAACAGGCGGACATTGGTGCTGATGCGCACGTCGTCGAGGAACAGCGTCGCCGTGCCCTGGCTGCCCTCCGGCAGGCTCGCCTCGCGATAGACGAGGTCGTTGATCGTATCGATGAAGACGAGGTTCTGGTTGAGCAGGATACCGCCGACAAGCACGGCGTTGCCACCATCACCGAGCGTGACGGGGCTGGCGCTCTGCACGACCATGCCACGGCCCTCCTCCGTGCGCTCTGTCGGCACGGCATTGGGCGTCTGCACGAGCGGCAGTTTCGCTCGGGCGGCAAGATCGGGAGACAGCGTTTCGAGGTCGGCATTGTCGAAGATGTCGATGCCCGTCGCCGGCTTACCCGTGAGTGCGTCGCGGATGACCGGCCAGTCGGTGCGGAGCGCGCCAGCGGTCTCCTCCGTGACGGACGCAACGAGCCGACCATCGGGCGCCATCACATAGAGAAAATCCAGCTCCAGCCGCGCCCGCGACTCTTCGAGAAGCGTCTTCAGCGCGGCGGTATCGTTCGCGACGTCCCGAAAGCGGGCTGAGGCGCCAAGCGCGGTGATGTGCTCGCCGGTATTGTCGAGGATATGGGCAAGGTATTGGTGCGCGATCGTCAGGTCGCCATTGACCTTGGAAATCAGCGTCGCGTCGAATTTTTCGTTCCAGCGATAGACCGTGACGCCGAGCAGCAGCGGCAGGATTACCAGCATGGGAAGAAGCGCGATCGCGAGCAACCGGTAGCGCACAGAGCGCGCCGGCCTGATGGTGCCGCTCTGCCTGCTGTCAGCCATCCCAGGCAGCCAGCTTACGGTCAATCGTCTTGCGGGAAATGCCGAGCTGGCGCGCCGCCTCGTCGCGCTGGCCGGTGCAGGCGGCGAGCACGGCGAGGATATGGCGTCGTTCGACATCCGCCAGCGAACCGGCCTCCGCGCTCGCGGGAGCAGAGACACCCGGCCCAAAGCCTTCCGGGAAGCGGCCGAGGATCAGCGTGCGCTCGATGAGATTGCGCAGCTCGCGCACATTGCCTGGCCAGTCATAGGCGGAAAGCGCCCGCCGCGCCGCCGCGTCGATCGGCACGGCGGGCATGGCAAGCTGGGCCGACAGCTTCTTCATGAAGAGTGTTGCCAGTTCCAGGGAGTCGCCCTCCCGCTCTTTGAGCGGCGGCAGGTGAATCTGCATGACGTTGATGCGGAAGAACAGATCGGCGCGGAAACGCCCGGCCTGCACCTCCTTCTCCAGCTCCGCATTGGTGGCGAAGACGAAGCGCAGATCGACCGGTACCTCACGCTCCGAACCGACCGGCCGCACCTTGCGATCCTCCAGCACACGCAGCAGCTTGCTCTGTGTCGCCGGCGGCATTTCACTGATTTCGTCGAGGAACAGGGTACCGCCCTGCGCATGCTGGAACAGGCCCTCGCGCGCCCGCTCGGCTCCGGTAAAGGCGCCCTTCAGGTGGCCGAACAGCTCGCTTTCGATCATATCTGCCGGGATTGCCCCGCAATTGACCGGCACGAAGGGTTTTGTGGCCCGGTCGGAGAGCGTGTGCAGCGAGCGCGCCGCCACTTCCTTGCCCGTGCCCGACTGGCCGGTAAGGAGAACCGTGGTCGGCAGCGGCGCCACGCGGGCGATGGTGTCGCGCACGCGGGCAATGGCGGCGGATTCGCCGATCAGCCGGTCGCGCAGCAGGATATGGTCGGAGGTCGCCTTCAATTCGTAGCGCAGCACATAGTTTTCACGTTGCAGGCGCATACGGTCGAGGCAGCGCGCCACGGCGTTGAGCAATTGGTTGGAGCGGAACGGTTTCAGGACGAAATCGACCGCGCCCGCCCGGAGCGCCTGGATGGCGGTTTCGAGATCGGCATAGGCAGTCATCAGGATGGCATCGGCAAAGAAGCCGATGGCGCGCTGTTCGGCAAGCCACTCCACGCCGTTCTTGCGCGGCATGATGTTGTCGAGGATCACCACGTCGAAATGATGCTGGTCGAGCTTGCGCGTGGCCTCGTCCGTATCGGCCGCCAGTTCCAGGCGTTTGCAGCGCGGCCCGAGTGTGCGCATGAGAAAATTGCGCATGCCCGGTTCGTCATCGACGACGAGAATCGAGGCTTGTGCCAGCCATGGTCCGAACTCCGGATCGGCGGACGTATCGCGCAGAGCGCGCACGGCTTCAGTCGGCACCAGCTTCCTCCCAGGTAGCGCTTCGGGCATCTACCATAAAAAGGTGCCGCCACGAGCACAAGGCACTCGCGGCGGCAAGACTGGAGGAGGTTTCAGGAGTGTAGATGAATGCGCTCGCGGCGTTCACGCATCGCCGCAAGCTCCTGTTCGATATGAATTTTCCGTGCATCTTCCATCGCCACGGCAATGGTCTGGCTGATGATGCGAACGCTGTCATCCGACATGAGCGACGATGCACCACGGCATTCCGCTGCATGAAGCTTGCAAAGCGCACTGGCAAGCAGTTGTGCATATTCTTCCGGTTTGCGACCCATATTCCCCATTCCTTCTTGATTATAACCACAGAAAACCACAGAATAATGCAAAAAGCCACAGTTTTCTCACATGCTAATGGAAAAAATTCTAGTCCGCGGCGCGCTCGTCCGCGCGCCGCAATGCTGGAAAACGAGCATGCCCAGAAATGGGGCAGGCTGCGCATCGCCTGTGGATCAACTTGTGGCAAAGACCGTGCCGCCCGTGTGAAATGCGTCAACATGCCGAAGGATGGCCGACGACAGGACAAACCTGCTGGCATAGGCCGCGTGAGCATGTAGGGGGGCAGAAAGGGGGACTGTTGCACATGGCAATGCAGTCATCCGGCGTGATCCGCCGGGCCGCACGGCGACAGCCTGCGGCGGGTGTTTTGCTTTGGGCCGGCTAGGTGCCGGCCCTTCGCGATTTACTCGGCAAACAGCTTCCACCGGGTCGGCCGGAAACGGATCGTCGTTCCGGTCGCCGCCAGGGCGTCGAGCGGGATCTCGATCTCGACATGGTGCGGCTCGCCGGGCTTGCCGATATCAAGATCGGCGATGCGCGTTCCGGCAAGGCGCCGGGATGTCGCGACGCGCCCCTCCAGGGCGGACGCTGCCGGATCGGTGACGAGGACAATATCCTGCGGACGGAAGAAAAGCGTTCCGGTTCCCGACGCGATGTCGTTGGCGTGGGGCGCGATGCCGATGGGTTCGTTCTGGAAGCGGACCGTGTTGTCTGCCACGCTCACCGGCACATGGGCGCTGTCGCCGATGAAGGAAAAGACGAAGGGCGAGTTCGGCCGGTCATAGACGTCGTCGGAGGAGCCGACCTGCTCGATCTTGCCCTGGCTCATGACGACGACGCGGTCGGCAAGTTCGAGGGCTTCCTCCTGGTCGTGCGTAACGAAGACCGTCGTGTGGCCGGTGCGGTCATGGAATTCGCGCAGCCAGCGGCGCAGTTCCTTGCGGACTTTCGCATCGAGTGCGCCAAAAGGTTCGTCGAGCAGCAGAACCTTCGGCTCGATCGCCATGGCGCGGGCCAGCGCCACGCGCTGGCGCTGGCCGCCGGAAAGCTGGTTCGGGTAGCGCTTTTCGAGGCCCGAGAGCTGCACCATCTCCAGGAGATCCGTGACGCGGCGACGGATTTCGGTTTTCGACGGCCGTTCACCGCGCGGACGCACCGTCAGGCCGAACGCGATATTGTCGGCGACCGTCATATGGCGGAAGAGCGCGTAATGCTGGAAGACGAAGCCGACATGGCGTTCCTGCACCGTCCTGTGCGACGCATCCTCATTGCCGAAGAAGATACTGCCGCGCGTTGGCGTTTCGAGGCCAGCGATGAGGCGGAGCAGCGTCGTCTTGCCCGAGCCGGAGGGGCCGAGCAGCGCGATCAGTTCGCCCGAACGAATGTCGAGCGAGACATCGTTCAGCGCGGGGTAGCGGTCGAATTCCTTGCGGATGTTTTTAACACTGACGTCCATCGAGGGCGTTGCCTTTCAATTCAATGCTTGCGGCCGGCAGCGATTTCCGCGCCGTAGTGAAGTTCGAGGGCCGTCTTGACGACGAGCGTCACGAGTGCCAGCGCGGCGAGTAGCGACGCCACCGCAAACGCAGCGACGAAATTGTACTCGTTGTAGAGGATTTCTACATGCAGCGGCATCGTGTTGGTCAGCCCCCTTATGTGGCCGGAGACCACCGAGACCGCCCCGAACTCGCCCATGGCGCGCGCATTACAGAGCAACACGCCGTACAGCAGCCCCCATTTGATGTTGGGCAGCGTCACGTACCAGAAGGTCTGCCAGCCGGAAGCGCCGAGCGACAGCGCCGCCTCCTCGTCGCCGGTGCCCTGCTCCTGCATCAGCGGGATCAGTTCGCGCGCAACAAAGGGGAAGGTAACGAAGACGGTGGCGAGTACGATGCCCGGCACGGCAAAGAGGATTTCGATACCATGGCTCTTCAGCCACGGCCCCAAAACGCTGCCCGCGCCAAAAAGCAGCACATAGACCAGGCCCGAAATGACCGGCGAGACCGAAAACGGCAGATCGATGAGCGTCGTGAGAAATGCCTTGCCCTTGAACTCGAACTTGGCGATGGCCCAGGCCGCCGCCACGCCGAAGACGAGGTTTAGCGGCACGGCGATGACCGCCACCAGCAGCGTCAGGCGAATGGCGGCAAGCGTATCGGGATCGCTGAAAGCGATGAAAAATTCCCCGCTCCCCTTGCGAAAAGCCTCGATGAAGACGGCGGCGAGCGGCAGCAGCAGGAAGAGCGCCAGAAACAGGAAGGCGATCGCCATCAGCGTATAGCGGGCGACGGGTGCCTCGGTGGTCGGCGAGTGCAGGCGGCGGGGATTATGCGCCATGACCATACCTCCTGCGGCTCCAGGCCTGGATGAGATTGATGACGAGCAGCATGGCGAAAGACAGCGCCAGCATGATCGTCGCAATCGCGGTTGCAGCACCGTAGTTGAACTCCTCCAGCCGGATGACGATGAGGAGCGGCGCGATTTCCGAAACGTAGGGGATATTGCCGGCGATGAAGATGACCGAGCCGTATTCGCCCACACCGCGCGCGAAGGCGAGCGCGAAACCCGTCAGGATCGCCGGTGCGAGACCCGGAAGCAGCACGCGGCGGACCGTCTGGAAACGGTTGGCGCCAAGGGTCGCTGCCGCCTCCTCCACCTCGCGGTCGATCTCTTCCATGATGGGCTGCACCGTGCGCACCACGAAGGGCAGGCCGATGAAGACCAGCGCGATGACGATGCCGGTCGGGTTGAAGGCCGCCTTGATGCCGAAAACATTCAGGATCTGACCGACCCAGCCGTTCGGCGCATAGAGCGCGGCAAGCGCGATGCCCGCCACCGCCGTCGGCAGCGCGAAGGGCAGGTCCACCACCGCATCGATGATGCGCCGGCCGGGAAACTCGTAGCGCACGATGACCCATGCGACGATGACGCCGAACACGACATTGATGAGGGCTGCGATGAAGGCCGTGCCGAAGGAGACCTCCAGCGCCTTGATCGTGCGTTCGTCGGCAAGGATTGCAAAAAACTCCGCACCCGACAGCGAGGCGGAGCGCCAGACGAGGCCGGCGAGCGGGATGAGGATGATGAGGGTCAGGTAAGCGAGCGAAAAGCCGAGCGTCAGTCCGAAACCCGGAATGACACTCGGCTGTCTCAGTCGCCACCGCACCGAAGCAGCAGCAGATGTCGTCAAAGGTTTCAGTTCCCCGGCTTGTAGATCTGGTCGAAGACGCCGCCGTCACCGAAATGCTCGGGCTGTGCCTTCACCCAGCCGCCGAAGATCGGATCGTCGATCGTCACCAGCTTAATGTCGGGAAGCTGTTGCAGCAACTCGGGTTTTACCAGTTCGCGCTTCGACGGACGGTAAAAGTGTTTTGCCGCGATGTTCTGGCCTTCCTCGGAATAGAGGTAGGCGAGGTAGGCTTCGGCCTGCTTGCGCGAGCCCTTGGCATCGACATTGCCATCGACGACAGCGACCGGCGGTTCCGCCAGGATCGAGATCGGCGGAGCGACGATGTCGAAGGAGTCCGCGCCGAATTCGGCACCGGCGAGATAGGCCTCGTTTTCCCAGGCGAGCAGAACGTCACCGATCTGGCGCTGTGCGAAGGTGGTCAGCGAACCGCGTGCGCCCGTGTCGAGAACCGGCGCGCGTTTGTAGAGTTCGGCAATATACGCCTTGATCTTATCCTGATCGCCGCCGAATTCCTGGTTCGCCCAGGCCCAGGCCGCAAGGTAGTTCCAGCGCGCGCCGCCCGAGGTTTTCGGGTTCGGCGTGACGATCTGAACGTCACCCTTCACCAGGTCACCCCAGTTGTGGATGCCCTTCGGGTTACCCTTGCGGACCAGGAACACGATGGTCGACGTGTAGGGCGAGGAGTTGTTCGGCAGCCGGCCGCGCCAATCCTTGGCTATCTTGCCGCTCTTTTCGACGATGGCGTTGATATCGCTTTCGAGCGCCAGCGTCACGACGTCGGCTTCGAGACCGTCGATCACCGCACGGGCCTGCTTGCCCGAGCCGCCAT
Source organism: Shinella sp. (assembly GCF_052438155.1). Taxonomy (NCBI): domain Bacteria; kingdom Pseudomonadati; phylum Pseudomonadota; class Alphaproteobacteria; order Hyphomicrobiales; family Rhizobiaceae; genus Shinella; species Shinella sp. Next base: position 454,032 of record NZ_JBQVPI010000001.1, on the reverse strand, counting down.
GCGACTGCTGCACCGTGACGTCTTCGCCCGTCTCGGCCTTCCAATGCTTTGCAAAGGCTTCGTTATAGTCCTTGTAGAGTTCGCGCGTCGGGTCATACGACACGTTGAGCAGCGTCGTTTCCGCGAACGCTGTCGTGACGCTGCCGAGCGCAAGCCCGACCCCAAGAAGCAAAGCCCCTACCCGTTTTACCAAAATCGACATCTCAACCTCCTGGATGCTTATCCCGCCTAAAACCCTATTGAATTAGTAGAGTTAGTCAACAATGCCCGGATAGTTCGCAAAACAGGTTCTCTTTCGGTGCGAAACCGGCAAAACGCGCATCGCCAAACAGCCACTGCATGGAACGTACATTGGGGAGAGTTGCGCTCGCAGGAGTATATTCGTTCCGGAAGAAATACCAAAATCACCCGTCGGTGGCGTCGCCTTCGCCGGGATAACCGATTGCAATATGCAAGCGGTTTTGCGATAAAGAGCTACCTGATGGAGGAGATCACCATGAAGCCTGCTCTCTATGCCCACCCTTTTTCGAGCTACTGCCAGAAGGTGCTGACGGCGCTTTATGAAAACGGCACCGAATTCGAATACCGCATGCTCGACCACAACGACCCCGACACGCTCGCGGATTTCGAGACTCGATGGCCGATCAAGCGCTTTCCCATTCTCGTCGATGGCGATCGCACGGTCATGGAGGCAAGCGTCGTCATCGAGTATCTCGGGCTCCACTATCCCGGCCCGGTCATGCTCATCCCGGACGATCCGAAGGCGGCAATCGAAGTGCGCATGCTCGACCGTTTCTTCGACAATTACATTTCGACGCCGCAACAGCGGATCGTCTTCAACTCGATCCGGCCGGAAACGGACCGTGACCCCTATGGCGACACCGAGGCACGCGACATGCTGGCGCGCGCCTATGCCTGGCTGGACCGGCATATGGAGAGCCGGCTCTGGGCCTGCGGCGACGCCTTTACGCTCGCCGATTGCGCCGCCGCGCCCTTCCTGTTCTACGCGGACTGGACGCACGCCATCGACCCGGCCTTCACGCATGTACACGCCTATCGCAGACGCCTGCTGGCGCGACCGTCCTTTGCCCGCGCCGTGGACGAGGGCCGGCCCTATCGAAAGTTCTTTCCGCTTGGGGCGCCCGACCGGGATTAACCCGCCGGGCAGTGTCGGCGCTCGGCCTTTGTTGCCTCGCGCTCGATCCCGGTTGCGATGAACGACGGCAAGTTTTGCCCGCGACGTTCGACGCGACCGGTCAGAACCAGACGGCCGAAATAGAGCGCATCCGTGTCCCGGATGCGCTGCTGGTCGGCCTTTGAAAGCCGGCTGATGTCAGGATAGCTGCCTTTGAACGCCTGCCCGGTCGCGAGATTGCGCACCGCCGAGGATGGGCATGGCGCCTTGAAGCAACGAAGGCCGTTGTCGCAAACAATGTAGCTGCCCTCAGCCGCGGCAAGCGGAGAGGCGAGCAGGAACAGGACAACGATGGCAGGTTTCAGGTGCATATGCATCCTCCGCAGGGATTGCGGCCAAACCGCGGTTACTTGCGGCCGTCACGCTCGTTGCGCATTTCGGCAAGTGCGCGGACCGCATCCCGCTGGCCGGTCTCGCCAAGAGCCTCGAAGAGGCGAAGCGCATCGTCGCGCATGCCGAGATTCTTGTAGGCATAACCGCGCATCACCATGAGATCCGTCGGCTCGGCACGCAGGTGTGCCCGCTGATCGAGGTACACCAACGCTTCACGATAGCGGCCGGCCCGGAAGCTGCTGACCGCGCGGTCGGAAAGGATCGCCAGCTGCAATTCTGCGCCGCGGCTGCGGTCGAGCTTGGCCCTGGTGGCCGCCACGGCTGCATCGCTGGTCAGGCCGGCGCGAAGGTAGGCAAGGCTCTGGCCGTAGGCGGCGTCGCTGCGCGTACGCCCCTCGCCTGACAGAGCCGCCTCGAAGGCCTGTGCCGCCTCCAGCGGCCGGTTGATCTCCATCAGGCACCAGCCGAGCGACAACGCGCTTGCCGGCGCCAGGCCGCGCGGATCACGCGTGCTGCGGCAATCCGTCGAACCGCCTGCCCGTCGTGTCGTGCGCGCCGTGCGCTGTGGCCTTTCGGAGACCTCCTCGACCACTTCGCGCACGGGAACGCGGCGTTGGGTGCGGACAATGCGCGGCTCACGCTCGCGCAGCACGGGCGCTGCGTCATCGGTCGTATCGCGCTCGCCAAGCCGGGCGATGCGCTCCGACCGTCCGGCCCATGCCTGCTTGACCGCGGCGAGACCTGCCTCGTCCTCGAGCCGCAACCGCGCGACACCGAGGCCGTAGGCGGCGGGTTCGTAATCCGCCTTCCATTTCAGCACCAGCGCGAACCATTCCTCGGCCGTGGTCGGCTGGTCCATGGCGAGCGCATACCAGCCGAATTGCTCGCCGGTCTCCGGGTGTTTTTCCTCGAGCGTGACCTGCGCGATGCGGTTCAGCACCTTGCCGTCGATTTTCTTTGGTGGATCGAGCGCCAGAAGGTTGGTGGTGGCGGCGAGGTAGGTCTGCATCGCCTGGTCGGAACTGGTGCGCCAGGCATACATCACGTCCTCCGCCTCGGCCGGCATCTTGCGCGCCAGCAGGATCAGCGCCAGGCCCTGTGAGGCCGAGGCGGAATCCTCGACGGCACGCGCCTTGCGGAAGAACGGTTCCGCCGCCGCATTCTGGTCACGACGCAAATGGTACCAGCCGAGCAGCAGCGCGTCGGAAGCAAGCCCCTCGTCCGCCACCAGCTTTTCGACGATTTTCAGATAGGCGGGCGCCACGGTGAGCGTGGCGTCCTCGTCGCCCTCACCGACGAAGCGGCGGGCGAGATCAGCGCGAATGGGATCAAATTCCTTGACGCCGTCAGGGCCGGTCCGCTCAAGGGCAAGGAGATCCTGCATGTCGGCATAACTGAGCAGGGTCGAGGCTTTCTGCACGCTTGCAAGCCGGATCGGTCCATCCGTGCAATTGGCAAGCATGTAGCCATAGGTATCCTTGGCGCGCTGGACACGATCGGTCTTCACGAAGGCCTCGGCCACGCGCCAGAGCACATCCGCGTCCGAGCAGGTCAGCAGGCTCGGCGTTTCCGCACCAAGCCGCACGACGTCCTCGCTGCGGCCGGCATTGGAGGCCGCCACCAGCTCGGCGCGCTTTTCCGCCACGGCGAGGCGATCGACAAGATCGGCCGGCGGCGTCCATTGCGGGTCTTCCTGCTGGCGTTTGGCGATGGCCGCGCGCACGTCCGCATAACGCGACTGGCTGTACAGCGCCCACATGTCCTCAAGTTGCTTGTCCTCGTTGACAGGCACGGCGAGCGGGTTTTCCGGCGGTATCCAGGTGGGATAGAGCGTGCGCAGCCGGGCGATCTCGGCATTGAGCCGGGCCGTATCGCCGCGCGCCGCAAAGTAGCGTAGCGCGCTTTCGTCGACGACCGGCTTGTTCTGCGTGGTTTCGACCGCCGGTGTCGTCTGCGCCTGCCCGGTTCCGGCCTGGGCAAGCTCCACGCGCGGCCGCTTTACCGACAAGGATTGCGCATCCTCTCCACCGGTGGCAGCGCCCTGCGTGTCCGGCCCGAGGCGCGGCAGGCCCTTCATCATATCGTCAGGCACGCCGAAGGACACGCCTGCGACGCTGGCCGCGCCGGCGGAGACGAGGACGAGCGCCATAAGGATCGACTTCATCCCGAATTTCCTTCGGTACATCACTCACATCCGACTCCGGCTTGGACCGCGACGACACCATGCGTCAGGAACGCAGGAACATGTCGCCACGTCCCCCAAGAAGAGCCAACCAACCTTGATAAAAGCGCGTTAGGGTTAATCCCCGGTAAACGGGCCGGTCAGGATGTACGTCCGAAGCGCCGCAAGAGCCCCGATGTGGCGATACCGAGAAGGATCGACAGGGCACAGAACACCGCAGCATAGGCAAGAATATTGGAGGAGAGCCAGTTCGCGGCGACAAGCCGCATATTGGCAAAGCTCCAGGGCTGTGTGGCGACGAACCGGGTGCGGCCTACCGCCCGCGTGTCGAGCGCTTCCGAACTCTTGCTGTCCAGGCTGACATGGCCGTCGAGCTGCTGCCAGCGAAAATCCTGCGCCACGGCGGCCATGCCGGCTTCAAGGTCAGCACCGGTCGGCGCAGAGAGCACCGTCCAGGTTGCCGTGCGCTCCGGACTGTCGCCCTGTGCGACGAAGAAGCGCGCGGTATCGTCAGGCTCGATCGCCGCCTCCTCGCCCGGCAGCAGGCGAAGTGACGAAATCGAAATATCGAGCGTCTCCTGCAACCAGGTTTCCAACGCGGAAATCTGTCCGTTCCACGAGCCCTCCCGCACTCTCGATTGCCATGAATCGAATGTCTCCCGTGTCGCCTCCTTCCGTCCCTCGCCCTCGACCTGCGCCCCCCAGGAAGAGGCACTTTCGGCAACGATATGCGTCTGGGTGAGCACCAGCGGTGGAAGCTGGGAAATCGTGCCGACCAGGATGGCATTGCGTTCGCCGATCGCCAGCGCCGACGCTTCCGGCCGGACCAGCAGGGCACGCCCGCTCGACACTGCCACCTTGCCGAGGAAGGTAGCACCCGTCGAAAGCGTCGCGGGATCGAGACGATCGAGATAGAGCGCGGCCGGATCAACCTGGCCATTGTAGGGGAACCCGGTTCCCGAAAGTGCGGCAAGGTTGGGCAACTGCCCGATGCGGGCAAAGCGCGGCATCCGGAATTCAGACGTATCGAAGAGCGCAAAACGCGGTTCCTCCAGCGCGCTGGCGCCGGGCGCGCAGACGGTATCCGCCTGGGTCATGAGAACCGCTTCAATGTCGATGCGATTCGGCCCGGGCCGGAAATGCCGCATGGTCACGCGGATCGGCAGGTGGCGGAAGATGCCGCCGTTCCGGTCGGTGATCGGCACCGTCGAGGCGATGTTGCCGTTGACATAGATGTCCACATGGCTGCCGGGGAGCACTTCGGGCGAATAGGCCGCATCGAGCAGCAGCGTCGCTTCGCCATAGGCTTCAGCGTAGAAATCCGACGGAATACCGAGATCGAAACCGGTGCGGAAACGGCGCCCGCTGAATTCGCTGGTGCGCGCGCCGAAGGAGGCCAGCGTGCGCGTGGTGGCACCGGTCAGGAGCGGCATCTCGCTGGCATTGCGCTGGCGCACGCTCAAGGCTTCGCGCGAAACCCCGAGCGGGCGGTCGATCGGCGAGACCATTCCCTCCACCGCCCCTTCAATCGACGGCCAGTCGGGGCCGCTGACGACGAAGACCTTGCGGTCGCCGGCCGGTGCATCCACGAAGGTGGCGACGGCCGACGTCCGCGCCGTGGCAGGCAGGCCCGGCAGCAGCGGCGCGAGATCGCCGGCGGTGCCGACCAGCACCGTCAGTTCGCCGGCGGCCGCTGTCGCCGGCATTGTATCGACGACGGCAAAAGTCTGGTTCGGCATCTTTGCCATCAGCGCCAGGCCCTGGCTGAGACGCATCAACGCATTGGTGCTGGCGGGCTGGCCCATTTCCGGCACGACCATGACAAATTTCGTCTGGCCGGTCGGGCCCAGGCCAATGGCCGCGATGTCGTCCGTCGTCAGCAACCGGCCGCTCTTATCCGCCGGCAGTGTGAGGTAGGTGCGCGCGGGATCGAGCGCCGTCCACAGGTCATAGGTGGAGCGGATCGTGCAGTCGGTGCGATGGCGGTGGATGGCGTTGAAACTGACCCGGTTGACGCCCGGCCGCAGCAGGCCGGTCGGAAGGTCGAAGCGGATATCCTTCGTGCCCTCCGCCGATTGCACCGGCACCTCCCCCACCATGACGTCGTTGACGATGACGGTGAGCCTCGAGGATTCGGGCGCTATCACGACGGCGTTGGAATAGCCGAGGCTGATCGACGTCGCGCCGGCCGCCTGTTGCGGGGTTAGAAAGACCGGGAAGGACTGGCCGGCAGTTTCACCTTCGAGAAGCAGAGACTTCGCGGGGATGATGTAGCGCCGGATGGCAAGGTCGGGCGTGACCGCCTTCTTTTCCGGCACCTTCATATCCTTGACCGTGGCGCCGGCGCCGCTTTGCTCCGGTGTCTTTTCAACGGTCGGGCCGCGCTCCCCCGACATGTCAAAGGGTGTCGATCCCTCCTGCGCGAAGGCGACCGAGGCGGCAAGAGACAGGGCGAGGCCGAAGAGAACGGCTTTTGCACACACGGACATCACGCCGCCTCCCCCTTGCGCCCGCCTCGCATACTGCGCACCAGATAGAGAAGCCCGCGGCTGGTCTGGAAGACTGCGATGCCGAGAAACCACAGCGAACCACGGAAGAGGCCGGGATTGTAGCGCCGCGACACCTGGAAATCGCTCCACTGGTTGGAATTTGCAAAAATCAGGTCGGCGACGAGCGAATGGTGCCGCGCAACCTGCGGCATGAACCGGCAGCCGACGGCGACGACACTGCCGAGATTTTCGACATTTCGCACATCGACCGGCAATGCCTCTTCCTGCTCGGAGCCATAGGGCGTGAAGCGGAGAAAACAGCCTTCACCGACTGCAATGTCCGGCTCCAGCCCGAAAACCTGCACGCGCGCGCCATTGGCCGAGACATTTTCCAATGTCGAAGGATATTCGCGCTCGCCGGCGATGAAGGTGCAGCGGCGCTTGACCGTTACGCGCCGGCTGGACGCCTTCTCGCTGCGCTCCGAGACGACGCCGAGGGCACAGCCGGCGATGATGAGGTTCAGCAGGTTCCAGCCGCCGACGACGAAGGTGACGTCCGCCTTGTAAGGCTCGGAATAGAAACGGTAGATGCTCATAAGGAAGGCGACGAACAGGATGCCGAAGATGACGAAGAACGGGCGGCTGATTTCCGAAAGACGCGCCACCTTGATCGACTCGTCCTTCGCCGTGACCTTGAAGGTCGGCTTGGTCGGATTGAGCATCACCGACACGACGGCGGGCAAGAGATGCACGCTCTGCACATATTCGTAGAGTTCGGAAATCCACGGCCAGCGGAACGAGCCGTAAAGATAGTTCTGCATCATCAGGTTCACGAGCATGTAGGCGAACGTATAGCCGAGGAATTCGCCGCCCGACGCCGTGAAGATTTCGAGATCGAAGAACAGGTAGAAAAGCGGCGCGAACAGGAAGATCGTGCGCGGGAACGGGAACAGCCAGAACAGCATGGACGACATGTAACAGAGGCGCTGCGGCAGCGAGAGCCCACGCTTGAACAGCGGAAAACGGAAGCGCAGGATCTGCATCATGCCCTGCGCCCAGCGGCTGCGCTGGCCGATGAAGCTGGCGAAGGTGGCGGGCTGCAGGCCGGCGATCAGCGGTTTGTCGACATAGACGCTGCTCCAGCCGCGGGAATGCAACTCCAGCGCCGTCTCGCAGTCCTCGGTGATCGAAAGGCCGCTGAAGCCGCCGGCCTCGTTGAGCGCGCGGCGGCTGAGCAACGCTGCGGAGCCGCAGAAAAAGGCAGCGTTCCACTTGTCGAGGCCGCGCTGGATGATGCCGTAGAACATCTCGTTCTCGCTCGGCATCGTCTCGAACGTGCGCAGATTACGCTCCAGCGGATCCGGGTTCAGGAAGAAATGCGGCGTCTGGACGAGGAACAATTTGGGATCGTCGGCAAAATAGCCGACGGTTTCGCGCAGGAAATCGCGCGCGGGGGCATGGTCCGCATCGAAGACGGCGATCAGCTCGCCGGTCGAATGCTGCATGCCGTTGTTCATGTTGCCGGCCTTGGCATGCTCGTTGCGGGCCCGGGTGAGATAGTTGACGTTAAGGTCGCGGCAAAGCGCCTGAAGCTCCCGATGACGGGCGGTCGCCGTCTGCGCCTCGATCACCGCGGCCGCATTGCGCTTCTGCTCCGTGCCGCCATCGTCGAGCAGCCAGACCGTGAGCTTGTCGGCCGGATAGTCCAAAGCCTTGGCGGCGGCGAGCGTGTTGGCGAGAAGGGCGGTATCCTCGTTGTAGCTCGGCACGAAGACATCGACCGAGGGAAGTGGCCCCCCGCCTGCCGCCCGGCTTTTGCGCGGCGGCAACGGCATCGCGACCACGAAGAGGCTGAGCGCCAGCATCATCACGCTGTACATTTCGGCGAGGTAGAGCAGGAAACCGGGGATGAAGTTTTCGAGCTGGTTCAACGGCGGCAGCGTGCTGGTCGTGCGCCAATAGACATAACGCAGCACGACGGCCGTGCCGAAGGCGAGCGCAATCAGCCGCCAGATACCCTCGGCGCGCAGCACCTTGATCACCGCCATAAACGTCACGACCGCGATGCTCGCTATGAGCTGCGTCTGCAAATTGATCGGCAGGGTGATCACAAGAATCACAAGGGCAGAGACAAGCGCCCACAGAATGATCGTACCGGTATGTCTCATATGCCGTCCTTCGCCGTCATAGCGCCTGTCCGGAACCTTACGCACCATTATGTTAAGCAAAAATTAGGGCGGCGCACCCAATAAATCAATTACAGGTTGCCGATCCAGATGCGTCAGCAACACAAACGGGTGACGGCACGACCACCGCTTCATCCCCTGTCACCGCTGCGCCGCCGGATGGCGAGGGAACCAGCACGGCCTTGTCCGTATCGATTGCATCCACCGCCCGCGCAGGCTTTTCTTCCGACAACCGCCGTTCCCTGACACTGCGCTGCGGCGTCTCCACGCGCACGGCGACCGGAACCTTACGCTCCTCGACTGCAACCCGAAGCGGTTCTCCGCCGCCGATCTGGCGATCGACGGATGCCGGCGTGCCGTAGGGGTTCCACGTCTTGCCAGCGAAGCCGCCGACGATGGTGTAACCATACATCAGTTCGACCAGGTCTTTCTCCGAAGCGCCCGACTGGCAGACCCTCAGACGGATCTGGATCATCCCCGAACTGTTCATCCGGTTGCGTTCCGCCTCGTCCGAGCGGACCTGCTGCCAGCCGTAGAGGCAGCTGTCGTCGCCCGCCCCGCGCCCGTAGGCATAGCCGAACGGCCCATAGCTGTTGCGCACGAAATTGGACGAGATCGCAATCGGACGCCCCCCGAAGGTGCTCCGGATTTCCGACCGAATCGCCGAATGCAGGACCGGCTTGAAGGCAAGCGTACCGCCCGACATCGCCACGGTCTCCGCCGGGCCGAAGGCCTGGATGCTCAGGAAATTCTGCCCCGACGTCGCCGCCGACGTGGAAAGCGCGACCTGCTGTTGGATCGCGTTGGTGTACTGGCGCTGAATCACGCTGACGATCGAAAGCGTTCCTGGCGCGGGAAGCACCAGTGCGCTGGTGGCAGGGACCGTCGTGGACTGTGTCGCAATGCCGACACCCGGCCGCGCTGCACAGCCGCCGACCAATGCCGCCGCCGCAATCGCTGCGCCAAGGGCCGCCCTACGGAACGCCCTGCCGTCACGATCAAAAAAACGAATCGCCGCCGAATCATCCATACAGCACTCATATTTCGCACTGGCGTGAATAGGAATGCCCAGAAATAATGAGACTACGGCGCCACCAGCTTCATGCAAGACAGGTAGCTGCGCCCGATGCGCACTTGGCTGCCATCCTGAAGCTCTGCCGCCCATGCGCCATGCCGCCCCCGGCGAAACCCCTTGATCGCCTCGGTGCGCAGGATCGTGCTGCGATGCACGCGGATGAATTGCTCCGCCGGCAGGCGGCTTTCGAGCGAGGCCAGCGTCTCGTCGAGCAGGTAGGTTTCACCGTCCGCATAGATACGGGCATAGTCCCGCTCTGCATCGATACGCGTCACACCGGCGGCAGCCACACGCACCAGCCGGCCGCGCGAGCGCACCCAAAACGGCGGCAGACCATTTTGCTCCTGCCGCACCGCCTGGCGAAGCGCTTCGAACGCCGCTGTCAGCTCCGTCAGCCGTTCGGCTGCATTGCGCGTTCCGATGCGTTGCCGGACACGCGTGAGCGCGGCGGCAAGGCGCCCTTCCTCCACCGGCTTCGTCAGATAATCGACAGCATCGGCAGAGAAGGCGGGCAGCGCATAGTGGCCAAAGGCGGTGACGAAGACGATAGCGGGAGGATTGTCCCTGAGCGCATCGACAACATCGAAACCGTCGCCACCGGGCATGCGGACATCGAGAAACAGAAGATCCGGTGCGTGGTTGCGCGCGACGTCGATGGCAGCGGCGACATCGCCTGCCTCCGCGACCACGCGCACGCCGCCGATCGATGCCAGCAGGCGCGAAAGACGCCGACGCGCGATCGGCTCGTCATCGACGACGATCGCCGTCACGTCCGGGGTTTCCGTCATGAACGCACCAGCGGCAGGATCAACGAGACAGCGAAACGGCCGGGTCGGACATAGCCGCTGGAAAGTGTCGCCCCTTCTGGAAAATGGGTTGCCATGCGGTCGGCAACATTCCTGAGCCCGATGCCCATGCCCGCCGGCAGCGCACCCGTCATTTCCAAGGGCACGTCATTTTCGACGGTCAGGGCAAGCGCCCCATCCTTCACCTCGGCACGCAGCGCGATCTCCACGGCGCCGCGCGTCGCACCGACACCGTACTTCACCGCATTCTCTAAGATCGGCTGAAGAATGAGCGGCGGGACACGAACAGTCTGTGCCGCGTCGTCCACCGAGAACACGACGTTCATGCGATCGGAAAAGCGCGTGCTTTCCACCGCAAGATAGTCCGATTGCAAGGCCAGTTCCTCATGCAGGGGAATGTCCTCTGTCGGATCAAGCGACAGGGTCTTGCGCAGGAAACCGGAGAGTTGGAGCACCATCGCGCGCGCATTGGTATTGGCCCCCTCCTCGATGAGCCCGGCCATCGAATTCAGGGTATTGAACAGGAAATGTGGATTGACCTGATAGGCGAGTGCGCGCATCTGCGCCGACAGGGCCTCCTCCCTCAGCGCCGCCATCCGGCGCTCGCCTTCGGCAAGTGCAAAGCTGTAGCTGAGCGCGAGATAGAGGCAGCACCAGCCGAAGAACAGCGACATGCCGAAAATCAGCCCGAAGGCTAACTCGCGCCTGTCTAGAAGCGCCGGCTCCGGATAGACGCACACGAGATAGATAAGGAAATCGATGCCCGCCGAAATCGGCGTTGCAAGCAGGGAAAGGCCGAAGGCAGCCACGGCCTGCTGCCACAAGGGCCGGGCGAGCGTCCGTTTCAACAGCCAGGTCATCCCGATGGTGAGCATCAGCGCAAAAGCGATCGACGCAAGCTTGCCCGGCGCCGATTCGACCGGATCAGTTCCGGCAACGGCCCACAACACGCTGGTCGACACGAATACGGCGGCCCAATAGGCAGCGGCAAGCTTGCGAATGGCCGCGCGTTGCTCCGCCCGCGCAAAGTCGCGTCCCTTGTCGCCCCGCGCCGCCAGACCGAAGCCGGTCTCGGTCAGACTGGCCATTTTGTACCTCGCATTCCGCTACATCCTGTGCGGGACTATTTCTCGCAATGGCCCGACTGTCGATAGACGCTCGTCGCCACCAGAACACCATTCGCAGAAAATCGCTCACTCCGGTTACCCCGCCATGCTCTGTGCCAAGCGCGGCGGGAACGATCGAGATTCGGCGACCAGCAAGATTTTTCGTGCGGTCGACGATTGATCCTGCCGTGCCGCACGCGGGTTTTGCCGTCCGCCGCAGCCAACAGAATCCCGTATCGATTTCGAGGAGTTCATTCCATGTCCAGCATTCCCGGCAACACATCGACGAACGCAACCATCATCAAGGGGCAGACCATCAAGAATGCCCTGACATCGGCCGGCGACGCCGACTGGTACAAGGCCGCCTTCTCCGCAGGGCTCGACTACGGCTTCCGCCTTTCCGGCGACGGTTCCGGCTCGACCCTGCCTGATCCTGATCTCTATCTCTACGATGCCAACGGCACCTACATCAAAGGCGACACGAACTACAGCAACAGCAGTACCACGGTGAACTTCTCTGCGCTCGCCGGCGGCACCTACTTCGTGGGCGTTGATGACAATGGTAGCGACATTGGCAACTACATTCTCACCTGGCTCGGCAACGACACGATCCGCCGTGACGTCAACACGACGTCGACGCTCTCCCAGGGGCAGACCGTTTCGAGCGCTCTGGATGTCTCCGGCGATTCCGACTGGTTCAAGATCAGCATGAAGGCCGGCCTCGACTACGGCTTCGTCGTCTCGGGTGACGGCAGTGGCTCATCGGCGCCCGACGCGGACCTGTTCCTGCGCGATGCCAACGGCAACTTGCTTGCCGGCGACACGAACTATAGCAACGCCAGCTACTCGCTCGCCTATGCCGCAAGCCAGACCGGTACCTACTTCCTCGACGTCAGGGACACTTCGGATACCGGTAACTACAAACTGAGCTGGGTCGGCGCCGATACGATCCTGCGCAACATCTCGACCACCGCTACGCTCGCCACCGGCAAGAGCATCACGAGCGCCGTGGACGTAAAGGGTGATTCCGACTGGTTCAAGGTCACCCTCAAGGCCGGCATCAGCTATGCCTTCACCGTAACCGGCACCGGCACGAGCGGCCTGCCGGATGGCGACATCTTCCTGCGCGATGCCAACGGCACCCGCGTGGCGGGTGAGACGAACTACTCAAATGCCACCGGCCTCGTCACCTTCACCCCCACGGCCGGCGGTACCTACTTCATCGACGTCCAGGACAGTGGCGGCGACATCGGCAAGTACATCGTCGCCAATCCCAGCCTCGACACCATCTTCAACAACACGAAAACGACCAGCAGCATCCTGGTCGGCAGAACCCTCGGCGGCAAGATCGATGTCCAGGCGGACAGCGACTGGTACGGCTTCACCGTCAAGGCCGGCGTCACCTACAAGTTCACGGCAGGCGGCAACGGCAGCACGCCCGCAAGCGGCGTCAAGCTGGTCCTGCGTGATGCGAACGGCAATGTGATCTCCTCGGACGCCGACACGTCCGCCGTCATCGAGTTCACGGCAAGCAATTCCGGCAAGATCTTCCTTGATGTCGCGGGCTACTCTTCCTCCGTCAAGGGCAACTTCTTCCTTTCCGCCATATCCAATGAATCATCGCTCAAAGGCACGTCGGGTGCCGACGGCATCACGGGTGGCGACAACAACACGACGATCTTCGGCTATGCCGGAAACGACAGGCTGAGCGGCGGAGGCGGCAATGACGTGCTGGTCGGTGGCATTGGAGCCGACAAGCTTGAGGGTGGAAGCGGCACCGACGTGGCCTCCTATAAGGATGCGACGTCCGGCGTCGTGGCCAGCCTGGCGAACCCGTCGCTCAACAGTGGTGAAGCGAAAGGCGACACGTATTCGTCGATCGAGGGGCTCACAGGCTCGGCGCATGCCGACATCCTGTCGGGCGACAGCGGCGCAAACCGGCTGAGCGGCGCTGCCGGCAATGACAAGCTCTATGGCGGCGCTGGTGCCGACGAGCTCTACGGTGGCTCTGGTGCGGATACCTTCCTGTTCAAGAGCTACAAGGACAGCATCATCACCGCACGGGATGTGATCTACGACTTCTCGCAAAGCCAGGGCGACAAGATCGACCTTTCCACCATCGATGCACGCAGCACGCAATCGGGCAACCAAGCTTTCAATTTCATCGGTGAAAAAGCCTTCAGCAACAAGGCTGGCGAACTGCGCTACGACAACAAGAACGGCGACACCTTCCTCTATGGGGACGTCAACGGTGACGGGAAGTTCGACCTCGCCATCCGCCTCGACAATACGATCGAGTTCGTGAAGGGCGATTTCATTCTCTAGATACCAAGCGTGGAGGCGCGGCCTCCACGCCAACCGGCAGAAAGCCACGCAAAAAGCCCCGGCGTCAGCACGACGCCGGGGCTTCTTTCATTCTGGACGAAGCTTGGCTTACTTCAGCTTGGCGCTGACAGCGTCGATGCCGGCGCGGGCGCATTCGTCGTCAATGTCGCCGCTCGGTGCACCACCGACGCCGATGGCACCGATGGTTTCTTCACCGACCTTCACCGGAACGCCGCCGGCCAGCACGAGCAGGCCTTGGATCGAAACGAGCTGTGCTGCAGCCGGGTTCTTGCCGACGTTTTCAGCGATCTTCTGGGTCGGCATGCGCATGGAAGCAGCCGTGAACGCCTTGCGCACCGCGCTGTCGAGCGTGTGCGGGCCGGCGCGGTCAGCGCGCAGGACGGCGCGGGTGATGCCGGCACGGTCGACGACGGCGACCGTCACGTTGAACTTCTTGGCAGCGCAGGCCTTGACGGCAGCATCCGCAGCTTCGACCGCGATGTCGAGCGGCATGTTACGCTCGGTGAGGACTTCGGCATGAGCAGCGCCGACGAGGGTCAGAGCGGCAAAGGCGGTGGCAACGAACGTCTTCATGTCTATCTCCATCTGGGGCCGCTCGGTCTCGTTGGCGGCGACGGCCCTCTTTTCGGAGATTCTCGCCCGCCGCGGTATCGGTGGACTGACGGAGTATGGTCCGTAGGGCTACGGAGCCTGCCCGATCAGCGCGAGCCGCGCAAACTCCGCCACCGAGGTCGTGCCGAGTTTCTGGGCGATGTTCGCCCGGTGCGTATCCACCGTGCGGGGCGACAGTCGCAGTGTTTCTGCAATTTCCCGCGTGGACCAGCCGCGGCCGACCATGTCCAGCACCTCGCGCTCACGATCGGTGAGCTGGGCGACGAGCTGCGCCGCCTCCGCCCGCTCCGCCTGCTGATCCAGCGCGCTAGAGGCCTGCTGCAGCGCCTCGATCAGCACCTGCTCGTCGATCGGCTTCGTCAGGAAATCGACGACGCCTGCTTTGAAGGCCCGGCGACAGGCATGCACGTCGCCATGGCCAGTGCAGATGATCGTCGGCCAGTCGCAGCCGATCGCACCGAGCTTTTCATGCAATTGCAAGCCGGTGATCGCCGGCATACGCAGATCGAGCAACAGCACCCCCGGCTTGAGTTTCGGCGCCCGCGCCAGGAAGGCGGTCGGATCGCCGAACGTTTCGATGCGGATGCCGTAGGTGCCGAGGAGCAGCGACAATGCGTTGCGCACCCCCTCGTCGTCATCGACCAGATAGACCGGCGCCATCGTCATTCCGCTGCTTCCTCTCGTCTTTCCGTTTCCCGCGCCGCCGGAAGCCGCACGGTAAAGACCGCGCCGCCGGCCGCCCCGTTCTCCCCTGCAATGCTGCCGTCGAAGCGTTCGACGATGCTTTCGCACAGGCTCAACCCCAGCCCCATGCCGTCCGGCTTGCTGGAGAAGAACGGCTCGAACAGCCGCGGCAGGATATCGAAGGGAATGCCGGTTCCATTGTCGGAGACAACGATCTCGAAACTGTCTGCCGAGCCCGGTCTCAATGAGACCAGAACCCGGCCATCTGCCCTACCGGCCTGCTCCACCGCATCGGCAGCGTTGCGGATGAGATTGTGGATCACCTGCTCGATCTCCACCGGATCAATCCGTGCCAGGGCCGGCGCCTCGGGCAGTTCGACGTCAAGCACGATGCCACGCCGATCGAGGTCGATACGCGACAGTGCCACAATATCGGCGACGTGGCGACCCAGGTCGTGCACCCCCGCCTCCAGGGCGCTCTTTCCGACATAGGCACGCAGCCGCACGAGAATATCGGCCGCGCGCTTGGCCTGGAGCACATTGGCGGCGAGCACGCTATCGATCGGTGTATCCTGCAAGCCGCTTGCCGCCGCGATGCGCCGTCCCGCCTGGCTCTGGCTCAGCAGTGCCGTCAGCGGCTGGGTCAGTTCATGGGCGATGCCGGAGGCCATTTCGCCCATGCTGTTGATGCGCAGCGCATGGGCAAGCTTCGTTTCGTGCTGGCGCAGCGCCTCCCGCCGGGACGCGGCCTCCGCCACCTCGCGGGCAAGGGCCGCATCCTGCCTGTGTCGCAGCAGCGAACGCACGAGCACGAGGCCGGCAAGCGAGATCGCTGCGAACAGGGCGAAAGGCAGCGGAGGAAGAAGCTGCGGCAAGGTGACCTGCCGCTGCACGGAAAGCCGCAATGGCTGCGTGGCGCTTGCGACCGGCGCTTCGAAACGAACGGTGCGGGCGAGAAATGAGGATGCCGCCGGCTGTCTTGCACCGACCTCCAGCAACAATCCCTTTGCCGTCGAAAGCGCCAGCGCGGCCCAGCGCGGCAATTCTTCACCCTCGACGAGTTTTGCGCCGTCGATGTCGAGGCTGACCGCCATCGTATCGTTCATGCGTTTCATGAGCCGATAATGGCCGGGCTTGCCATCCGGACCATAGGCCGCCTTGCCGGATGCAAGCCCCTCCACGGCACGAGCAACCTCCGCCGGATCCACCGTCGAACCGTCGGCGGACGTCGCCGAACTCACCACGCTCGCCTCCCCACCCGGCGACAGGCGGATAAGATCGATGGCGACGATGCGCGGATAGAACCGCAGGATCGATCGCGCGACGAGATCGAAATCCTGCGACGGCTGCGCCTGCGCGAGGCCAAGGGCGCTCAGGCTCGTCAGATGCGCATCATGCTGGGCGACACGCTGGGAAATCGCGCGTTGCAACGACCGACCGCTTTCCGACACTTCCTGCTCGAGCACCTGCCGGTGGCTTGCCGCCGAATAAAGACCGAAGGCTATAAGCAGCAGCAGCCAGCCGCCGGCAAGAGCGGCTGGGGAGCGAAGAAAGGTCAGGCGTCGATGCATCGAAGGTGAAGCCGGGTCGAGGGTCGGGGTGAGCATCATAGGACTTCCCCAACCCCTTGGCGATCCGCAGCATCACGGATGCGGCAGCACGGGCAAGGAGAGCGGCGCCAGCTCGGATGCCGATCGCCCACGCGGATCGTTCGCCTGCAGGCGACGCACCGTAAAGTCCTGCACCGCCTGCAATTCCGCCAGCGCTCCGTCATAGTCGACGCGGGTCGGCCGGTCGTTTTCCATGACGCAGGTGCCATCGACATAGACGGCCGCGACCGCGCGCTCGGCGGCGCAGTGCAACAGGTTGCGCAAGGGATCGTAAACCGGCTGCATGCCGGGATGCTTCAAGTCGATAAGCGAAAAATCCGCCTTGGCGCCCTTAGTTATGCGGCCAATGTCGCTGCGGCCGAGCGCCTTTGCCCCGGCGAGTGTCGCCACCTCGAAGATATCGGCCGTCGAGACGTCGAACACCGTGCCACCGGCAATGCGGGCATTGATCAGGGCCGTCCGCATCTCCTCCAGCATATTGAAGGGGTAACTGTCGGTGCCAAGCGCCACGTTCACGCCGCTGCGGCGATAGTGGCCGACCGATTGCAGCACCATGCCGCTCCGCGCGAAAGTGACGGGGCAATGGGCAACGCTCGTCCGGCTGGCGGCAAGACGGTCAAGATCGTCAGCCGTGCGTTGGCGCGTCCAGCTGTGGCTGTCGATGAAGATGCAATGGCCGAGGATGAGGTCCGGACCGAGGAGCCCGAGTTTTTCGAGATATTGCACGGCGGTGAGCCCGTGGCGGCACAACAGCTCCTCATGCTCGGCCATGGTCTGGGCAGCATGAATGGTGATCGGCACCTTGCGGCCGCGCGCGGCTTCCGCCGCCGCCTGCAACAGCTCCGGCGAGCAGGTCTCGACCTGCGCCGGGGCGACGATGCCGCCGAGCCGGCCGCAGGGATGCGCTTCGGCGGCATCGACCGTTTCCAGCGCGCGTGCAAAAGCCTCGCGGCCGCGCGCTTCGTTCCAGCGGAAATCGAGCCGGTGGCTGTTCTCGACATGCCAGGCAGCCTCGCGGAAACCGGGAGCGACATAGGCGCGCGCACCGCTTTGCGCCAGCGTCGGCAGCCAGCATTCGTGCGTGCCGGCAATGTCGACGAAAGTGGTGACGCCGCTGCGCAGCAGATCGCCGAGCATGACGGTAAGGGCCGCCTTCACCGCGTCGTCGCTGATCTCGACGAGCGTGGAATACTCGTACATCGCCTGGCCCCAGAGGGCGGCGGTGCCCTGGTCCTCGAACAGGCTTTTCGAGATTGGCTCCTCGCCGGAATGGCAATGCACGTTGACGAAGCCCGGCAGGACCATGCGGTCGCGGCCGGAGGTTTCCTGCGCGAACGGGCCGTCATAGCGGCCGCCGACGTGCAGGAAACCGCTTTCATCGAAGGCGACGTCGGCATCGTTGAGATAGGCATGGCCGCCGCTCGCCGCGTCATAGGCGACGACGGTCTGGGCGTTTCGGATGACGCTGATGTCAGGCATGGGTCGTCCTGAAATATCGTTCGAGGAAGCGGCTGTAGGCGCCCATCAGGGCACTGAAGGTGAAGTAGACGGCGGCGGCGACGAGGTAACCTTCGAGCACGGCGATGCCCTGCCATTCCGGATCGCGAATGGCGGACCGCACGGTGTCGAGGAAATCGACGAGACCGACGATGGTGACGAGCGTCGTATCCTGGAAGAAGCCGATGAACAGGCCGACCATCGGCGGAATGACCTTCTTCAGCGCCTGCGGCAGCACGATCTTGCGCATCACCTGCCAGTAGTGCAGCCCGAGCGACTTGCCGGCCTCATATTGGCCGGCCGGCACGTCCTGCAGGCCGCCGCGCACGATTTCGGCGATATAGGCGGAGGCGAAGAGGATGATCGCCACCTGCGCGCGGATCAATTTGTCGATGGTCACGCCATCCGGCATGAACAGCGGCAGCATGACCGTCGCCATGAAGAGAATGCTGATCAACGGCACGCCGCGCACGATCTCGATGAAGCCGACGGCCAGAACCCGGATCGCCGGCAGGTTGGAGGCACGCGCCAAGGCCAGCACGATGCCGAGCGGCATGGCGAGGGTCAACCCGATGAACGAGAGCAGGAAGGACAGCGGCAGGCCGCCCCAGCTCGTCGTCGCCACCGGCGTGAGGCCGAAAATGCCGCCCGCCATGAGAATGTAGAGCACCGGCACGATGGCAATGAGCCAGACGAAAAGTAGGTTCCGGCTCCAGAAGCGCGGCATCATCGAAACACCGCAGGCGCCAAAGAGCAGCAGAAGCGCCAGCAGTGGTCGCCATTGCTCCTCATAGGGGTAGAAGCCGAAGACCATGTAGCGCAGCTTTTGCGCCACGAAGGGCCAGCACGCGCCGCTTGCCGCCTTGCAGGCCTCGCCCGCACCGGAAAACACAGCGTCGACAACCAGCCAGCCGAAGGCCAGCTTGGCGATGAAAAGGATGCCGACAATCGACAGGAGACTGACGATTGTATTGCCGGGCGTGCCGAAATAGGCGGAGAGTTTGCCGAAACGCTGGGCAGTCGGCGCCGGCTGCGGCGGGGCCAGAGCAAGCATTTGGACGTCGGCCATATCAGCGCTCCTTCAGCGCGACATGCGCATTGTACCAGTTCATCACGAGCGAGATGGTGATCGACAGCGCCAGATAGACGCCCATGAAGATCGCGATGGTCTCGATCGCCTGGCCGGTCTGGTTCATCACGGTGTTGGAGACCATGACGAGGTCCGGATAGCCGATGGCAATCGCCAGGGAACTGTTCTTGAAGACGGTGAGATAGGTGTTGGTGAGCGGCGGGATGATGATGCGCAGCGCCTGCGGCAACACGACGAGGCGCATGGTTTTTCCACGCGCAAGCCCGAGTGCGGCAGACGCTTCCCACTGTCCCTTGTCGACCGCCTGGATGCCGGCGCGCACGATTTCCGCGACATTGGCAGAAACGCTGAGCGCCAGGCCGAAAAGCAGCGCCACGAATTCCGGCCGCACATGCAGCCCGCCCGTCAGGCGGAATTTGCCGGCGGTCGGGAAATCCCAGTCGGCAGCGAAGCCACCGGTGAACCAGAGCAGGAGTACGGGTGCAAGAAGCACGGCAATCGCGATCAGGCCGCCATGGTTCGACTGCCCCGTCGCAATACGCTTGCGTGTCGCCATCGTGCGGATGAAAAGTGCCGCGGCTGCACCGCCGACAAGGCAGGCGAACAGCGCAGCGCCACCGCTCTGCACGACGGCCGCCGGCACGACGAGACCGCTGTTGGAGAGGTAGACGCCCGGAAGAAGATTCAGCGCCTGCTTGACCGGCGGCAGGATCAGGATGATCAGCGAATACCAGAGGAAGAGATAGAGCAGCAGCGGCACGTTGCGCAAAAGCTCGACATAGACGAGCGCGAGGCGGGCGAGCAGCGGGTTGCGCGACATGCGGGCAATGCCCACCGCGAGGCCAAGCAACGTGCCGAAGATGGCGGCGAGCAGCGACACCTTCACCGTATTGGCGATGCCGACGAGGATCGCCCGGCCGACCGTATCGGTCGCCTCAAAGGCGATGGCCGACTCGGTGATGACGAAGCCGGCAGGTCGCGTCAGAAAGTCGAATCCGGTCGCGATGTTCTGCTTGGCAAGGTTGCCGCTCGCCGTCGCAAACATCGTCCAGCCGACGAGTGCCACGAAGCCGACCGCGACGACCTGATAAAAATAGGCGCGAAAGCGCATGTCATGCAGGAAAGCCATGAATCCTCGCCGCCAGACTTGGGAAAGAAATGGGCGCGCGCACCGCCATGCGCGCGCCCGGGGTGATCGCTAAAAGGAGAAAGCGATCAACGGATCGGCGGCGAGTAGATCATGCCGCCTGCATTCCACAGCGAATTCGGGCCGCGCGTCAGGCCGAGCTTGGTGCCCTCGCCCACGTTGCGCTCGAACACTTCGCCGTAATTGCCGACGCTCTTGATGACGTTGTAGCCCCACTTGTTGTCGAGGCCGAGCATCTTGCCAAGCTCTTCCGTGGCGCCCAGCATGCGCTGCACGTCGGGATCTTCGCTCTTCAGCTTCTCGTCGACATTCGCCTGGGTGATGCCCTTCTCCTCGGCGGCCATCAGCAGCCAGACGGACCAGGAGACGATATCGCCCCAATGGGAATCGTTCTGGCGGAAGGCCGGTGCGAGCGGCTCCTTGGAGATCGTCTCCGGCAGCACGATATAGTCGTCCGGATTGTTGGCGACGGCGCGGATCGAGGCGAGGTCCGAACGGTCCGAGGTGATCGCCTCGCAACGGCCGGAATAGAAGGCCGCGCGGTTTTCGTCCGGGCTTTCGAAGACGACGAGTTCGAACTTGCCGTTGATGGCGCGGAAGAAGTCGGAAATGTTCTGCGCCGTCGTGGTGCCCGGCAGGGTGCAGATCGCGGCTTCCGTCAGTTCCTTGGCGCTGGAAACGCCGAGCGACTTCGGCACCATCAGGCCCTGACCGTCATAAAACACCGTCGGGCCAAAATCGAGACCGAGCGATGCATCGCGCGAGAAGGTGTGGGTCGTCTGGCGCGACAGAACGTCGATCTCGCCGGACTGCAGCGCCTGGAAGCGCGTGTTGATGTTGGTCGGGACGAACTCGACCTTGTCACCGTCACCAAAGACGGCAGCGGCGATCGAACGGCAGATATCGGCGTCAAAGCCCTGCATGCGGCCCTTGTCGTCGGGTGCTGCAAAACCCGGCGTCGCGAGCGAAACGCCGCAGACCAGCTTGCCGCGCGCCTTGACGGTTTCCAGCGTGCTCGCTGCCGAGGCCTGGCTGGCCATCG
Source organism: Shinella sp. (assembly GCF_052438155.1). Classification (NCBI taxonomy): domain Bacteria; kingdom Pseudomonadati; phylum Pseudomonadota; class Alphaproteobacteria; order Hyphomicrobiales; family Rhizobiaceae; genus Shinella; species Shinella sp. Next base: position 432,632 of record NZ_JBQVPI010000001.1, on the reverse strand, counting down.
TCAAGCCCAGTGCGGCTGCGCAGATCGAAAGAAGTGCCTGTTTCATTCTTCCCCTCCCATGGGTGTTGTTGGATGCAGACGACATGCCGCCCTCCAGCAGCCGCCACCTCAGTGCGATCTTTCAGACCGCAATAATTGTGTACAATGTAAAAATTAGATCATCAACAGTTCATGATATACAATGTCGACAATCCATCAAAAACTCCGATGTGCAATGGGCATGAGCCTATGTTGGGCAGGCATCAACCAGCCTCCTCGCGGCATACCGGCGCTGTAAATGTCCGCTGAACGCAGGTTCTGTTCGACAAAACACAGCATTTTCAACTGCTCGTATGCGATTTACGTCTGACACTCAGCTGGCGTCTCGGAGGGCAAGTCGCTTGGCTCGGTTCCGTTTTTCGCTGTCCGCACGCCACCGGCAAGAGCGTGAGAGCACCCAACCACCCGGCACCGACTATGACGCCATCGTTTCGGGTAAGGTCGCGCTCGCCAATCCCGACGGTTCCGTCGAGACCTTCGGCCCGAGCGAATGCCGTCAGGAGGCAGCTTCCCCGTTGGCCATTCGATGCCGTATTGTGATCTCGGATCACGAAATATGGCTCTTCCATATTTCTCGGCGGCACGCGACAGTCGCAAACTGCGGGCATAAAGCTGACGGCGCCAACGATGGAACCCGTCGGCCACGGAGAAAACATGACTGCCGAAACACGAAACGGGGATGAGCAGGTCGCGGCGATTGCGGATCTCGCCATGGCGCTGCTGGACGGCATCGGCCGATTGGACTTTCAGGAGCGCATCATGAATGCCCTGAAACAGCAGATCGCCTTCGACGCCAGCCTCGTGCTGCTCTACCGCCGCGGCATCGCACCCAAAATCCTGTTCAACGACTGGCGCACCGACCGCGGCCTTTCCAATATCCAGCAATATCTGCAGGGCTATTATCGGCTCGACCCCTTCTACCGCCTGACGCTGGAAGAGGACATCGACGGGGTGCACCAGCTGAGCCAGCTCGACAGCGGCTTCGGTGACAGCGACTACTACCGCGAATTCTACCAATATTCGGGCATGCAGGACGAGATCAACGTGCTCGTCAGCCTCGACGCGGACACCAAGTTCGCCATTTCGCTTGCCCGGCGCAACGCGCGGCCGGGCTTCAAGAGCCCGGACCTGGCATTTCTGCGCACCGCGACGCCACTCCTTGTAAAGGCCATCGTCCGGCACTACCGTGATCTCCGCCCCGGGGGGCAGGAAGGCGAAGCGCTCCTGCAAAGCGCGCTGGCGCAGGCGGTGCGCAATTTCGGCCGCAGCGTTCTGACAAACCGCGAATGTCAGGTCGTGCAACTGATCCTGCGCGGTCACTCGGCGAAGGAGATCGCGGCAAAGCTCGGCATCGCACCGACAACCGTGAAGCTGCATCGTCGCAATCTCTACGCAAAGCTGGACGTCACCTCGCAGGCCACCCTGTTCTCCCTGTTCCTCGATGCCGTCTGCTCAGCGGAAAACGCCTTCGACGATCCGCTTGCCGGCTATCTCACGCGTCGCGCCAAGCTGACAGGCGACATGTTGCACGCCTGACAAGGTCTTTCATCGCCGTCCCCGCCAAAAGAGGGCGCGCATCCGACGGGGGAAGAAGCCATGAGAAAACCGCGCACGTTTGCATGTGCGGCCTCCGCCACCATTCGCGTGGCAACGATGACATCGCGCCGCCGGGCGCGCGCGGCCCGCCCGAACCTTTCCAAAAATCGTTGGGAACAATCGCCGCCGTTGCCGGTTGAGGAACTGTCAATGACATTGGGCGTGATCGCAAATGCCGGACCAATCCAAGCTCTTCCCTGACCATAGAAGGCTGTCGGGGGAACGTTATACAGTGGAAGCCTTCCGCGCGGCCTATGACCTGCCGCAGAAGGAGGCCAAGCGCCTGTTCGACAAGTTCGGCCCCTCCAAACGCGAGCTGGACATTCTCATGCACGCGCGCCGGAATCCCGGGCAGTTCTTGAATTTTTGAGGAGTGACCATGACGATCGAAAAACCGAAGCCCGGTGCCCCCGGCACAATGGCACAGTCGCCTGGCCAGGAGCCCTCCGAAGCCACCCGCTCGCGCGAAAAGCCGCGCGACGCCGGCAAGACGAAGGACGACGAGCCGCTGAGCGAAGAAGAGAAGATCAAGCGGGAGCAGGCAACGAATCCCGCATTGATGCCGATAGGCGACCCCGCTGGCGCCGCCTGAGCACGGCATCTCCCCCGCCTTGCCCGGATCACGGCCGGTATGGCGGAGGAGAGGTTGCTCGGCGATGCCGTGAATGCGTCTTTTGTCACATCCTTCCGTTCAAGCCGCCACAAGCGCTCCCCGCACCTTCGGTACCGGCTTGAACGTCATGGCGATCAGGAAGGCGCCGATGCCGATGCCCGCGGAGCCGGCATAGAGCCATGTGTAGCTGGCAAAGGTATCGTAGATCAGCCCGCCGGCGACAGGACCGAGCGCCATGCCGAGGCTTCCCGCCATGGCAGTACCGCCGATAACCGTGCCCATCAGCCGTAGCGGAAAGTTTTCCCGCGCGATCACCGCGTAGAGCGGCATGACGCCGGCATAGATGAAACCGAAGATGGCCGCGACGACGTAGAACGAGGCGAGCCCGCCGGCGAAAACATAGGCGAGCGCGCCGAAAGCCTGCGCGAGCAGCCCGAGCACAAGGATATGCTTGGCGCCAAACCGGTCGCCCAGGATGCCGAAGGCGATACGGCCGCCCATGCCGGCAAGACCCTCGATGCTGTAGATCGACACCGCCGCGATCATCGGAATGCCGCAGGTGATGGCGTAGCTAACCGTATGGAAGATCGGCCCCGAATGGGTAGCGCAGCAGAAGAAATTCGTCAGGCATAGGATGATGAACTGCGGTGATTTCATCACGTCACGCGTCGTCATGCCCTCCTGCGCGTCATCCACCGCTGCAAGGTTTTCGCCACCCGCCTCCAGCGCCGGCGGGCGCCTGATGAGCAGCGAGGCCGGGATCATCACCACCGCGACGACGACAGCGATGATCTGCATCGAGACCCGCCAGTCGTGCATCGAGACCAGCCAGGCGGCGAAGGGCGACATGGTCATCGGCGCCATGCCCATGCCCGCCGAAACGAGCGAGACGGCAAGGCTGCGGTGCGTATCGAACCAGCCCGTCACGCAGGCCATCATCGGTGCGAAGACCGCTGCCGCCGCCACGCCGACAAGCAGGCCGAAGACGAACTGGAAGGCGACGAGCGACGTCGCGATGCTGGCGAGCCCCAGGCTTGCCGCCAGAAGAACCGAGCCGGCCAGCACCACCGGCCTCGGCCCCACCCGGTCGGAAAGCCCGCCCCAGAACATGCTGGCAAAGGCCATGGCCAGGAAGCCGATGGTCATGGCGGTGGAAACGCCCGTCACCGACCATCCGGTATCCTTGGCGATCGGCAGCAGGAAGACCGGCAGCGAAAACATCGCGCCGATGGCGATGCAGCCGAGCAGGCCGCCCGCAGCGACGATCACCCAGCGATAATGCGTATGGATCATTGTCATCTCCTTCGCGGCCGGCCGATTTTGGCCTGGGCCGCCCCAAAATCAATACTGATCGTGCCGCTTCACCCATTCCATCGGATAGCGAAGGCCGTCCTCGTCGCGGCCCTTCGGCACGAGGTCGAGGAAGTGATAGGCACCGTTCACCATCTCGACACCGCGCGCGTAGCAGGAGTAGGTGTGGTACACCTCGTCCGGCCCGCTCCTGTAAAAGACGCTGACGCCGACCAATTCCGACATCGTGTTCGAACGAATTTCAAAATTGTAGGTGGCGCGGCCCGCCGCCAGCTCTTCCGGTGTGGCGGAAGCCTGATAGTCGAAGTTGAAATCGCTGCCGCCCGAAGACACCCAGGGGAAACTCCAGCCCATGCGTTGCCGATAGGCCTCGATCTTTTCGAATGGTGCACGCGAGATCGCTTTGAAGGTCACGTCACGCTGGGCAAGATGGATCGGGATGCCGTTAAAATTGTCCGCCCAGAAGGAACAATGCGTGCAGCCCTCCTGCCAGTCGGGACCGAGCATGAAGTGATAGACGAGGAGCTGTGAGCGCCCCTCGAACAGCTCTTCCAGCGATTGCCGGCCGTTCGGCCCCTGGAATTCGTAGTGTTTCTCCACCCGTTCCCAGGGCATCGCCATGCGGCGGCGGGTCAGCGCCTCGCGCTTTCGGGTGAATTCCTTCTCTTCGGCGAGCAGGTCAAGGCGGGCCTTCAGCCAGTCCTCGTGCGAAACGACTTGATTGCGCATCACGAACATCCTTTCTTGTTTCGATGATCCAAGAATAGGCGCCGCGTTCGGGAGCGTGGGAGTTACAAGTGTGACGGGAAAACCATGGACTCGATGATCACCGCCGCTGCCCGCGCCCTTGCCACCGGCGATCCGCTCGGCGCGTTGAACCGCGTGGCGCTGCGCGACGATGCACCGGCGCTAGCGTTGCGCGGCATCGCGATGGCGCAGCTTGGCGATCTCGACCGGGCGAAAGTCCTGCTGAAAAGTGCGGCCAGTTCCTTCGGCCCGCGCGAGGCCGTGGCGCGGGCGCGCTGCGTCGTTGCCGAAGCCGAGATTGCCCTCGTCTCACGCGATCTGACCTGGCCGGTGAAGGCACTTGCCGCAGCCGGCGCGACGCTGGCGGCGCATGGCGACTGGCTGAATGCGGCGCACGCCCGCACCCTTGCCATTCGTCGCCTGCTCTTGATCGGCCGGCTGGACGATGCCGCAACCTTGCTCGCTGACGTCGATCCCACCACCCTGCCCCCGCCACTGCGCGCCGCCCATGAATTGGCGGCGGCCGGCATCGCGATCCGCCGGCTGCGCATGGCGACCGCACGCGATGCCTTTCAACGCGCCATCGAGGCTGCCCGGCAGGCACGCATCCCGGCCCTCATCGAAGAAGTGCAGGCCGACGCCGCGATCCTGCAAAAACCGGCAGCGCGCCTGATTGCGAACGGTGGGGAACGCTCGCTGCTTCCGGATGATGTCGAGGCGCTACTGGCCACGGACAGTCTGGTCGTCGATGCCTGCCGCCACGTCCTGCGCTGCGGAGAGACCAAACTGTCGCTGGCAACGCGCCCCATCCTCTTCTCCCTGCTGCGCACGCTGGCCGAAGCCTTTCCGCAGGATGCCAGCCGGGAAACCCTGCTGCTACGCGCCTTCCGCGCCAGACATGTCGATGAATCGCATCGCGCCCGCCTGCGCGTGGAAATGGGCCGGCTGCGCGCCGAGCTGGCCTCGCTGGCAGACATCACCGCCACCAGGGACGGTTTCCTGCTGGCGCCGCGCGATGGTCAACCGGTGGCCGTGCTCGCGCCTCCGCTCGATGAACCGCATGCCGACGTGCTGGCGCTCTTTGCCGATGGGGAGGCGTGGTCCAGTTCGGCGCTCGCCATCGCGCTCGGCACAAGTGCCCGCACGGTACAGCGCGCACTCGAACAGCTTTCCGCGGCGGGCAAGGTGCAGTCGATCGGCCGCGGGCGCATCCAGCGCTGGCTGACGCCGACGCCCGGTGCTTTCTCGACACTCTTGTTACTCCCGGGTCCGCTGCCAGGCGGTTAACATCGGGTCATCAACAATCCAAAGGAGATGACGATGACGACGTCCCAGGCAGATATCATCCGCGAATACGGCCCCTTCCCCGGTGGCGAACCCGTCCACGGGGTAACCTATGACGGCAAGAACGTCTGGTTCGCCTCCGGCGACAAGGTCAATGCAGTCGACCCGGACGATGGCAAATTGCTGCGTTCGATCGACGTCGCCGCCCATGCCGGCACCGCCTATGACGGCCGCCACCTCTTCCAGATCGCCGAAGACCGCATCCGCAAGATCGATCCCGCCTCCGGCAGCGTGCTCGCCACCATTCCCGCTCCCGGCAACGGCGGTGATTCCGGCCTTACCTGGGCGGAGGGCTTTCTCTGGGTCGGCGAATATCGCAGCAAGCAGATCCACCAGATCGAACCGGAAACGGGCAAGGTCGTCCGCAGCATCCAGAGCAACCGCATGGTAACGGGGGTCACCTGGGTGGACGGCGAACTCTGGCACGGCACGTGGGAAGGCGAGGAAAGCGACCTTCGCCGTCTCGACCCGGAAACCGGTGCCGTGCTCGACACCATCGTCATGCCCGAAGGAACGGGTGTGTCCGGTCTCGAATCCGACGGCGCCGATCGCTTCTTCTGCGGCGGCGGCAGCAGCGGAAAAATCCGCGCCGTCCGCCGCCCGCGTTAAGCGCTACAGACCATGGGTGCCGTCGTAGCCGTTGACCGGCGGCGGCGCCCAACCTTCCGGCAAGCCCTTGGCCTTGTAGATTTCGACGACCATCGGATAGCACTTCGCCGTATCGGAAGAGTGCTGCGCCGAACAATCCCCGCCCGGGCAGGCCGACATGCAGCCGAGAAGGTCGATCTCGGCGAAGAATTCCAGATAGTCGCCCGGCCGCACCGGGCTCGCCTTCATGAAATACTGCCCCGTATCGCGCGTGAAGCCGGTGCACATGAAGACGTTCAGCACGTCATGCACATAGGTCTCCGCCTCGCGCAGCGGCATGCCGGTTTTTCCGGCAAAGGCGCGCGTCAGGTTCGAGTGGCAGCAATGGTGGTACTGTCCGCCGTGGCTCAGCAGATTGTGCGTATAGGGATCGCACCGCGTGCCGATCACGTCATGCACCGCCCCGCCGAAGTCGTCGAAACCATACCAATCCAGCGTGTCGTGTGTGATGGTGGCGATGGGACGCAGATACGGGAAATTGGAAAACAGCTGGTCGCCGAGGCCGACATGGGTGCCGTTCAGCGCGCGTGTCTTGCCCGTGAACAGCCGTTCCTTGAGGTCGTTCGCGTTGAACAGATTGAGATCGCCGACCTGCGGCCCCTCAGTGGAGACGATGCGGCAGAAATGCCCTGCCGGCACCGACCAGGTCGCCGCTTCGCGCGGTGGCACGATGACGGTTTCGACCAGTTCAAGATCGTCCCGCAAGGCGCGATAAGCCAAAAGATCCGGACGCGGCAATGTTTCGACCGGGTAGCAGACCACCGGCGCGATCGCCTTGCGGGCAGCGGCATCAGCCGGTGCGGTCGTTATCGGACGAGGCTTCATGGCATTTCCCCCTTTTTCTCCCCGTCTGCCGCCGGAAATCGCCCTCCGCGCAAACGCAAACTTGTTGAATGACAATATTAGTATTGTTCAACAAGATCGATTTCAAGCGGGAAGACGACAACGACGAGCTTGAGGGCGACGTGCGCGCCGGCCCGATCAGCCGCGCTCCTTCACAGTCTCCATCGCCACATTGGTGGAGGTGCTGGCGACATAGGGCAGGTTGGAAATCCGCTCTCCGAGCACCAGCCGGTATTTCTTGATGTCACGCGTGCGGATCTTCAGGAGATAATCGAAGCGGCCGGCGATCATGTGGCACTCCTCCACCTCCTTGATCTTCCGCACCGCCGCGTTGAAACTGTTGAGCGCGTCTTCCTGCGTGTTGGTGAGTTTCACCTCGGCGAAGGCGATGTGGTCGAGGTTCATTTTGGCCGGATTGAGGATCGCCTTGAACCCCTGGATGAAGCCCTCCGTGATCAAGCGCTTGAACCGGTTCTGGCACGGCGTCTTCGACAGGCCGACCTTCTCCGCCAGTTCCGCCACGGAGATGCGGCCGTTCTCGGCGAGTTCCTCGAGGATTTTTCGATCGAACGCGTCTAATGACCCATCAACCTGCACTGTATCGGGCAAATCACCCTCCATCTGAACAAAAATAGACCCATATAGCCTAACACGGGACGATATGAAGTCCATTCGCTTTCGGGGCTCGTGATATTGTTCCGCCCAGTTTCCAGGAACGATTGCACGATGCCCGACCGCCTCTGGCGTGACCGGGCGCAGGCAATGTTCCGGCGCCAGACGACAGGGGATATTGGTGCAAGACAACAGCTTCGATGATAACATGCCGCCGGACCTCATCAGCCACTACAAGCCGCTCGCCATTCCGGCTCTCGTCGCGGCCTGCAGCATCAAACCAGAGCGGTCCGTCCGCGCGGAACCCAGCCTTCAGGTCCGCCACGCGTCGCAGTTTCATGACGTCCCGGACGATCGGGACGAGCCGGCCACCGCCTTCGTTCGCTGACCCTATCCGATACCCCGCAAGCCACTGAACCGCTTCTCATAGGTCCTTCCATGCAGAACCCAGCCTCGCTTCCCGCCACCGACGAAACCCTCATCCCCTTCGCGCATTTCGCCCCGCCGGTACGACCGCAGAGCGACCTGCGCCGGGCGATCACGGCCGCCTATCGCCGTCCCGAGGCCGAATGCCTGCCGCCGCTGGTTGCCGCTGCCGGCGTCACCGAGACGCAGCGCTACGACATCCGCGCCACCGCCCGCACGCTCATCGAGGCGCTGCGCGCCAAGCACAAGGGCACGGGCGTCGAGGGGCTGGTGCAGGAATATTCGCTGTCGAGCCAGGAAGGCGTGGCGCTGATGTGCCTTGCCGAAGCGCTGCTGCGCATTCCGGATACGGACACGCGCGATGCGCTGATCCGCGACAAGATTTCCGAGGGAGACTGGACCTCCCATATCGGCGGCGGCAAGTCGCTGTTCGTCAATGCGGCCACCTGGGGCCTCGTCGTCACCGGCAAACTTACCTCCACCGTCAACGACCGCGGTCTTTCCGCCGCCCTGACCCGCCTGATCGCGCGCGCCGGCGAACCCGTCATCCGCCGCGGCGTCGACATGGCGATGCGCATGATGGGCGAGCAGTTCGTCACCGGCGAGACGATCGAGGAAGCGCTGAAGCGCGCCAAGCCGCTGGAAGCCCGCGGCTTCCGCTATTCCTATGACATGCTTGGGGAAGCCGCGACAACCGGCGCCGATGCCGAGCGCTACTACCGCGACTACGAGAAGGCGATCCACGCCATCGGCACCGCATCCGCCGGCCGCGGCATCTATGACGGCCCCGGCATCTCCATCAAGCTCTCGGCGCTGCACCCGCGCTACAGCCGCTCGCAGGCCGCGCGCGTCATGGACGAGCTGCTGCCCAAAGTGACGGCACTCGCGGCGCTCGCCAAGAAATACGACATCGGCCTCAACATCGACGCGGAAGAAGCCGACCGGCTAGAACTGTCGCTCGATCTGCTCGAAGGCCTCTGCTTCGACGCCGACCTGCAGGGCTGGAACGGCCTCGGTTTCGTCGTGCAAGCCTATGGCAAGCGGTGCCCCTTCGTGCTCGATTTCATCATTGACCTCGCCCGCCGTTCCGGCCGGCGCGTCATGGTGCGCCTCGTCAAGGGCGCCTATTGGGATGCCGAGATCAAGCGCGCGCAACTCGACGGCCTTGCGGACTTCCCGGTCTACACGCGAAAAATCCACACCGACGTCGCCTATGTCGCGTGCGCCCGCAAGCTGCTGGCAGCACCGGATGCGGTCTTCCCGCAGTTCGCCACCCACAACGCCCAGAGCCTCGCCACGATCTACCAGCTCGCCGGCCCGGATTTTGCGGTCGGCAAGTACGAGTTCCAGTGCCTGCACGGCATGGGCGAGCCGCTCTATGACGAGGTCGTCGGCAAGGACAAGCTCGATCGCCCCTGCCGCATCTATGCGCCGGTCGGCACGCATGAGACGCTGCTGGCCTATCTCGTCCGCCGCCTTCTGGAGAACGGCGCCAACTCCTCCTTCGTCAACCGCATCTCGGACCCGAAGATCTCCGTCGAATCGCTGATTGCCGACCCGGTCGACATCGTCGCCGCCATGCCGGTGGTCGGCGCGCCGCACGACCAGATCGCGCTGCCGAACGCTCTGTTCGGCAAGTCCCGCGAGAATTCCAAGGGTCTCGACCTTTCCAACGAAGAGACGCTTCACGGCCTGTCCGCCGAACTTGCCGGCACCGCCGCCAAGCAATGGCACGCAGCCCCCCTCCTGACAGACGGCAAGGCCGGCGGCGAAACGCTCGACGTGCTGAACCCGGCGGACCACCGCGATGTGGTCGGCCGCATTACGCAGGCGAAGGTCGAAGACGCCGAGGCCATCGTTGCTGCGGCGGCCGATCATGTCACCGTCTGGTCCACCGTTTCGCCGGCCGATCGTGCCGCCTGCCTCGACCGCGCAGCGGACATCATGGAAGGCCGCATCGAGCCGTTGATGGGCATCATCATGCGTGAGGCCGGCAAGTCGGCGGCCAATGCTATCGGCGAGGTCCGCGAGGCCGTCGATTTCCTGCGCTACTACGCCGAACAGGCCCGCCGCACGCTCGGCCCATCCCACCTGCCGCTCGGCCCGATCGTCTGCATCAGCCCCTGGAACTTCCCGCTCGCCATCTTCACGGGCCAGGTCGCAGCCGCCCTCGTTGCCGGCAACCCGGTGCTGGCGAAACCTGCCGAAGAAACGCCGATCATCGCGCATGAGAGCGTAAAGATCCTGCATGAGGCCGGCGTGCCGGTCGGTGCGCTGCAGTTCGTGCCCGGAGATGGCCGCCTCGGTGCCGCCCTGGTCGGCGCGCAAAAGACGGCCGGCGTGATGTTCACCGGCTCGACCGAAGTCGCCCGCCTCATCCAGGCGCAGCTTGCCGAGCGGCTGTCGGCCGGCGGCAAGCCGATCCCGTTGATCGCGGAAACCGGCGGCCAGAACGGCATGATCGTCGATTCCTCGGCACTCGCCGAACAGGTGGTCGCAGACGTCATCGCGTCGGCCTTCGACAGCGCCGGCCAGCGCTGCTCGGCGCTGCGCGTGCTCTGCCTGCAGGACGACGTCGCCGACCGCACGCTCACCATGCTGAAGGGCGCACTGCAGCAGCTGACGCTCGGCCGCACGGACAGCCTGAACGTCGATATCGGCCCGGTCATCACTGCCGAAGCCCGCGACGGCATCGCGAGCCACATCGAGCGCATGCGCGGTCTCGGCAACAAGGTCGAGCAACTGCCGCTGCCGGCGATTGCCGAACACGGCACCTATGTCGCGCCGACCATCATCGAGATCAAGAAACTCTCCGATCTCCAGCGCGAGGTCTTCGGCCCCGTGCTGCACGTCATCCGCTTCCGTCGCGCCGATCTCGACAAGCTGATCGACGACATCAATGCCTCGGGCTACGGCCTGACTTTCGGCCTGCACACGCGCCTCGACGAGACGATCGCGCATGTGACGAGCCGCATCAAGGCGGGCAACCTTTACGTCAACCGCAACATCATCGGCGCGGTCGTCGGGGTCCAGCCGTTCGGCGGGCGCGGCCTGTCCGGCACCGGCCCGAAGGCTGGCGGCCCGCTCTATATCGGTCGTCTCGTGCAGAAGGCACCGGTGCCGCCGCAGCAGGATTCGGTCCACACCGATCCGGCGCTGCGCGACTTCATCACCTGGCTCGACCGCAAGGGCAGGACGGCGGAAGGCGAGACCGCGCGCGGCTTCGCGAACCGCTCGGCCCTTGGCCTGCTGCGCGAACTCGCCGGCCCCGTCGGCGAGCGCAACCTCTACGCCCTGCACCCGCGCGGCCGCATTCTCCTGGTGCCCGAGAGCGAAACCGGCCTGCTGCGCCAGGTCGCGGCTGCGCTCGCGACAGGCAACGAGATCACCATCAACGACGTTGCATACCTGAAGTCCACGCTGGCGGGCCTGCCGACCTCGGTCGCTGCCCGTCTCTCTTGGACGTCCGACTGGGAGAAGGCCGGCCCGTTCGCCGGAGCGCTGGTGGAGGGCAATGCCGAAGTCGTGCTCGCCGCCAACCGGCGTATCGCAGCACTCCCCGGCCCGCTGGTGCTGATGCAGGCGGCAACCACCGAGGAACTGGCAACCGACCCGGAAGCCTACTGCCTCAACTGGCTGCTGGAAGAGGTCTCGACCTCCATCAACACCGCCGCCGCCGGCGGCAATGCCAGCCTGATGTCGATCGGCTGATTTCAACCGGTGCAGGCACCCGAACCGGTTGCCTGCACCAATCTCCGCCTCTCAGGCGATCCCTGCGAGTTTTTCGAGATCGGCGCGGGCGCCCGGCCCGCCAGCGACGACCGGTGCACCTTTGGTCAGCAGCTCGCCCTCCGTCGGGAACGGGTGATACCAACCTCCAGCCTCCTTCACGAGGCAATAGCCGGCCAGGCAATCCCAGGCGTGCATGTAGGGCTCGTAGTAGCCGACGAGACGGCCAGCAGCGACGTAGGCGAGCATCAGCGCGCCGGAGCCGTTGCGCACGAAATTGCCACCTGCCTGAAGCAACTGGCTCACCATGTCGGCCACGAATTCCGGCGCGACATAGCTGTTGGCGCCGATGCCGGTCAGGGCATTCCGGATCGTGCGGGACGGGTCGAGCGTCAGCACCCTGCCGTTGAGCTTTGCCCCCTTGCCGGCAGCCGCAGCATAGAGTTCGTTGTGGCAGGGCGCGCCGATGACACCGACGACGGGCACGCCCTCATGCAGCACCGCAATCGAGACGCACCAGTTCGGCATGCCGCTGACGAAGGGCGCGGTGCCGTCGATCGGATCGACGACCCAAGTATAGCCGGAACTGCCCGTGGTGAGGCCGAATTCCTCGCCAAGGAAACCGTCCTCCGGCAGATGGGCCGCAACCCGTTCGCGGATTAGCTTTTCCACATTGCGGTCGGCGATCGAGACGACATCCTGCATGTCGCGCTTGGTTTCGATCACCAGCGTGTCGCGCCGGTTGAAATAGTCGAGCGCCATGGCGCCCGCTTCCTGGGCAAGGGCTTTGGCGAGGGCGAAGCGGGTGTCGAGGGCACCTTCGGGTGACGTCATGCTGATGGTCCTTGCGGTGATCATGGTCATTAGCTGTTGATGAGCGCTATGCCGCGGCTGCGGAAGCCGAGCGTGGCGTCGGATGCGGCCGGCAGGATGCGGTCGACGGCATCGTCGACGATGAAGAGCGTGCCGACCTCCGTTTCCACCTCGTATTCGACATGGTCGCCCAAATAGGCCGAATGCAGGATGCGACCGGCAAGCCCCTCCCCGCGCCCTTCGAACAACGAGACGGCACCGGGGCGCACGGCAAGGCTCGCCGCACCCGGCTTAGCCCTGCCCGCCGGCACGCGATGCTGGAACCCACCGATACGGATCTCAGCCTCGCTGCCATTGATGCCGATAACCTCGCACGGGATGACATTCGCCTCGCCCATGAAATCGGCGATGAAGGAGGAGGCCGGCTGCTCGTAAAGCTCGCGCGGGGCGCCCGACTGGGCAATCTCGCCATCCTTCATGATGATGATGCGATCGGAGACGGCAAGCGCCTCGTCCTGGTCATGCGTCACATAGACGGCGGTGAAGCCGAGGCGCTGCTGGAGTTCACGGATTTCCGTGCGCACCCGACGGCGCAGGCGCGCATCGAGGTTGGAGAGCGGCTCGTCGAGCAGCAGGACCTGCGGTTCCAGCACTAGCGCGCGGGCGACGGCGACGCGCTGCTGCTGGCCGCCGGACAGTTCGGCCGGCAGGCGCTGCCCCATGCCGGCAAGGCCGACCAGAGCCAGCCCTTCCTCCGCCTTCTCCCGCGCTTCCTTGCGAGACAGGCCGGAGGATTCGAGGCCGTAGGCGACGTTTTCAAGCGAACTCATATGCGGGAAGAGCGCGTAGGACTGGAAGACCATCGAGACGTCGCGCTCGTTGGCCGGCAGCATGGTGACATCCTTGCCGCCGATCAGGATTTTTCCTGCCGTCGGATGTTCGAGGCCCGCCAGCATGCGCAGCGTCGTCGTCTTGCCGCAGCCCGAGGGACCGAGCAGGGTGACGAGCGTGCCGGGCTCGATGGTCAGCGACAGGTCTGCAATGGCGGTGAAGGCGCCAAATGTCTTCCTCACGTTCTGGAAGACAACGGAACCGGCTTTCGGGGTGATCATGCGGTTTTCTCCTGACGAAGAGTGGCGGACGGGGTGACACCGGCGACGCGGTTTTCGCGCCGGAGCCGCCGTTCGCCCACGAGAAGCTGGAAGCCGGTGATGACAGTGATCATCACGACGATCAGCATGGAGGAATAGGCAATCGCCACACCGTATTCGCCGTTCTCGACGAGGCCGACGATGTAGGAGGTCGCCATGTTGTATTCGGCGCTGACCAGGAAGATGACCGCGCTGATGGAGGTGATGGCCCGCACGAAGGAATAGACGAGGGCTGCGGTGATGGCCGGGCGCAGCAACGGCAGGATGACCTTGCGGATCGTGCGGAAGCTGTTGGCGCGCAGCGTCAGCGAGGCCTCGTCCAGGCTCTTGTCGAGCTGGCTCATCGCCGCGATGCCGCCGCGCACGCCGACCGGCATGTTGCGGAAGACGAAGCAGGCAATCAGGATCAGCGCCGAGCCGGTCATTTCGAGCGGCGGCAGGTTGAAGGCCATGATGTAGCTGACGCCGATGACCGTGCCGGGAATGGCAAAGCTCATCATCAGCGCGAATTCGAAGACATTCTTGCCGGCGAATTTCTGGCGCACGATGATGTAGGCCGTCAGCAGGCCGACGGCGGCCGTCAGCGGCGCGGAAATCAGCGCGATCTCCATCGTCGTCCAGAACGAGTTCCAGGCGACGCCCGTCCAGGCAATCCCGTTGTCGAAGCTGATCGAGAAGGCTTTGGCGTAGTGGTCGAGGGTCAGCGAATTGTCGAGACCCCAGGTTTTTACGAAGCCGCCGACGAGGATCATGCCGTAGATGACGAGCGTGAAGAGGCCCCACGGAATGACGAGGGCGTGCACGCCGATCGAGACGCCGCGCGGAAGCGCAATGTGCGCGCCGCTGTCACCCTTGCCGGTCACCGTGGCAAAATTCTTGCCGGAGAGCCAGAAGCGCTGGGCGAGGAAGGCGGAGAGCGTGAAGCACAGGAGCACGGTGGCAAGCACGGCGGCCCGCGAGGGATCGTTCTGCGAACCGACGACGGCGAAGAAGATTTCCGTCGAGAGCACGCCATGGCTGCCGCCGAGCACCAGCGGGTTGCCGAAGTCGGCCATGCTTTCAATGAAGCCGATGAGGAAGGCGTTGGCGAGGCCGGGTTTCATCAGCGGCAGCGAGACGCGCCAGAACGTGCGCCAGCGGTCGGCACGCAAGGTCTGCGAGGCCTCCTCCATCGACGGGCTGACGCCTTCGACGACGCCGATCAGCACGAGGAAGGAGATCGGCGTGAAGGACAGCACCTGCGCGATCCAGATGCCGGTGAGGCCATAGAGCCAGCGGCCGGGCTCGATGCCGAAGAGGTCGGAAAGGCCCTGCGTGATGACGCCGGCGCGGCCGAAGAGCAGGGTGAGCGCAAGACCGATGACGAAGGGCGGCGTGATGATCGGCAGGATGGTGAGCAGGCGCAGGCCCTTTTTATAGGGAAAGCGCGTACGCGTGGCGACCAGCGCGAAGGCAAGGCCGAGCAGCGTCGAACCGAGGCCGGTCATGATGGCGAGCCAGAGTGTGCGCCATGCCACGCCGCAGCGTGCGCCGCCGGTGAGGCAACCGAGGCTCCAGATGCCGGGATCCTGCATGTTGCGGACGAAATTGTCCGGGTTGAACGACCCGTCGAAATCCTGCACCGCACCGATGAACATGCTACCGATCGGATAGAAGACGAAGACGACGACCAGGAAGACGAGCAGCGAGATTGCGCTGACGACGAAGGCATCCCCCTTCATCACGCCGCGCTCGGCAAGGCCGAAGGCAAAGAGCAGCACGAAGGAGACGGTGGACAGGACGGCGCCTGCGCCCATCGACGGCTGACCGTCGGCAAGCGGCCCGAACAGGGTTTCGCCGATCGACCACGTCCAGCCGGTATAGCTGATGGCAAGGCCCTGCAGCGCGAGGAACAACACGCCGAGAGCACCCACCCAGGCCAGAACGGTGCCGCGACGCATCGGGTCCGCCATGCCGCGGGCCGCACCGGCGATGAGGAGGAGCAGCACGGCGACGGCAAGCCACAGCCGGCCGTACATGGCGACCTGCACCAGATTGGGCGCCGCCTCGGAAGAAAGCGGGAAACCGGCGAGCCAGCCGAACCCGTAGAAGCCGCCCTCGATCCGGTACCAGGGCAGAAGGGTCAAAGCGACCGCGCCCAGGATCAGGACCATGTCCAGCCTGCGATTGCCATGCGTCATGGCCGACCTCGCTGTTTTTACTGTTTGTGGAAAGGCGGCGCCCGGGGAGACGGGCGCCGCCACTCAGGACGTCATCAGTTGGCGACGGCGCCAACCTCATGGTCCCAACGCTCCAGCAGGGCCTTGCGCTTTGCCGGGTCGCCATAGGTCTTGAAGTCGTAGTCGATCAGCTTGATGTTCTCGAAGCGTGGCGCTTCCTTGGGGATTTCAGCGCTCTTGTTGGAGGGAAGCTGGAAAGACTTCGCATCCTTCATGCGCGACTGGACTTCCGGGGTCAGCGCCCAGTCGTACCAGATCTTCGCATTGTCGAGGTTGCGCGCACCCTTGACGATCGACATGGAACCGATCTCGTAGCCGGTGCCCTCGCAGGGCGTGATCGACTTGACCGGGAAACCTTCCGCCGTCTGCGCCACCGCGTCATGCACGAAGACGATGCCGAGCGCCGTCTCGCCGCGGGCCGCCGCCTTGACCGGTGCCGAGCCAGACTTGGTGTATTGCGAGATGTTGTCGTTGAGCTTTTTCAGGTAGTCGAAAGCCTTGTCCTCGCCCATGATCTGCACGAGGGAGGCGAGTGCCGTATAGGCGGTGCCGGACGAGTTCGGGTTGGCGATCTGGATTTCGCCCTTCAGTTCCGGCGCCAGCAGGTCGGCCCAGCAGACCGGCTCCTTGAAACCCTTCGACTTGAAGATTTCCGTGTTGTAGCCCCAGCCGAGCGCGCCGGCATAGACGCCGACCGTGCGGTAGCCGGAGCTTTCAGCCTGGCTCTTCGCCCAGTCGTTCAGCTCGTCGAGCTTCGGCGACTTGTATTCCAGCGTCAGGCCTTCCGAGGCGGCTTGCAGATGGGGATCACCCGTGCCGGCCCACCAGATGTCCGTCTTCGGATTGCGGGCTTCCGCGCGAACCTTGGCATAGGTCTCGCCAGACGACAGGCGCACCATGTTGACCTTGATATCGCTATGCGACTTCTCGAAATCGCCCTTCATCTGCTCGCAGATGACGACATCGGCCGAGCAGATGAGATTGAGATCACCGGCCGCCTGTGCCGGCAGTGCAGCAAGCGCCGTGCCGGCGAAGAGCATGAGGGAAAGGGTGTTTTTCATTGGGGGCATCCTCCTGTTGCCTGGTTTTGGATTTTTGGCGCGAACGAGACACGGCGGGGCCATCGGCCTGCTTGCGAGCGGCGCGTTCACGATTTCGGAATTCGGTTGGTGTTAGCGGTCAGTTCGTCGCGTTGATCACCGCATCGAACCGTTCGAGCAGCCGACTTCGTTCTTCCGGCGAGCCGAAGGTGGCGAAGTCGTAATCGACCATCTTGATCAGCGAGATATCGGGCGCTGCCAGCGGCAGGACCGATTTCGCATTGGACGGTACCTGGTTCTGGCCGGACGCCGCCCCGGTGCCCTGACCTTCCGGGCTCAGCGCGAAATCGACGAAACGCTTTGCCTCCTCCGGATGCTGCGCGCCCTTGACGATGCTGACGGCGCCGATCTCGTAGCCGGTGCCCTCGCAGGGCGCGACGATGACCAGCGGCGAGCCCGCCTGCTTCTGCGTGACGGCGTCATGCATAAAGGAAATGCCGATCAGCGTTTCGCCGCGCGCTGCAGCCTTGACCGGCGCGGAACCGGCTGTCGTGTACTGGTCGATATTGCGGTTGAGCGCTGCGAGGAACCGGAAGGCCTCATCCTCGCCGAAAAGCTGCACCAGTGTCGCGAGCGTCGTAAACGCGGTGCCGGAAGAATTCGGATTGCCGCTCTGGATGCGGCCGCGATAGGCGATGTCCGTCAGGTCCTTCCAGCAGGTCGGGGCCGGCAGCTTCAGGTCGCGCAGCAGATCGGCATTGTAGGCAAAACCGAGCGCTCCGGCATAGATGCCCGCAGAACGACCGCCGGACATCGCGAAAAAGTTCTGCGCCCAGGGCAGCATGTCGCGCTCATGCGCCGGCTGGTAGGGTTCCAGCAGGTCTTCGGATCCGCCCTGCAAATGGGTGTCACCCGTGCCGCCCCACCAGACGTCGACGGTCGGGGCCGCCTTCTCCGCGCGGATCTGGTTGAGGATGTCGCCGGTGCTCTTGCGGGTCATCGCGATGTCGAGGCCGGACTTGGCCTCATAGGCCGTCTTCATCGCGGCGCACCACGCCTCGTCAACACCGCACAGCACGGTGAGCGATGGGGCCGTCATGCCGGCTGTGGCACTGCATAGCCACAAAGCCACGCCCGCGCCGAATGCGGTGATGCCTCTCACGATGTTCCTCCCATTTGGAACGATGAACGTCCCAATCTCCGCAGTCAGGATGTCATATCTGCCGCGCGCCGCAACCCGCAGAATGGTTACTGTTCTTACAGCGTCGGACAGGATCCGCATGGCAAAAATGACAAAGATTACAAATGTGACAATGCGCATAATGCGAGGCCGCTTTGAAGATTGTGACAGCCCCGCCTATGATGGGCGCGGGAGGACGTGCATGTGTTGAATGACAGGATACGGATTCTGATCGTCGAGGACGATCCGGATATGGCGGAGCTGATCTCCGACCTGGTGGAGGCGGAGGGCTGGATACCCTTGACCGCGCCCTCGGCGGAAGAGGCGACGGGCGTGCTCGCCCGCGAAACGGTGCATCTGGTGCTCGTGGACCATAACCTGCCCGGCACCTCCGGCCGCACGTTTGCCCAGCGCCTGCGCGCGCAGACCAATATCGGCATCGTCATGGTAACGGCCGCAGGCAGCGCTGCGGACCGGGTGCTGGGGCTGGAGACGGCGGCGGATGATTATGTCGTCAAACCCTTCGAGCCGATCGAACTGACCGCGCGCATCAAGGCTGTGCTGCGCCGGACGATCCCGTCGCTGAAGCCTGAGCGGGAGATAGAGCGCGAGCATGAACCGGCAGCGCTGAAACTCGGCGACTGGTCGGTCGATCTCAAAAAACGCCGTGCCGCTTGCCTGAGCGATCCCGCCAAATCGCTTACCAGCGCCGAGTTCGCCCTGCTCGAAATCCTTGCCGAGACACCGAACTTGCCCGTCAGCCGCGCCCATATTCTCGACCGGCTCGGCGCGGAGAGCGAACGCTATATCGACCGCAACGTCGATGTGCTGGTGCTGCGCCTTCGCCGCAAGATCGAGCGCAACCCGGACCTGCCGCGCCACATCCAGACGCGCCGCGGCAAGGGCTACATGTTGAGCACGGACGAGGGTGAGCCTTCGCCGTGATCAGCCGCCCCTTCCTCTCGTCCATCGCCTTCCGGCTGCCCTTCGCCATCGCCTTCATCTGCGTGCTCGTGTTCAGCCTGGCGACCATCGCGGTCTACGGCCTGCAGCGCGCGCGCGAGGAAATGGCGGCCTATGGACTGCAGGCGTTTTCCAGCCTCGCCAAGGCCTCGCTCGTCTCACGCCAGGTCTCCGACCTCGTGTCCAGCGCGCCCTTCCTGATGAACGCAACCTCACCCTACCGGGTCTCCAGCGAAAGCCGCGCCGTTGTCGCGCAGGTCGATGCGCTGCTGCGCACCATGCAGCCAGGGCGCAACGAGAAAGCCGTGAAGGGTTTTTCCGGTGGCCGTATCGTCGATTTGCTGGAGACGATCCGCACGCAGACGACGGCGCTCGCCGGCGACGCGGACGCTGCCCAACAGCACAAGGCGGAGGCTGCCGCAGCACTCGGCGAGATCGCCACCGGCGGCGGCATAACCGACACCGACTTCCGCCGGCGGCTCAATGGCATCGTGCAATCGGCCTCGAATTCCGACAGTCTTTTCCAGCTCGGCGAGCTGCGCCGCCGATACGTCGCGGAAACCACGTCCCGCCTCGAAGCGGCCGCGCCGGATGTGCGTGTTTCCACCGGCGAGCTCGTGCCCTACGAGCGCGTCTTCGAAGCGCAGACCCGCTACCTGCTCGAAATGTTCTCCATCCGCGCTGCCGTGGGGCGCCTGCATTCCGTTTCCCGTGACCTCTCGCACGCGACCGAAACCCAAAGCGAAGCCGTCGCCCGCGGGCTCAATGAAGACCTCGTCTCGACCTCCGATGCGCTGAGCCGCCTGCTCGTCATCGTCGCCTTCGCCGCGCTGCTCGTGCTGGTGATGGCAATCTTCTCCATCCGCTCCGTCATGCGCGTCTCGCGCGGCATCGGCGCGCTGTCCAATGGCATGAATGCGCTGGCGGAAGGACGCAAGGACGTCGAGACGCCGACCTATAACGGCACGGAAACGGAGCTGGTGCGCCTGCTCGAAGCCTTCCGCGCCTTCCGGGAGAGCGTCGAGCGCGTCTCGCAACTGCGGCGCACGGCGGAGGCGGCGGCCCGCACCATCCGCTCCACCTTCCGCACCATGAACGAGGGCATTGCGCTGTTCGATCCGCGCGGCCGGCCGATCACCATGAACCGGCGCGTCATCGAGCTGGTCGGCTGGTCAGGCTCGGCGAGGAAACTGCCGCTGCGGAAATTCGTCACCCCCCTGCCGGAGATCGATCCAGCGCTGCTTCCGACGGAAAACGATGCCGGCCTGCTCGACGACCGGTCGGTGCTGCGCCATCGCTCCGAGGCGGGCCATGTGACGGAAGTGTCGCTGTCGCGCCAGCCGGATGGCGGCATCGTGCTGTTGGCGCGCGATATTACCGACATGGACCGGCAGGAGGCGGAGGCTGCAAAAATCCAGCGCCTCGATGGCATCATGCGCATGACCCACCAGGTGAGCCATGAAGTCGGCAACATGATCGGCATCATCACCGGCAGCCTCGGCTTGCTGGAACGCGAAACCGGCTTCAACGACCGGCAGAAGCGCCACCTCGCCCGCATCCGCAAGGCGGCCGACAGGGGCCGGTCGCTCGCCGGCAGCATGCTCTCCATCGGCAGCCAGCAGCCGATCCATCCGGGCGCGGTGGAGATCGGCGCCCTGCTGCGCGGCATGGCCGACGTGCTGGAAATCGCCATCGGCGAAAAATGCCGGCTTGCCTTCGAGATCGCCGATGCGCTGCCCACCGTCCTCATCGACGCGGCGCTCTTCGAGCAATCGATCCTCAATCTCTGCCTCAACGCGGCAGCGGCCATGCCGGCCGGCGGGACAATTCTTGTTCGTTGCGCCGGGAACGACGCCGGCGTCACGGTGTCCGTCATCGACAACGGCATCGGCATGTCGCCGGAGGCGGTCGATCGGGCGTTCGAGCCATACTTCACGACACGGGACGACGAAGGCGGTGCGGGTCTCGGCCTCGCCGTCGTCTATGGCTTCATGCGCCAAAGCGGCGGCGACGCACGGATCATCTCCACGCCGGGAAAGGGAACGACGATAGAATTGGGGTTTCCGGTTTGACGTCGCACGCTCTCCGGCCGCGTGCCCCATGGCTGTCCCGCAGACCGGATTTGTCGCGATGGCGGTTCCTATGTCAGATCGAAGCCTTCGAAGGTCGCGATCTTCAGCGCGGCACGAATTCGACGAGCAGGGATTTGAGTTCGATTTCGCGAACGCGCCGGGCTGCCTCGTCCGGGCTCACCCAGGCAAGCGTCCGCTCGGCCTTCTCCTTGAACCTGTCAGCAACCTCTGTCACTTCGATCTGGTAGATGTCCACGATACAGGGTGCGACATCACCATCGTCCAGCACCTTCAGATAGGTGTAGTGTCCGACCGATGCTTTATTGACCTTTCCGCGCACGCCAGCCTCTTGAAAGGCCTCAATCACTGCGGCCTGGTGCGGTTTCTTGCCCTTCATCGGCCAGCCCTTGGGGATGATCCAGCGGCCGCTGTCGCGCGAAGTGACCACGAGGATTTGAATGCCGCTGCCATCGGGCAAATAACGGAAACAAAGGGCCGCATATTGCTGGCGAAAGGCGCCGGAAAACAGCTTTTCCGGCGTTGCAGCGAGTTGCTGCAACAAGGTCTTGGGCTTATCCGTTCGCCCCTTTGCCTTCCGCGTGGCTTTCAAGATTCTTCTTTCCGCAGGCTGTGTCCGGTCGGGACCCTTTAGAGCAAACTTCCTGTAGTTCAAAACGGAACGATGAGCCTGTATTTGCTCAGCCCCCCAAGCTGGAGAGGTGAGGCTCGGGTCAACTCCTGCCGTTCGTTCAGCGCCCTGTCAGGACACGCCGTCAAAGAGCGTCCCATACAAATTGGGTAACGCTCCATGCACACGTTGTTAAAATGGTTTGGAATTTTGTCCAGCCTGATCGGCCTTGTCCTCGCAGCCTATCTCGTCGCAATCCAGCTCACCGGGAATTTTGCAGCGGTTCTGGCTGGCGAGCTTTATCGCTCCAACCAGCCCACCCCTGCCCAAATTACCGGCTATGCCGCAAACTACGGCATCAAGACGATCGTCAATCTGCGCGGCAGCAAGAAGAATGCCGCCTGGTATCAGGAAGAAATCGCCACGGCGCGAGCACTCGGATTGACCCATATCGATTTCGATATGGCGGCGAACCGGGAACTCAGCGTCGATGAAGCGCGCCAGCTGGCAACCCTTCTTCGCGATGCGCCGAAACCGCTGCTCATTCACTGCCGCTCCGGCTCCGATCGCACCGGCCTCGCCTCGGCCATCTATCTCAACCAGGTCGCGAATGTCGACAAGGAGATTGCCGAATGGCAGCTTTCCCTTCGTTTCGGGCATATCGGCATTCCATTCGTCTCACCGGCCTATGCCATGGATGAAAGCTGGGAGCGATTGGAGAAGGGTTTCGATCGTGCCCAGGAACCTTCGTAAGACTGTTCCCCTGTCGAGCGCTACCGCTTCAGCGCGAGTCGGAAAACACGATCTCGGCCTGAAATCCGTCCGCCTGCCCGGGAATGGGCGAGGTCAGGATGAGGCCCGCCCGCATCTGCGCAAGCAGCCTGTCGGCGATGGAAAGGCCGAGCCCCGAGCCTGACGCCAATGTCCTGCCGCGCGAAAACCGTTTGCGCACGGCGACAAGTTCGGCATCGGACATCCGGGTCGCGCCATTGCGGATGCGCACATTGCCGGCCGCCGTGAGGTGGATGCCGACCGGCTCGTCGGGCCGCCCGTGCAGAAGCGCGTTTTCGATGAGGTTGCGCAGCACAATGGCAAAGGCGTCCGCGGCACCTTCGCATGTTCGCGACCCCGCAAGATCACGCGTGAAACGGATACGGTCGCTGTCCTCGGACGCGCGCTGGAAGTCGGTGACGACGACGCCGACGACATCCGCGACATCGAAGGTGGTTTCGGTCACGCCGATCCCGGCTTCGGCGCGGGCGAGCTGAAGCAGCTTTTCGGTCAGCTTGGTGAGTTTCTGCAGGGAGGCCTCGATCTGTCGGGCGCGCGCACCTATGGGGGAATCCTTGAGCTCCGAGAGAAGAAGCTGGGTCTGCGCCAGCGCGCCGGCAATCGGCGTGCGCAGCTCGTGCGCGCTGTTCGAGGTGAATTCCCGCTCGGCGGCCAGCACGTCGCGCAGGCGGGAAAGCAGCAGATTGACCGACCGCAAGATCGGCCGCAGCTCCTGTGGCAGGCTGACCTCCTCGATGGCCGCGAGATTGCCGCCGTCCTTCTCACCGATCGCCGCCCGCAGCGTTTCGACCGGCCGCAGCACGCGGCGCACGACGAACCACACGGCAAGAACCGTGACCGGCACGATGAGCAGGACCGGCAGGAGCAGCGCCAGCGAGCCTTCGACCACGGCCTCATGCCGCTCCTGCGCGGAATAGGTCACCTGCACGAAAATCGCCCCGTCGCCCGTCGACGCCGTATAGACGCGACCGTCCTCGCCGTCGAAAAAGCCGACCTTCAGCGGCGCATCGAACGGCTCACCTACAGTCGCATGGGAATGCAGGAGCACGCTGCCAGCTTTGTCGCGCACCTGATAGGTGAGGTTCCCTTCGCCGGGTTCCGCGCGAAACGAGCCGCTTCGTTCCCGCGTGCCGAGATCCTGCTGGTGGCGCAGGTCATCGACCGCGAGGGGCACCAGGCGCTCCGCCGTTTCCTGAAGGGCCCCGTCGAAAATTTCGCCGAACTCGTCGCGCATGACGAGGGCGCCAAAACCCACGGCAACGAGCCAGAGAGCGGTGATGATCACGGTGATCCACAGCATGAGCTGGCCGGCAAGGCTTTTCGGCGTGAAGGCCCCCTGGCGCAACGACGGACGGGGCACGGTTTTCTCCGTCTCCAGATGTTGATCTGTCATCGTCCCAACCTGTAGCCGATCCCGCGCAGCGTCTCGACGCAATCCTTGCCGAGCTTCTTGCGCAGCCGGCTGACATAGACCTCGACCGTGTTGCTCTCGATCTCCGAGCCAAAGGCGTAAAGCGCCTCCTCGATCTCTCCCTTGGAGACGATGGCGTCCGGCCGCGTGGCAAGCCGCGCCAGCACCGCCCATTCGCGGCTGGACAGATCGACCGGCGTGCCGTCCCGCACCACACGACGGTCGGCGAGCTGGATCGTCAGCGGCCCGGCCTCCAGCACGGGAAGCGACGCGCCGGCATAACGCCTTGCAACGGCGAGCATGCGGGCACCGAGTTCACCGAGATTGAACGGCTTGACGAGATAGTCGTCGGCTCCGCTGTTCAACCCCTCGATCCGGTCGGAAATCTGGTCATGGGCCGTCAGGATGATGATCGGCGTGGCTGCACCCGCGCGGCGCAGGTCCTTTAGCAAGGTCAGGCCGCTGCCGTCCGGCAGGCGCAGGTCGAGCAGGATCAGGTGGTAATCGACCGTTCCGGTCGCCGCCCGGCCGTCATCCAGCGTCTGCATCCAGTCGACGGCATGGCCAAGTCCGGCCACATAGTCCCGCACCGCCTCGCCCAGAACGGCATCATCCTCGATCAGCAGAATTCTCAAGCCCCGGGCTCTCCGCATTGCAGTGGCTATGCCTGCATGCGCCCTTGAGGTCATGCCGCGTCACCTTCCGAGTGCAAAGACTACACGGGGACGGCGGCTGTTGCCACCATCCTTCCCGTTCAGGATGACGCACCAAGCCGGCAGTTGGACACGAGATCCAGCGCCGGATCGCGCACCTTGGTCTCCACCTGCATCATCCCGAGCACCGTATGGAACAGATTGTCATGCGATTGCGGCTTGCTCGTTTCCGCATCGAGGCACGCGCCGGAATAGGCCGCCTTTGCATCCTTGCCGAGCCACAGCACGAACGGCACATGGGTCTGCACGTCGGGGGCGATCATATAGGGTGCACCGTGCAGATAGAGGCCGAATTCCCCGAGCGATTCGCCATGGTCGGACATGTAGAGCATCGACACGTCGAGACGGTCCTGTTGCGCCACAAGCCGATCGATCACGCTGGCGAGAATATGGTCGGTATAGACGATCGTATTGTCATAGGCGTTGACGATCTCCTCCAGCGTACACTCGGAGAATTCCGCACTCCGGCAGTCCGGCGTGAAACGGCGGAAGGCGTCAGGATAACGTTCGGAGTAAGCCGGCCCGTGGCTGCCGATCTGGTGCAGCACGAGCACGGTGTCCTTTTTGACCGAGCCGATCCAGGTGTCGAGATTGTCGAGCAGCGCCTGGTCCTGGCATTCGCCGGCCTTGCAGTATTGCGGGTTGCCGCCCTCGATGACCGAGCGCTCCTTGACGCGCGCGGCAATCTTCTTGCTCCCGGTATTGTTGTCCCACCATTCCACGTCCACGCCGGCATGGGAGAGCACGTCAAGCAGGTTCTCGGTCTCCAGGCCCTTGCGGTGGGTATATTCGGTGCGTGGATAGACGGAGAACATGCAGGGGAGCGAAACGGCGGTCGCCGTGCCGCAGCTCGTCGTGTCGCTGAAATAGCGGATGTCCTTCGTCTTCAGTTCTGGATTGGTCTCCCGCCCGTAACCGCCGAGCGAGAAATTCGCAGCCCGCGCCGTTTCGCCGGCAACGACGATCATCAGCCGCGGCTTGCGCTCGTTCAACGGCGCATCCCCCACACGGGCATCGACACCCAGCGGCGCGGCCACCACATTGCGCTCCGACGACTGGCCGGCGGCAAATTTCACGGTGTTCGCCAGCGGTACGACAGGGTTCAGCATCTGGAACCAGTCACGGTGGTTGCGCACGGTCGCCGCATAGACGCGGGCGTGCGAAAACCCTGCGACGAGCGCGATGACGACCATCGGCACGATGACGGTGAGGTTGGCGCGTACCTTCCAGAGGAAGGGCCGGTGACGAATCTTGACCCAGAGGAGGAGCGCCGAGGGCAGCGCGCCATAGACCAGCATGTGGAGCAGGAAGCCAGGCGTGATCATGTGGCCGGCCTCCGCGCTGTTCGTCTCGGCGGCGTTGCGGATCATCTCGGTATCGATGATCACGCCGTAGCGATCCATGAACCAGGCGGCCGCCGCACTTGCCAGGATCAGCAGGATGAAGAGCGGCTTCATCACATATTTCAAAGAAACGGCAACGCAGAGCGCGATGTAGAGAGAGGCGACGCCGATGGCGATGGAGGCGAAGGTCGTCAACCTGCCATCCAGATAGAGCCAGCCCTTCGACCAGAAGCTGCCATTCGTCACGGCCAGCAGGTAAAGTGCCGTCAGCATGCTGATGGTGATGCTGCCGAACTCTGGCCGCCACAGGGCGGCACGGCCGGTTTTTTCGCGCATCGGATATCCTTTCACGTTCCGTCGGGCGAAAGCGCGCCAGCGCGCGTCGCTCCCTGCCCCTTCCCTGCCGAGGCAAGCTGACAGCCGGCTGAACGTGTCCCCATACCGGCGTTCAGCGCGGTGTCAGGTTCAAGGCCGATATGTCGGCCAGTCGAGTACGAGGTGATTTGTGAAATCGAGACTGCTGCACCCGGGAATGCTGTTCATCACAGCCTTGGTCGCCCTGGTTTTCGTGATACCGCTCGCCCAGGTGCTATTCTCGCGACCGCATGGCGAAAGCCTGCGGCAGGTCCTGATGCTGCGCGCGGGCTAGAAGCCAAAACGGCATCTTCCAGGGTCTTGATGATTCTCGCGGCTTCCGCGCGCAACAGGGGTCTCGTGTCGGGAGAAAGCGTTTTTCACCGGATCAAAATAGAGGCTGCAACGCCTGCTCTATGCTCCGCGGGCGCCGGTGATGGCGGCGCAAAACCCCTCCCCGCATTCACGCTTTGAATTACGGTGATACCTAAAGTCAGTTCCTATTTGGGTCAGATATGTGCAGTGCTTTTTACACATTGTTTATTTGGTTGCTCTGCGACCAGGATTCGAGAGAACTGGCACTATGGAAAATCCGATTCCTTTGACGCAGATTCCGCAGGAAAACATCTTCCGCAAAGGCGATGTCTTCGTTCTGTTCGGTGAACTGTTCGGGCGTGGTTATGCCACCGGCCTGCTTGACCAGGCCAAAAAGGCTGGCATGGAGATCATCGGAATCACGGTTGGACGGCGCGGCGAAGACAACGCCCTGCGGCCGCTCAACGATGAAGAGCTGCTAGCGGCAGAAACCCAGCTGGGCGGCAGGATTATCAACGTGCCGGTCATGGCTGGCTTCGACCTCGATGCCCCCGCCGGTGAAGCCACGCCAACCGATCTTCTCGGAGCGTTGACGCTTGAGACGTGGGAAGACGAGAAGCTTGACTGGTCGCATATCGACAGATGCCGGGAAGCCGGCGTCGAACGGTTCAAGACATCCCTGTCGCAGGTCATGACCATTCTCGATGGCATGATTGATGACGGCAAAAACGTTTTCTTCGCCCACACGATGGCCGGCGGGATCCCGAAGGCCAAGGTGTTCCTGGTGATCGCCAATCGCATCTACAAAGGGCGGGGCGCTCGGCACATGTCGTCGCAGACATTGCTCGATAGCGATATGGGCAAGCTCATTCTCCAGAATTTCGATGAGGTCTCGGCAAACACTTTCCGCCATCTCATTGATACGAGCGCAGGCATCCGGGCTCGCGTCGAGGCCTCCGGGGGTCAGGTCCGTTATTCGGCCTACGGCTACCACGGGACGGGCATTCTCGTGGGGAAAGAGTACCGCTGGCAGACCTACACGAACTACACCCAAGGCTACGCCAAGATGCGCCTCGAGCGTATTGCGGGAGAGGCATGGGCTGCAGGCATCAAGGCGACGGTCTACAACTGCCCTGAAATTCGCACCAATTCGTCCGACGTTTTCGCAGGCATCGAATTGCCCCTCATTCCTCTTCTGCTTGCCTTGAAGAAGGAAGGCGGAAGCGAATGGGCTGCGGCGCAATGGCAGGCGTGCCAGGAACTTCTTGCCGAGCCATTCACGATCGAAGACGTTCTGCAGAAAATCAGCGATCTGCAGACGAGTGACGTGATGCGACCCTTCTACGATTTCTCGTCCTGGCCAATGCCCAACAGCCCGGGCCAGTCCGACCTCACGATCGGCACGTCGAACGAGATTACGGCGATGCACAAGGACGGCAAGGTCCTCATCTCCGACCACCTCAGCCGGCTCGTCGTAGAGGCGACCGGGCGACTGATCTTCCGGTCGTCATCCGCGCCATCGGGTCCCGCTCTGTGGCTCAATCACGACATTGTTGCCCGCACGCTGAACGAGACCAACACGGCGAACCAACATAGCCTGGAGGCGGCATAGGCCGCCGCTGCGCAGTCGAAGCAGCGCTTACCTAAAACGCAACCTGCTCAGCCCACGCTGCGACACAGGCCCGTGTCTGAACAGCGGCTGATTGAATGCAGGAGCGCGGTCCTTTGGCCCGCGCGCTATAGCTTCCATCCGTTATCCCGGCGCTGAAGTGCGGATGCTCGTCCCTTTCCGGAACGAGCATCTCACACGCTTCGCTCGACATCCTCTCCAGAAGGATGGCACAAACGAATCAGCAACGAAAAGGAAGCAATCATGGCAACGACACCACGACGACCGACCAATCCGAAGGATGCTGCCGAGGCGCTTTTCAGGCCGGTGAAGAAGGTTGCCGCACCAGCGGTCGAACGCCCTGCGATCCCGAATACGAAGGAACTCGTGTCCTTGAAGGTCGATAGTGATGTGTTGGCGTTTTTCCAGTTGGATGGCCCCGGCTGGCAGGATCGGATCAACGATACCTTGCGAGCCACCATGAAGCAGTCGGCGGATCGCGGCTGAACAGGATGTAACCGGCCTGTCGATGTCGACGGACGCGACAGAGCCGGGCCAGCACGGGGTCACAGCGTTGGACGACGATGAGGAGGGCATAATGGCCCTCATGAAGTTGGCGGTTGAAGCGCCGAAGCGCGACAACACCGAATATCACCACGCCATTGCCGAGTTCCGACGAGCGTTCGCCGAGGCTGATGCGGCCTTGGGGCCTGAGGTTCAGGTCCGCACGAAAGGCAAGTGGAAGCAGAACGGCAACTACGTGCTGAAAATGACATTCAAAAGAAAAGCCTCGAGCGACTGAACAGAGACCACGGGAATCGAAATCCGCCGACGCCGGACCACGCGCCCAAACCACCCGCGGAACCTGGATCTGGGTGTGTGCTCATGATGTCATCGGGGCAAAAGAAAACTAATGCTAGACAAGTCCGTACCGCTGCGGTAGGGTGACATATCGAATTTGCTTGCTGAGCTTTGGTTATTGCGCGATTAGCACCGCGCCCTGAACGAACCTTCCTTTCAAAATCGTCATCATCATCCGTCGCGCCACGGCGTAGCGGTTTCTCAATGTTGCTATGAAAGGGTTCATTATGACCACTGGCACAGTTAAATGGTTTAATTCCACCAAGGGCTTCGGCTTCATTCAGCCTGACAACGGCGATGCAGATGCATTCGTCCACATCTCGGCCGTCGAGCGCGCAGGAATGCGCGAACTCGTCGAAGGCCAGAAGGTCAGCTTCGAACTGGAGCGCGACAAGAAGTCGGGCAAAATGTCGGCTTGCAACCTCCAGGCCGCTTAAACGGATAGGCGCTTTCCTTTGACCACGGATGTACTGGCACTGTCGAAAGCACGTTAATCCAAGCAAGGCCAGGCGGTTAGCCTGGCCTTTTTGTTTCCTGCTCGCTTGTCGAGCCTCACGACGGGAACACGCATGACGGAAAAATACAGCATCTCGCGCCAGAAGGCGGAGGCTGCCTTCAGCAATATTCAAACGCAATTCTTCGCGAAAGATAAGGCCGTGGAGGAACTTGCCTCCCTCACCCAATCGCGCGAGGAAAAGACCCTGCGGCTTCGCGAGGCACGCCTTGCGAAGGAACTCGATGAACGCGCGTCGGCAACATCTGCCCTCATCGCAAAACGCGCGCAGCCGAGATGAGACCCCAAGAACAATTATAGTCAGGACGACGACTTGAAGAACTCTAGAGATAACCAACTTTCCGACCGCCGCACGGCGGCTGCAGATGCAAAAGCGGCCCTTCTGAATGCCTATCGTGCAGCGCAGGTCGCCGCCGAGCCAGCCAAGGCGGCACGCCAGGCGGAGCGCGCATCGATTGCCGCGGCACGCGAAGAACGTCGCATTGAGCGCGAGCGGGTAAAGCTGGAAGAACAAGCGCGCGCCGAGACCGAGGCAGCTGCGCTGCAAGCGGCCGCACAGGCTGCCGCGCAGGCAGAGGCGGATGCGCGCGAGCACGCCGAAAAAGCACGTGTTGCACGCGTGATTGAAGACGAAGCGGCGCGAAAGGCAGCACGCGACCAGCGTTACGCCAATCGGAAAGCGCGCCAAGCATAATTTTCCTATGGCGACAGGATTTCCCGAGCCTTCATGCCGCTAAAGATCGCATCACCTTCAACCGCGAGCTGACCAACCGGACAGAAAGACGCCGACCGCTGATGAACTCGATGAACGCAACCCCCCCCAACGGCGTCGCTCTTGAAAAACCCTGGCTCAAAATCCTGTCCGCCTATCGCAAGCCCCATCTCGGCCGAAGCACGTTCGAACTGGCCGTGACGCTTGTTTGCTTTGCCCTCCTCTGGACCGCCGCATGGGCCTCGATACACTTTGGCTACTGGCTCGGCCTGGTCCTCGTTCTACCGGCGGCGGGGTTTCTTCTCCGCCTCTTCATGCTGCAACATGATTGCGGCCACGGCTCCTTTTTCGGCCGGCGTCGCCTCGATGACTGGACAGGCCGGGTGATCGGCGTCCTGACGCTGACACCCTACGACTATTGGCGCCGCGCCCACGCGGAACACCACGCCTCGGCCGGCAATCTGGATGAACGGGGCGTCGGCGACATAACGACGCTCACCGTCGCAGAATACGCGGCTTTGACGCGCCGAGGACGGCTCGGTTACCGCCTCTACCGGCATCCGCTCGTCATGTTCGGTATCGGCCCTGCCTGGCTCTTTCTCTTCAAGCAGAGGCTGCCGTTCGGCATGATGAAGTCCGGCGCGCTGCCATGGGTTTCGACTATGGCAACAAATGCCGTGATCGTCGCACTCGCCGCGCTCCTCATATGGGCCGTCGGATTGGTCCCGTTCCTCCTGATCCATCTGCCAATCGTGCTTCTTGCGGGATCGGCCGGTGTCTGGCTGTTTTACGTTCAGCATCAGTTTGAGGAAACGCACTGGTCAAAGCCTCCGGAGTGGACATTCCAGCACGCAGCCCTGCATGGAGCGTCGCACTACGACCTACCCCGTCCATTGCGCTGGATAACCGGCAATATTGGCATGCACCATATCCATCACCTTTCGAGCCGCGTGCCCTTCTACAGGCTGCCGGAGGTTCTGCGGGATCATCCTGAACTGGCGGATCTTGGGCGCATAACGATCAGAACAAGCCTGAGCTGCGTAAAACTCATCCTCTGGGACGAAGCATCGCAACGGTTGGTGTCTCTCAAAGAGGCAAAAGCGCTCCGTACCGCATAGCGGATTTCGACACTGGATCGATCGCCATCGTGAAGCGATGAGCGTCATCGCCGCGCTGCGGGAACGGGCGTATCGGCGGTGAGAAAACCAAGCGGGGCGCGCCCTCTCCCGCTAAGTGATATCCATTGCCCGTTTGTGTTCTGCGACCTCGGCCAGCAGCCAGTCCTGAAACAGCCGGGTGCCGGGCTTGTTGCCGATGCTGCGGCGCTGTTGCAGGTAGTAGCCGGCGGGATAGGCGTGGCGGGCGGCAAAGGGGGCGACGAGCTTGCCTTGGCGCAGGAGATCCTCCGCCATGATGGTATCGGCCAGCGCGACGCCCGCGCCGTTCATCGCCTCGCGCATGATGAGCGTGCAGTCGTGCAGGGTGGAGCCCGACGGCGAGCGGTTGTCGGAAACACCCTCCTGCCCCAGCCATTGTTTCCAGCGCGTGGTCTCGCATTCGTGGATCAGGTGATGGCGCAACAGGTCGTTAGGCGAACGGAGCGGGATCGGGCCGTCCAACAGGGAGGGCGCGCAGACCGGCGTCAGTAGAAGCGGCACCATCATCGTCAAGGCCGGGCCTGCCTTGTAGACAAACTCGTCAACGATTGCGAAATCGACATTGGTCCGCTTGCCGGAGGTGGAGATTTCGAGATCCACCGTCGGGTGCTGGCGACGGAAGCTCGGCAGCCGATCCGCCAGCCAGAGATTGAGGAAAGTCGGCTCGCACATGAGCTTGACCGGCCGCGACTTGCTGCTGCGCGGCCCGTCGTAGAAGCTGACATCCTCCGTCGCCCGCCAGATCGCCTCGAAGGCCTCCGAAAGGCTGCGCGCATAGTAGGACCCCCGCATTGTCGGCGTCACCTGCCGGAAGCCCCGTTCGAACAGCTCCTGGCCGAGGGTTTTTTCCAGCGTGCGGATGTGTCGACTGACGGCAGACGCCGTCAGATGCAGCTCCTCCGCCGCATCCTTGATGCTGCCGAGACGCGCGGCGGCCTCGAAAGCCCGCATGCCATTGAGTGAAGGTATTGCCATAAAAAGAGCATGGATTATCACCTGAGTTTTTGTCAATCGATGTGGATGAAATTGACGCTTGAACGTTGCACGATATCCATTTGAGATAGCTCCCTAAGTCGCCATGGGGAAACGGTTATTCGGCCTCTGGCACCATCTCGCTATCTGCGGTGGTCGGCTTGTGGCGCAACCGTCGCGTTTCGGATCGGCAAATAGCCGTTTCCGGGCGATGGTGCGTGCTGCGGCGGCCACCGGCATTGCTACAGGAAGTATGCCCAGATGCCTCAATCGCCAGCGCCGGTTTTTAAAGCGGCAGACGACGTATCCATCGAAGCCCCGGTCATCGTGATCCTGCAAGCAGAGGGGCAGGCCCTCGGTCCGCGCGCTGCGGCGCTGGATGCGGCCATGGGCGGTATCGTCTCGCGTGCCTGTTCCGCGCCTGCGGCGCTTTCCGAATGCGGCGCCTGCATCGATCTCGTTCCGCCGCGCGCTGTTTCGGCGCGACGCGTCGTCGTGCTTGCGCTCGGCAAGGCGGACAGCCTGACAGCATTTGCCCTGGCGCAAGCCGGCGGCGGGCTCGGCGCGCATCTGGAAGACAAGGGCGAAGACGAGGCGACAATTCTTCTCGATCCGATCGAGGGCACGAACCTTGCGGCATCGGACATTCTGGCACGCGTCGCCCTCGGCCTGCGGCTGCGGCGCTACCGTTTCGACCTGCGCAACACAAAACCGGTGGCGGCGGCTGACAAGGCCTGGCGGCTACAGCTGGTGGGCGCGGACACGGCGGCGATGGATGCGGCCCTCGCCCGCGTCAATG
The DNA here is from genome assembly GCF_052438155.1 of Shinella sp. Classification (NCBI taxonomy): domain Bacteria; kingdom Pseudomonadati; phylum Pseudomonadota; class Alphaproteobacteria; order Hyphomicrobiales; family Rhizobiaceae; genus Shinella; species Shinella sp. The sequence continues at coordinate 399,106 of NZ_JBQVPI010000001.1, read as the reverse complement.
CCGTGGCGGAGGGCGTGGAATATGCCCGCACGCTCGTCAACCTGCCGCCCAACCATCTCCATCCCGACAGTTTCGCTGCGCATCTGGAGCCGCTGCGGGACGCTGGCATCGAGGTGGAAGTGCTCGATGCGGCCCAGCTGAAGGAACTCGGCGCGACGGCGCTGCTTGCGGTTGGTGCCGGTTCGGTGCGGGCCCCGCGGCTCGCGGTCCTGCGCTATCGCGGCGAAGGCTCGAGCGATCAGCCGCTCGCCTTCGTTGGCAAGGGCGTTTGTTTCGATTCCGGCGGGCTCTGCATCAAGGGCGGCGCGCAGATGTTCGACATGAAGGCCGACATGGCCGGCGCGGCGGCCGTCGTCGGCCTCCTCCTGGCACTCGCTAGACAGAAGAGCCCGGTGCATGCCATCGGCGTGCTCGGCATTGCCGAGAACCTGCCGTCCGGCCATTCACTGAAGCCCCGCGACATCATTTCCACCCTGTCCGGCCAGAGCGTGGAAGTTTTCGACACCGACGCGGAGGGCCGCCTGATCCTCGCGGACTGTCTCTACTATGCGGCGACACGTTTCGAGCCGTCCGTGATCGTGGATCTCGCGACGCTAACCTATTCGGTGATGCGTGGCCTCGGATCGATCTTTGCCGGCCTGTTCAGCACGGACGATGCGATCGCTGGTAGCATGATCGCCGCTGGCGAGACGGTCGGCGAGCGTTTCTGGCGCCTGCCGCTCGACCACGCCTATGACGAGGGCCTGAAGTCGCCACTGGCGGACTTGCGCCACCACGCCAAGGACATGGAAGACGGCGACGCCCCCTATGCCGCGGCCTTCCTGCGTCATTTCACCGAAGATCGCCCCTGGGTGCATCTCGACATCGCCGGCAAGGAACTTGCAGGAGAGGATCGCCCGCTCGGCCGGCAGGGGGCAACGGCCTTCGGCGTGCAGATGCTGGAAGAATGGGTACAGGCCAGCCGCAAGGACGCTTGAGCGCCTTTGACTGGGAAAGGATTTTGAATGTCGTCGACGATTAACAGCACTGAAGGCCGGGCGCCGTTCAGGGGATATGAAACCTGGTACCGCATCAGCGGCGACCTCGGCGGCGACAAGCTGCCGGTGGTGATCCTGCATGGCGGGCCGGGCGTCGCGCACAATTATGTCGACGCCTACAAGCTGCTCGCCCGCGATGGGCGGGCCGTCATCCACTACGACCAGCTGGGCTGCGGCAACTCGACCCTGCTCCCGGAAAAAGGCGCGGATTTCTGGACGCCGCAGCTCTTCATCGCCGAACTGGAAAACCTCGTCGATCACCTCGGCATTCGGGGCGGCTTCCATGTGCTCGGCCAGAGCTGGGGCGGTATGCTGGGCGCGGAATATGCCGTGCTGCGGCCGGAAGGGCTCACCTCGCTGACCATCGCCAATTCACCCGCCTCCATGACGCTGTGGGTCGCGGAGGCGAACCGGCTGCGCGCCGACCTGCCGCAGGACGTGCAGGACACGTTGACGCGGCACGAAGTGGCTGGCACGACGGACCATCCCGACTATCAGGCGGCGACCACGGCCTTCTACGAGCGGCACGTCTGTCGCGTTGTGCCGTTCCCGCCCGAGGTGACGGCAAGTTTCGAACAGGCGGCGCGCAATCCCACCGTCTATACGCTGATGAACGGGCCGAACGAGTTCCACGTCATCGGCACCCTGAAGACCTGGAGCATCATCGACCGCCTGCCGGCCATCGACACGCCGACGCTGATCATCTCAGGACGCTACGACGAAGCCACGCCCGCGACCGTGCAGCCCTTCAAGGACGGCATCAAGGGCGCGCACTGGGAGATATTCGAGCATTCCAGCCACATGCCCCACGTCGAAGAACAGGATGCATGCATGCGGGTGGTGGGAAACTTCCTCAATCAGCACGACAAATAGAACAGATAGAAAAGGGGATCGAACATGAAAAAACTGCTTCTGACGGCATCGGCCGTCGCTCTCATGGCTGGCACTTGGCTGGCCCCGGCGCAGGCCGAATACCTCCAGGAACATCGCGGCGGCACCATGCGGCTTCTCGCCCGATCGGCGGCCGGCACGCTCGACCCGCACATCAACTACACGTCCCAGGGCTGGCAGATGTACCAGCCGATCTATGACGGCCTCGTCACCTTCCGCAAGGCCGAGGGCATGGACGGCTTCACGGTCGTGGCCGACCTCGCCGAGGCGATGCCGGAAGTCAGCAGCGACGGCAAGACTTTCACCTTCAAACTGCGCAAGGGCATCAAGTTCTCGACCGGCCAGGAGGTCGGCGTGAAGGATGTGGTTGCCTCGTTCCAGCGCATCTTCAAGGTCTCCGGCCCGACCTCCGGCACCTTCTATGCCGGCATCGTCGGCGCCGACAAATGCCTTGCCGACACCAAGAGCTGCACGCTGGAAGGCGGCGTGGTGGGCGACGAGGCCGCCGGCACGATCACCATCAATCTCGTGAAGCCGGATGCCGAATTCCTCTACAAGCTCGCCCTGCCCCATGCGGTGACGCTGCCAGCCGATACGCCGGCCGAGGACGCGGGCTCCGTGCCGATCCCGAGCACCGGCCCTTACATGATCTCCGCCTTCGACCCCAACAAGGGCATGACCGTCACGCGCAATCCGCATTTCAAGCAGTGGAGCGAAGACGCCCAGCCCGATGGCTATCCTGATGTCGTGCAATACGACTTCGGCCTCTCCGAAGAGGCGGCAGTGACGGCGATCCAGAACGGCGAAGCGGACTGGATGTTTGATTCGCTGCCGAGCGACCGTCTCGCCGAAGTCGGCACCAAATATACGGAGCAGCTGCACATCGCGCCGCTTTCGGCCTGGTGGTATGCGCCCCTCAATACGCGCCTTGCCCCCTTCGACAACGTGAAGGCACGCCAGGCCGTCGCCTTCGCCATCGATCGCAATGCGCTGGTCAAGCTCTTCGGCGGCAAGGTGCTCGCCTCCCCGGTCTGCCAGATTCTGCCGCCGGACTTCCCCGGCCATGTAGACTATTGCCCCTACACGAAGGATCCCGGCGCCAAGTGGTCGGCACCCGATCTCGAGAAGGCCAAGCAACTGGTCGATGAATCGGGCACCAAGGGCCAGAAGGTGACGCTCATCGTCGAGGATACCGCCGTCTCGCGCTCCATCGGCGTCTACCTGCAGAGCGTCCTGACCAGCATCGGCTACGTCGCCGACGTCAAGCCGATCTCGGCCAACATCCAGTTCACCTATATCCAGAACACCAATAACAAGGTGCAGATGTCGGTGACCCAGTGGTACAAGGATTACCCGGCGGCTTCGAACTTCCTGAACATCCTGTTCGGCTGCGCTTCCTTCCGCGAGGGCTCGGACGCCTCGATCAACATCGCCGGCTTCTGCGACAAGGACATTGATGCCAAGATGCAGAAGGCGCTGGATCTCGGTGTCACCGACCAGAAGGCGGCCGACGTGCTGTGGAGCGAGATCGACAAGCAGGTCACCGACCAGGCGCCGGCCATTGGCCTCTTCACGCCGAAGCGGCTCGACTTCGTCAGCAAGCGCCTCGGCAATTTCAAGTTCAACCGCCAGTTCGACTGGATGATCACCCAGTCCTGGGTACAGTAAGACCCGGCGGAGGCAAACTGCGTGTCGAATGAAGTCGTTGCCATGCAGCACGGGACGCGAGGGCCATGGGCCCTCGCTTTCGTGCGATTGAGGCGCAACGGGGCCGCCATGGTGTCCCTGACGGTATTTCTCATCATTGTCCTTTCCTGTCTCAGCGCGCCGCTCTATGCGCACTGGGCGGGCGTGGACCCGTTCACCTCGACCCTTGACGCCGTCATCACGGTCGATGGCGTAGAGGTTCCGGTGATGGAAGCCTCGACCGAGGGGCTCGGGCTCGGCTACACGCCGATCGGTCCCACCTGGGAACTCGGCAACTACTTCCTCGGCGCGGACAGCCAGGGCCGCGACGTCATGGCCCGCCTTCTCTATGGCGGGCTCAACTCCCTGATGATTGCGGCAGCCGCCACGATCTTCACGCTGACCGTCGGCACGACGGCCGGCCTCGTCGCCGGCTATTTTGGTGGAATTACCGACACCATCCTGTCGCGCCTGCTCGATATCCTCTGGGCGTTCCCGATCTACCTGCTGGCGATATCGCTTTCCATCGTCACCATCACCTCCGGCATCTCGATCGGGCCGATCCTCATCGAATCCGGCAGTCTCTGGCTGCCGATCATCATCATCGGCATCGTCTACATTCCCTATGTGGCGCGTCCCATCCGCGGCCAGGTCCTCGCGCTGCGCGGCAGCGAGTTCGTGCTGGCCGCCATCAATCTCGGCGTGCCCGGCTGGCGCATCCTCTGGCGCGACATCCAGCCGAATATCACCACGACGCTCATCGTCTTCGTGCCGCTGATGATGGCCCTGAACATGCTGACGGAATCGGCCCTCTCCTTCCTGTCGATCGGCGTGCAGCCGCCGGCGGCGAGCTGGGGCACCATCATCCAGGATGGCCAGGCGCTGCTTTATACCCGTCCACTCGTGGCGCTCGCGCCGGGTCTGGCAATCGCCGTCTCCGTGATGGTTCTCAACGTTTTCGGCGACGGCCTGCGCGATGCGCTCGATCCGCGCTCGAAAGTTCGACTGGGGCGCACCTGATGATCTACGCCATCCTGCGCCGCTTCGGTCAGATGCTATTCGTGATGTTCGGCATTTCCGTCATCGTCTTCCTGATCTTCTTCGCCACGCCGGGATCCGATCCCGCCGCGCGCATTGCCGGGCGTAACGCCTCGCCCGAGGTGCTGGAGGCAGTCCGCCACTCCTTCGGCTTCGATCGGCCGCTCTACGTACAATACGGCCTGATGATGCAGAAGATCTTCATCACCGGCGATCTTACGTCCTTCGTCAACCGCGGCTGGAAAGTGGTGCCGGCGGTGATCGACGCCATTCCGGTTACCCTGTCGCTCGTCTTCGGCGCGGCGATCCTGTGGGTGGTCGTGTCGGTGATCATCGGCATCGTCGCGGCAGCGACGCGCGACAGCTGGCTGGACAAGCTGCTGATGGCGCTCGGTCTCATCGGCATTTCCATGCCGGTCTACTGGCTCGGCGAGGTGATGAACCTTATCACCCAGAGCCGCTATCATGACAGCTGGCTGTTCTCCTGGGTGCCGCCGCTCGGCTACAAGCCATTGATGAGCGACCCGAAGGGCTGGTTCCTCACCCTGGTCATTCCGTGGATCACGCTGGCCGTGCTCTATATCGGCATCTACGGGCGCGTGCTGCGCGCGGCGATCATCGAATCCATGCAGGAGGATTTCATCCGCACCGCCCGGGCCAAGGGCCTGTCGGAGAGCCGGATCCTGCTGCGCCATGGCCTGCGCACCTCGCTGATCTCCTTCGTCACCCTGTTCGGCCTGGATTTTGGCGCGCTGGTGGGCGGCTCGGCCCTCCTGACCGAGGTGGTCTTCGGCCTCAACGGTATCGGCAAGCTCACCTATGACGCGATGCAGAACCTCGACCTGCCGATGATCATGACGACCGTGATGTATGCCTCGATGTTCGTGGTGATCGCCAATGCGGTGGTCGATTTCGTCTATATCCTTCTCGATCCCCGTGTGAGGACGTCATGATGCTCTCCGTGCGCGACCTCAAGGTAACGTTTCGTACCGAAGGCGGCCTGGTGCGGGCCATCGATGGTGTCTCCTTCGATCTCGACCAGGGCGAAATTCTCGGCGTCGTCGGCGAATCCGGCTCCGGAAAGACCGTTTCGCTTCTGGCGGTCATGGGGCTCATCACGGATCCCAACGCCACGATCGAGGGCTCGATCCGCTACAAGGGCCAGGAACTGATCGGCATGCCGGCGCGCGAGTTCAGGCGCCTGCGTGGCCGCGAGATCGCCATGATCTTCCAGGATCCGATGACGGCCCTGACGCCCGTCTATACGATCGGCTGGCAGATCGCCGAACAGATCCGTGCCCATGAGAAGATCAGCAAGGCGAAGGCGCTGACGCGGGTGGAAGAACTGTTGGCGGAGGTGAACTTCCCCAATCCGCGCGAGGCCATGTCGCGCTATCCGCACCAGCTTTCCGGCGGCATGCGCCAGCGCGCGGTCATCGCCATGGCACTGTCGTGCAATCCGGCACTGCTTGTCGCCGACGAGCCGACGACGGCGCTCGACGTCACCGTGCAGGCCGGCATCCTCGATCTCGTGCGCAAGCTGCGCACCACCCACAATTCCGCAGTCGTCTTCATCACGCATGACATGGGCGTGGTGTCCGAACTCGCCGACCGGGTCATGGTCATGTATGCCGGCCGCGTGGTGGAGCGCGGCAGCCGTGCGACGCTGTTTTCCGACCCGCGCCATCCCTATACGCGCGCGCTGCTCGGCTCGATCCCGCCGCTGACCGGCGACAAGCCGCATCGCCTGCCGGCCATTCCCGGCTCGCCGCCCTCGCTGCTGCGCCTGCCGCAGGGCTGCGCCTTCGCCCCGCGATGTCCTTTGAGCTACGCCCCCTGCCTCACCGAAAAACCGGCCCTCCCCCATGGTCCGCACGCTGCCGCGTGCTTCCGGGAGGTGCAAGCATGAGCGACGCGATGACAGACAACGACCGGCCGATCCTCGAGACGCGCGCGCTCGGAAAACGCTTCTCGATCGGCACACGGTTTTCCGCGGAAGGCCGGCGGACTGTGCATGCGGTCGACAACGTCTCGATTGCCGTGCGGCGCGGGGAAACCCTCGGCCTCGTCGGGGAATCGGGGTGCGGCAAGTCCACCCTCGCCCGCTGCCTTGTGCGGCTCTACGACGTCTCCGACGGCAAGCTGTTGTTTGAAGATGAAGACATCACCTCCAAGCCGCTTCGCGAACTGCGGCCGCTGCGCCGGCGCCTGCAGATGGTCTTCCAGGACCCGTCCGCCTCGCTCAATCCACGCCGTCGCGTGGGCGATCTCGTGGGCGAGCCGCTGCGCATCCACACGAAACTCTCGGCTGCGGAAATCAACCGGCGCGTCGCGGAACTGTTCGAGATCGTTGGCCTGCTGCCCGACCATGTCGGGCGCTATCCGCACGAATTTTCCGGCGGGCAGCGCCAGCGCGTCGGCATTGCGCGGGCCATCGCACTCAATCCCGATCTCGTCGTGCTGGATGAACCCGTTTCCGCGCTCGACGTCTCGGTGCAGGCGCAGATCGTCAATCTGCTCGCCGATTTGCAGGAAAAGCTGAACCTCACCTATATCTTCATCGCCCACGACCTGTCGGTGGTGCGCCAGGTCTCGACCCGCATCGCCGTCATGTATCTCGGCTCGATTGTTGAGGAAGGGCCAGCCGAAGCGGTCTTCGCCGCACCGGCCCATCCCTACAGTCAGGCGCTCATTTCGGCGGTCCCGATCGTCGAGAAGACGCCCGGCGGCACGCGCAAGCGCATTCTTCTGACAGGCGATGTACCAAGCCCGCTCAACCCACCCTCCGGCTGCCGCTTCCATCCCCGCTGTCCGATCGCCAAGGATCGCTGCCGCACCGAGCGGCCCGAACTGATCTCTCACGGTGCCGGCCGAAAGGTCGCCTGCCATTTCCCGACGATCTGATGCGAGACCATGGCCTCTCGCGGCCTTGAATCCATGACAAAAAAGGGGCCGTGTGTGAACACGGCCCCTTTTTCATGCGATCTTTCGCGCGGCTTACGTCTTCGGCGAGATATCCCGCTTGAACCACTTGATGGCGAGGCGCGACAGGGTGCCATCGGCGATTGCGGCATTGATCGCATCGTCGAACAGTGCCTTCAGCTCGGTATCGTCCTTGCGCAGGCCGACGGACTGACCGCCGCCGAGCGGGCCGCCGGTGAACTCGGTGCCCGCGAAGGCTACCTGGTCGGCGCCGATCTTTTCGAGCGCCTTGTCGAGTGCGACGGGTGAGGCCATGACGCCATCGACGCGGCCGGCTTCCAGGTCGAGGTCGTGCTGCTCGGTGGTCTTGTACTCGCGGAACTCGATGGTCGGGAAGAGTTCGGCCATGATCTGGCCCGCGGTCGTCGAGCCCTGGGCACCGATCACCATGCCGTCCATGAAGGGCAGCATCTCGGCGGCGGCGGCCTTCGCCGCTTCCTTGTCCTTGCCCATGTCGATCTGCTTGCCGACCGGCATGTTGGCGAGCGTCGAATCCTTGCGTACGAGGAAGGCGGCCGAGCCGGTGCCGTAGTTGCGCGAGAAGGTGATGACCTTTTCCCGCTCCTCGGTCTGCAGCATGCCGGCAACGATGGCGTCGAACTTACCGGCGTTCAGCGACGGGATCAGGCCGTCCCAGTCCTGCACGATGACCTCGCACTTGACCTTCATGCGCGGGCAGATGTCTGCGAGCATGTCGATCTCGTAGCCGGCCAGCTTGCCGCCGGCTTCCGTGAAGTTCCAGGGCGCATAGGCACCTTCCGTCGCGACCGTGATCGTGCGCGTCGGCTCCTCGGCGCCGGCCGCGGATGCCGCAAGCGCGATGCCGAGAGCGGTGATGACTATTTTACCAAACCTGTTCAACATATTAGCTACTCCTCTTTGCCAATGTTTGAAGTTGTGTGTTCGCTCAGGCGGCGACGAGTGCGCCGTCTTTCGCAACTGGGATACCCTTGCGGTAGACAGACCGGCGGGCGGGGCGGGATGCGACGGCGTCGGCCGGCGTTTCGGCCCGCACCAGAAGGAAGGTGGCGTCGCAGCCGGGCTCCAGGCCGTAGCCTTGAAGGGCCATGGTGCGCGCGCCGCCATAGGTGCACAGGCTAAGCGCCAGTTCGATATGGACGTCGTTGATGAAGTCGTTGCGCTGCGAGACGATGGCCGCGCGATCGAGCATGTCGGCATTGCCGAAGGGCTGCCAGGTGTCGCGCACGCCATCACTGCCCGAGCAGATTTTGACGCCCATGTCGCTGAGGTCGAGCACCGGCGGGCGGGGGCTTGCCGCGCCGCCCTTGGTCATCAGGTGCACGCCGGCCTCCGCCATCATGCCGCCGAGCCGCGCCAGCGGCCTGTCGGCCAGCATGCCGAGGCAGAAGCCATGGCTGACCGTCACCCGGTCCGCCATGCCGAGCGCCTTCGTGCGCTCCACGATGAGTTCGATGGCGAAGACGCCGAGGGCGTCCGGTTCGTGCAGGTGGATATCGACGGGTTTCCCATGGCGCTCGGCCATTGCGAAGATCGTGTCGAGATGGCCCTTGGGGTCGCGGTCGACGCCCGACGGGTCGAGGCCGCCCACCACGTCGGCGCCCGCACGCGTCGCCTGTTCCATCAGGTCGACCGTGCCGGGGCGGATCAGCATGCCGCTCTGCGGGAAGGCCACGATCTCGATATCGACAATGTCGCGGTAGCGGTAGCGCGAGGCGAGCACGCCTTCGAGCCCGGCAAGGCCATATTCCGTGTCGATATCGACATGGGTGCGGATATGGCTGGTGCCGTTGGCCACGGAACGCTCGATCTGCGCGGCCGACTGGCGCGCGGGATCGATGCCGAGTTCGCGCTTCATCCGCCGCTCGTTCTCGATGAGGTCGATCAGTTCCAGACCGACATCGTTGCGATACCAGGGCATGCCGAGCAGCGTCTTGTCGAGATGGGTATGGGCATCGACAAGGCCCGGCAGCATGAGCAGGCCTTCACCGTCGACGACGCGGATCTCCGCCGCAAAGGGCCGGGAACCGTACGGAAGGATTTCGGCGATCCGGCCATCGCGGATCACCACGTCCTTCGCCGCCGCTCCGTTCGGCCGCACATTGATGAGAACAAATTCAGTCGACATGGGTGGCTTCTCCAAAGGTCCGCAATTCAGCCGAAACGGCTCATGGCGTAGGGTGCGGGATCGGCGAAGGGTGTTTCGCCGGTCATCATTTCCGCCAGCAGCCGGCCGGTGACGGGGCCGAGCGTCAGGCCGTGGTGATTGTGGCCGAAGGCGAACCACAGGCCCTTGTGGCGCGGCGCCGGACCGATGATCGGGCGCATGTCCGGCAGGCAGGGTCGTGCACCCATCCAGGGCTCCGGCTCGATGCGCCGGCCGAGCGGGAAGATCGTGCGGGCATGGGGTTCGGTCTGGTTGATCTGGACAGGCGTTGCTGGATCGTCGCGGTGGGCGAACTCGATGCCTGTGGTCAGGCGGATACCCCGCGCCATGGGCGCGAGCAGATAGCCACGTTCCACGTCGACAACCGGATGGTTGAGCACGGCATCGCCAGCCGGCTCGATATGCACGTGATAGCCGCGCTTGACGGCAAGCGGCACGCGGTAGCCGAGCGGCTTGTAGACCGTATCCGACCATGGTCCAAGGGCCACCACGGCCTCGCGGGCGGTGATGCGGCGACCGCCCGCAACGACACTCCATCCGTCCTCGCATGCGGCAAGGCTCGTCGCATCGCCCCGGACCACTGCACCGCCGCGGCGGGTGAAGAGCGCGGCGTAGTCCGCCACCAGCCCTCCGGGATCGGCGGTCGTGGCGGGATCGAGCCAATGGACGGCTCCTGCAAACTGGCCCGTCAGATGCGGCTCGCGGACGGAAAGCTCCTGCGGGTCGAGGAAATCGTAGCGAATGCCGAACTCATCCAGAGCGCGCGCCGCACGCTTCGCCGCCGAAAACGCCCCTTCGCTGCGATAGGCCTCTATCCACCCGGTACGCCGCGCCCGGTGCTGAATGCCGGCCTCGGCCATCAGCGCGGTATGCTCGATGAGCGATCCTTCGATGAGTGGCAGCATGTCGAGTGCAGCACGGCGAAGGCGCCGGCTGGAGGACTCCAGCCAGAAACGGGCAAGCCACGGGAGGACTCTTGGTAGAAACCGCCAGTGGAAGCGCACGTCGGCGGAGCGGTTCGTCGCATATTTGAAGAGCGTCGCGATCTCGCGGGGAAATCCGTAGGGAATGACGCTCGCCCGCTCGATGAGCCCGGCATTGCCGTAGCTCGTCTCCTCGCCGGGCGCGCGGCGGTCGACCAACAGCACGGACTTGCCGCGCTTCTGCAGGTGCAGCGCCACCGAGACGCCGATGATGCCGGCGCCGAGCACCAGCACGTCCACGTCGGGACGCTGGCTCTCTGAATGGGGGGACGATCCGGATGATTGATGCATGATGGCAGTTTTCTGACTTTATTTTGCGTTACGTTAATTATATAACATTACGACAAGGCGTTCCCGCAGGGTTTGCGAGCGAGCGAAAGTGGAAAGACGGCGGGCGCGACATGCGGAACGGCAATTGGGTGGAAGAGAGTTCGGTGCGCCAGCGGCTGGACAAGGCCTCGAAGGAGGCGACGGCTTCGGGCAAGGCGCTGGCGAATTTCATGCTGGCCCATATCAGCGACCTGCCCTTCGAGACCGCGCGCAGCGTCGCGGACAAGGTGGGCGTCAGCGAGTTGACGGTCGGCCGATTCTGCCGGTCGATCGGCTACGAGGGTTTCAAGGACCTCAAGGACCGGCTGAAGGACGATATCAGCGACAGCCCGTGGCTGCTCGGCGACCGGCTGAAGGACCTGCAACAGAAGAGCGCCACCGAGCCCGCCTTGGCGCGCAGCCTGGAGCTTGCCGTTGCCTCGGTCGTGCGCGTCTACGACTATGCCCAGACGGAGGCCTGGGACCGCGCAGCGCGACGCATCGCCGGGGCCGACCGGGTTTTCGTCGCCGGCTTCCAGACCGAGCGCGGCCTTGCCGAGGCCTTCGCGCATATGCTGCGCTACCTGCGCGATGAAGTGACGCTGGTGGATGTCGCCGGCGGTAACTTCGCCGAGGTGCTTCTGACCAACCCGGCCGGCTGCACGCTGGTGCTGGTCGACGCCCGTCGCTACTCGCACCAGTCCAAACTGCTCGCCACCAAGGCGGCCGAGCGCGGCATACCCATCACCATCGTCACCGACCTCTATTGCGACTGGGCCGGGAGCTACGGCGACGAGGTTTTTGCCGTGCCGACCGACCTCAACCTCTTCTGGGATGCGACCTCCGGCATGTGGACGCTGTTGCAGCTTCTCCTGAACAGTGTCTTCTCCCATTGCGGGCCTGCCGTCGAAGAGCGGCTGCATGATGTCGCCAGCCTCTACGAAAGCTTTGTCGGCTACAGCCGCAGCCTGAAATAACGCCGTCATCGCCATGTCCTAGCCGTGCGAGGAGATGAACTTGCGGAAGCGCTCCGAGCGCGGCGCGGTGAAGACCTCCGACGGCGCGCCGTCCTCTTCGATCTGCCCCTGGTGCAGGAAGATGACGCGGTTTGAGACATCGCGGGCAAAGGCCATCTCGTGGGTCACGACCAGCATGGTGCGCCCTTCGTCGGCAAGCGCGCGCATGACGCGCAGCACCTCTCCCACCAGTTCCGGGTCGAGTGCCGAGGTCGGCTCGTCGAAAAGCATGACCTTCGGCCGCATGGCGAGCGCCCTTGCAATGGCCGCGCGCTGCTGCTGGCCACCGGAAAGATGCGCCGGGTAATAGTCGCGCTTGTCGGCGATGCCGACCTTGGCGAGCAGGTCCAAAGCCTCCTCGCGGCATTCCGCCTTCGGCCGCTTCTGCACATGGACAGGCGCTTCCATGAGGTTTTCGAGGATGGTCATGTGGGACCAGAGATTGAAGCTCTGGAACACCATGGCGACATTGGTGCACAGGCGGCTCAGCTGCCGGGGGTCGGCGGGCTGGCGGCCATGGCGGCCGTTCTTCAGGCGGATCGCCTCGCCCTTGATATGGATTTCACCCTCGGTCGGCACTTCCAGCATGTTGATGCAGCGCAGCATCGTGGATTTGCCGGAGCCCGAGGAGCCGAGCACGGAAACGACCTCGCCTTCCCGCGCATCGAAGGAAATACCCTTCAGCACTTCCAGCGCGCCAAAACTCTTGCGCAGGTTGCGGACGGAAACGGCGGGCGTGATGGATGCGGTTTCAGGCATGTTGCAACGCAGCTCCGGAAGAGGCGGGTGTCGGGACGGGGCGCAGGTGCGGCGACAGCCGCCATTCGATGAACGCCACGAGACGGGTGATGGCGAAGTTCAGCGCGAGATAGATGAACCCCGCGACAAGGAAGACTTCCAAGGCCCGGTAGGACTGGGAGATCAGCTTGGCGGCAAGACCTGTCACTTCCAGCATGGTGATGACGGAGGCGAGCGAAGTCGCCTTGATCATCAGGATGACCTCGCTGGCATAGGCCGGCAGAGCCTGGCGAAGGGCGATGGGAAAGATGATGCGGCGATAGAGCAGGAAGCCCCACATGCCGCTGGCGCGCGCCGCCTCGACCTGCTGGTGGGGCACAGCCTGCAGCCCGCCGCGCAGGATCTCGCTGCCATAGGCCGCCGTGTTGAGGCTGAGCGCGAAGATCGCGCACCAGTAGGGTTCACGGAAAAACACCCAGAGGCCCATGGATTGCAGGGACGGCCGGAACTGTCCGAGGCCATAGTAGATGACGAACATCTGAACGAGCAGTGGCGTGCCACGGAAGACGAAGACGTAGAATTGTGCGACCCAGCCAACCGGGCGCAGGGAAGACATGCGCATCAGCGTCAGCAATACCGCCAGCACCGCGCCCAGCGCCGTGGAAACGAGCGCAAGATTGAGCGTCAGCGGTATGCCGGCAAGAAGCTGCAGGAAGGTTTCCCAAAGGAAGACGATATCCATCACGCCCTCCTGACGCCGCGCAGCGAGCGGGCTTCTGCCTGGCGGAAGAGGTAGGAGGAGACAGCCGTGATCACGAGATAGAGCAGCGCGGCCGTGATGTAGAAATCAAAGGGGCGACGGGTGGAGCCGGCCGCGATCTGCGACTGGCGCAGCAATTCGACGAGGCCGGTGACGGAGATCAGCGCCGATTCCTTCAAGACGAGCTGCCACGTGTTGCCGAGGCCGGGAATGGCGTAGCGCAACACCTGCGGGGCAATGATGCGGCGAAACCGTAGCCATGTCCCCATGCCGACGGAGCGCGCGGCTTCCAGTTCGCCGCGGCTGATCGTGTTGAATGCGCCGCGAAAGACTTCCGCCTGGTAGGCGCCGGAGACGACACCGATGGCGAGCACACCCGTCATGAAGGCCGGCATGCCGATGAAACCTTCCGCGCCAAAGAGCCGCCCCACGGCGCCGAGCGCAGCACTACCGCCGAAATAGAAGAGGTAGATGACGAGCAAATCCGGAATGCCGCGCAGCACGGTCGTGTAGCCGTCGCCGAAGGCGCGCAGCGCGCCGCTGCGGGAAAGCTTTGCGCTGGTGATGCCCGCACCGATGACCGAGCCCGCCGCAAAGCCGCCGACCGCGACGGCAAGCGTCATGCCCGTCGCCGTCAGCAAGGCAGCTCCCCAGCCCTCCGGGCCGAAACCGACGAGATCAAAGAAGGACGGACCTTGCATCAGCGCCCTGCCTTGGGCGCAGGCAAGCCGCCGCCGTCGGGGGCGAAGTGCCACCGTTTATCAGTCATCGATGATCCTCCGTGAACCCGCACTCCTCAGCGGGTAGGCCCGCACAGGGGCAATGTCAGCTTTATAACTGTATGCGATAATACTGTCAATTCGCTGACAATGCACTGAGGCGATTTTTGCAAATACCCGATTTCGCACAAGAAACCCGCGCAACCTTTTGAGTTGTCGCGGGATAATAAGGAACTACCCAGAGATGATATGTCAGAGATGTATGCACGACTGTTGATAAATGCATGCATTTTGGCGCTTCCCTCAAGGGGTGTGCTTCAAGCGCGCTGCCGAACTGCGCAGCGGCACGGCCGGCCTTGCACAGCAGTTCGCTCTCCGCGCGGCTCTTGACGCAGCACAGGTGCTAGGTAAGGCCCTGGAGGGCGTCATCACTCTGTCGAGCAGCGATCGAACGATCTGCGTCGCCATAGGGGAATGGCGAGCTATCCCCCTAGATAAATACAAATAAAATCAATGCACTAAATGCCGATTTTGGAAAATTTACGGGAACTCGGCCCGGACATAGTGGACTTTTGAACCCTGTTGCAAAATACGACAGTCGGTTAAGCGCATACCGTGGGAAATACGGTATGAACATAGCGACGTGATTGCGATTTTACGGCAAGGGCAAAAGCACCTTACCCCTTGATACTCCCCTTCTGTACGATCACAGGATGAAGTCCGTCACCTTCATGGCCAGGCTGAGATCGAGCCTGATGGAGAAGTCCGCCGTGCCGTCGCCGTTGATATCGCCGGAGATGAATGTGTCGCCGCTCTTGATCTCGTAGCGCAGTTCACCGGCCGTCTTGTGAAACTTTTGCGTGTCGATGAAAGTGAAGGCCTGGTCGTTCTTCAGGTCCGGATTGGCGTCGATCGCGTTGAGGCTGATCTTGTCCCCCTGGCTGCGGTTGAAGTCGATGATTGTGTCGCGGCCGGCGGCTGCGACCGTCGTGTCCGTGACCGCCTTGAACAGAAACACATCCGCGCCGGAACCACCGGTCAGCTTATCTGCCCCTGCGCCACCGTACAGCTTGTCGGCACCACTAGCGCCAACAAGCGTATCGTTTCCGGCCTTACCGTCGAGGATGTTGTCTGCGCTGTTGCCGTTGAGGATGTTTGCAAGCGTGTTGCCCACGCCATTGATCTTCGTGGAGCCCGTCAGCGTCAGGTTCTCCACGTTGCTGGTGAGTGCGTAGTTGACCGACGCTTTCACCAGGTCCGCACCGGCGCTCGTGCCTTCCACCACCACATCGCCAGCATTGTCGACCACATAGGTGTCGTTACCCTTGCCGCCGATCAGACGATCCGCGCCGGCCTTGCCGTCGAGCACGTTGTCCGCGTCGTTACCGGTCAGGATGTTGGCAATGCCGTTGCCGACGGCGTTGATCTTGCCGGAGCCAGTCAGCATCAGGTTCTCGACATTGCTGGTCAGCGTGTAGTTGACCGATGCCTTGACGAGATCGGTGCCGGCACTCGCGCCTTCCACCACCACATCGCCGACATTGTCGACGACATAGGTGTCATTGCCCTTGCCGCCAATCATTCGGTCGGCACCGCCCTTGCCGTCGAGCACGTTGTCGCCGCCGTTGCCGGTCAGGATGTTGGCGAGGCCGTTGCCGGTGCCATTGATCTTGCCGGAGCCGGTCAGCGTCAGATTCTCGACATTGCTGGTCAGCGTGTAGTTGACCGATGCCTTGACGAGATCAGTGCCGGCGCTCGCGCCTTCCACCAACACATCGCCGTTGTTGTTGACGACATAGATGTCGTTACCCGCCAGACCACGGAATGTCTCCGCACCGACCGTGCCGTTGAAGACGTCTGCGGCCGATGTGCCGGTATAACCATCGATGACCAGTTTTCCGGCGGGATTGATGCTGGCACCCGTAATGTTGAGGACATTGCCGGCGGCATCCTTGATGGTGGCGCCGTTGAGGTTGAGCTTCGTGACGGAGAGATCGCTCGCCGTGTCCTCAAGCCCGACCTTGTAGTCGAAAACAAGCGTCTTGCTGCTCGATGCCGCGGCATCATAGATGGCCTGCTTGCCGTTGCTGAGCGTCAACGTCAGCTTGGTGGCACCCGTCAGGACCACCGCCTCGCTGAGCGTGAGCTTGAACTCGGCGGTCTGACCGGTGGTGAGCGTGCCCGAACCGCCGCTGACACCCGGACCGGAAACCGTGACACCGGTCACGGTCGGCGCAGCCTTGTCCAGCGTGAAGGTCAGGATGCCGGCCGACGACACGTTGCCGGCCTTGTCGGTCTGGATCACCTTCACGGTATGGGCACCATTCGTGAGAGCAGACGGATTATAGGTGCTCGATACCGGGCCACCATCCACGATATAGCTCAGCGTCGTCCCACTTTCCTTCCCCGCGATCGTCAGGGCACCGTTGCTGGTGATCCTGTCAGTCGAGGACGACCCCGTATCCGAGCTCAGGGAGAGAACCGGTACGGCAGGCTTTGCCCGATCGAGCGTGAAGGTGATGCTGCGGGCATCGGAGACATTGCCGGCGACATCCGTCTGCACGACCTCGACGGTATGCGTGCCATCGGCAAGGGCGGACGGATCGTAACTGCTCGACGCTGCCCCGCCATCCACGATGTAGCTCAGCGTGGCACCATTTTCCTTGGTGATTGTCAGGGCACCGCTACTGGTAATCTTGTCGATCGAGGACGCGCCTGTGTCCGACGTCAGGGCAAGCGCAGGCGCCAGGACGGTCTTGTCGATCGTGAATGTTATGCTGCCGGCGTCGGAAACGTTGCCCGCAAGAT
The DNA here is from genome assembly GCF_052438155.1 of Shinella sp. Lineage (NCBI taxonomy): Bacteria > Pseudomonadati > Pseudomonadota > Alphaproteobacteria > Hyphomicrobiales > Rhizobiaceae > Shinella > Shinella sp. The sequence goes on along the minus strand of NZ_JBQVPI010000001.1, from coordinate 381,993 downwards.
CCGTCTGCACGACCTCGACGGTATGCGTGCCATCGGCAAGGGTGGACGGATCGTAGCTGCTTGACGCCGTCCCACCATCCACGACGTAGCTCAGCGTGGCGCCGCTTTCCCTGGTCATTGTCAGCGCGCCGCTGCTGGTGATCTTGTCGGTCGAGGACGAGCCGGTATCCGATGTCAGGGCAAGAACGGGGGCCAGAGCGGTCCTGTCGAGCGTAAACGTGATGCTGCGGGTGGTGGAAACGTTGCCCGCCGCATCGGTCTGCGTCACCTCGACCGTATGCTCGCCGTCGGCAAGCCCATCCGAATCGAAGCTCGACGATGCCGCGCCGCCATCGACGACGTAGCTCAGCGTCGCGCCGTCTTCCAGGCCGGAAACCGACAGCGCGCCATTGTTTGTGAGCTTGTCCGTGGACGATGTTCCGCTGTCGGATGCCAGCGCCAGGACCACCGCGTCGGGCGCGGTCCGATCGATCGTAAATGTGATGCTGCGGGCCAGGGAAACGTTACCCGCAAGATCCGTCTGCGTCACCTCGATCGTGTGTTCGCCGTCCGCAAGCGCTGTCGGATCGTAGCTGGCCGAAGCCTGGCCGCCATCGACGACATAGCTCAGCGTTGCCCCAACCTCCTTGCCGATCGTCAGGGAGCCATCGTTGGTGAGAAGGTCGGTCGCGGACGTTCCGCTATCGTCGGCGAGCGTTAGATCCGGCGCATCCGGCCGGGTCGCGTCCACCCCGAGTCCGGTTAGCGATCCGTCCGCGGTGGAAATGGTAGTACCGTCGAAGAAGGACGCCGCCGTACGCGAGTTGTTCAGGATGACCGAGATACGCCCTTCGTTGGGCACGACGATATCAAGTTTGCCATCGCCATTCACATCGGCAAGGGCAATGGAGTCCGGTGAACCGCTCAAACCGATATCCGTCGAACCGGAGAAATTGCCGGCGCCGTCGCCCAGTCGTATGGAGACACTTCCGGCCGCGTTTCCTGTCACCAGATCGAGCTTGCCATCGCCATTCAAGTCGCCAATAGCGATCGAATTCGCTGCGGATCCTATCGAAACCTGCGTCGCACCGGAGAAGCCGCCATCGCCATCGCCCAGATGCACGGAGACGGTGGCCAAAGTGGAGCTTGTCGTCAACAGGTCGAGCTTGCCATCGCCATTCACATCGGCAACGGCAACGGAGCTCGGGGAGTTCGCCGTGCCGACCTGTGTCGTACCGGAGAAATTGCCAGCACCGTCACCCAGTTTTACATAAACCTCGCTGGCATTGGAATCGGCTGCGAGAATATCGAGCTTGCCGTCGCCGTTCACGTCGGCAAGAGCGATCGAAAGGGGGGTAGCTCCCATAGCGATCTCTGTCGACCCCGAAAAACTGCCGGCGCCATCGCCGAGCCGCACGGAGATGCCAAGTTCGTTCGCCGTCACCAGATCGAGTTTGCCATCGCCATTCACGTCGCCGGTCGTGAGGAAAACCGGCATACTATCCACAGGAACCATCGCCAATCCGTAGAAGTTGCCATTGCCGTCCCCGAGCCGGACGGCAACGACGTTAAAAGTCGATTCGGCCACCAGGAGATCGAGCTTGCCGTCGCCGTTTACATCGCGCACAACGACGCACTCTGACGAGTAGCCGACATTGGCCTGTGTCGCCGCGGAAAAGCCACCGGCGCCCTCGCCGAGCTGTATCGCGACAGTGCCCTGTTGCCCATTGGTTGTCACGAGATCGAGCTTGCCGTCGCGGTTCACATCTGCGATGGCCGTGAAGGTCGTGGAACTCTGCGTTCCCACGGTTGTCGGCGTTTCAAAACTCAGCGCGGCCAACCCATCGACAGAGCCGTCGGTGCTGTCGATGCCGGTAATGGTAAGGTTGCTCGTACCCGTGTCGCCCTCCACGACCGTATAGGCGAATGTCGGCCTGCCGTTTTGGTCAAGACCGGCATAGACCGCCCGCCCGCCATTGCTGAGTACCAGTTCCGGCATGCCGTTCACGGTGACGGGCACGTCGGTCGTCAGCGTGAAAGTAACCGTGTCGCCGGTTTTCAGCGTGCCGGTGGCACTCGACGAGATCGCCGTGACGTCTGCCTTCTTGCCGCCCAGCAGGACTGTGACGCCACCGCCCATGACGGTGGTAACGACGATGTCCATCCTGCCGTCTTTGTTGACGTCGGCCACCTTGACACTTCTTGGCATGCTGCCGACAGCGATATCGGTGCCGCCCGAGAAATTACCGCTGCCGTCTCCCCACCGCACCGAAACGCTGTTGGCATTGGAATTCGCTGTGATGAGGTCGAGCTTGCCGTCGCCGTTCAGGTCCGCCACTGTGAGGGATCCGGGATTGGCGCCGACGCTGATGTCCGTCGCCGATGTGAAGCCGCCATTGCCATTGCCCAACAGGACCGAAACCGTGCCGGGCGTTCCGATATTGGTCGTCAGGGCGTCGAGCTTGCCGTCGCCGTTGACATCCGCAACAGTCACGGTGCCCGGCAGGCGCGTTCCCATGCTGTAATGTGTAACGGCCGTAAAGCCGCCGGCACCATCGCCCAGCATCACCGAGACGTTGCCGAACGAAGAGTTGCCGGAGGCGACGATGTCGAGCTTGCCATCGCCGTTCATGTCCGCCAGGGCGACGTAACCTGGAAAACGGGAGGTGATGGACGCGTTGTTGATTGGGCTTTGGAAGCCGCCCTGCCCATCGCCCAACAGCACGGTAATCACACCGTTCTGGCTCGTGGTCACCGCGTCAGTCCGGCCGTCGCCATTGACGTCGCCGATCGCCATCGACATGGGGCGAGACCAGAAACTCGCATGGGGTCCGGCCTGATAGCCTCCCGCGCCGTCGCTGAGGAGCACCCGGACGCTGTAGTCATAGTAGCTGTCGAAGACGATATCGAGATGGCCGTCGCCGTTCATGTCGGCAACCTTGGCGAAGCCCATGCTGGGCTCGCCGGTCGTGACGTCGATGTTCGTCGATGTCGAGAAACTTCCCGTACCACTGCCCAGCAACACCAGAAGCTTGGCCGTGGAACCCACATTGGTTACCACCAGGTCAAGATTGCCGTCCCCATTGATGTCGGCGATTTCAAGATCAACGGGACTGGTGCCCACGCTGTAGTCCTGTCTCGTAAAGGTCGTGCTCATCGTGTTCCCCCGGATAACGCGCGTTTAAAAGGCAGGAGTTCGCCGCAGCTCGTTCCCGGAATGGACAAAACAAGCCGCAGCCTGCCGTTTCCCAAATTTCGGCCATGCCCTCACCGCCAAGCGATCCCCGATGGGTGGCAGCGCAGAGCGACGACATTCCCACTTCAGACAATTGTGTCGCGCGAAGACGCAGAGAGCGGGCAAGCCGTAGCGCCTGCGCGGGCGTAAACTTTCACTCTTCAGGAGCGTTACCGAAATGGCGTCAGGGTGTCTGCGTCCATTTTTGAAACGACAGGAATTCACGCACGCGTGACGCCGACCCTGATACCTAGCCATCCAGCGGTCGCGACCACATCCCCACCCTTGCCAAAACAGGTTGAGCGGCGTTGGAAATCATGTCCATCATCGGAGATGCGAACATAAAAGAGATCGAATCCACTGCGCCGCCGTGAACAAAAAGCGGCTCCCCAGATCGCCATCACCAAGCTCAAGAGCGCAGGGTGGGAACGAACGAAAAACATGGGAAGAAAAATGAAAGTGGTGGGCCCGGAGGGACTCGAACCCCCAACCAAGCGGTTATGAGCCGCCGGCTCTAACCATTGAGCTACAGGCCCGGCCCGGCGGGTCTGCCGGGGTCGTCGGTCAATGGCGGCCGACGATGTGGATCGTCTAGACGAATTCGCTGCCGCTCACAAGCGCTGCCGTATTCTCTACACAATCCCGGGCGAAAAACAGGGCAAGGGACACAACCATCAGGAGACCTTCTTTATGATCCACGGGACCTTGGGCCGCCGTACGGGCGCCAGCCTTTTTGCACTTTCGCTGGCACTCGCCGCCGCCGTTCCGCTGGCCGCAAAGGCTGAAGAGGCTGTCAAGCAGCGCGAGGCGACCATCATCGTCACCGGGGAAGGCACCGCCGAAGTCGCGCCGGACATGGCGCTGATCGACCTGGGCGTCGTCAAGGATGCCAAGACTGCCCGCGAGGCGCTGGATGCCAACAACAAGGCCATGGCCGAAGTCCTTGCCGCGCTGAAGGAAGCCGGCATCGCGGAGCGTGACCTGCAGACCTCCGGCTTCATGATCAACCCGCAGTACCAGTATCCGCAGAGTTCGACGGGCGAAAACCAGCCGCCGGTTTTGACCGGCTTCCAGGTCACCAATACCGTCACGCTGCGCGTGCGCGACCTCGCAAAGCTCGGCGAAATCATGGACAAGGCCGTAACCCTCGGTGCCAACCAGGGCGGCGGCATCCGCTTCACCAACGACAAGCCGGAAACGGCCGTCAGCGCCGCGCGCAAGAAGGCCGTCCAAAACGCCATCGCAAAGGCGAAGGAACTGACGGAAGCCGCAGGCGTCGGCCTCGGCCGCGTGCTGGAGATTTCCGAAACCAGCTACCGCGCCGAACCGATGCCGATGATGCGCGCCATGGCCAAGGACTATGCCGAAGGCGGCGCCGTACCGCTCGCCACCGGCGAGAACAGCTACGCTGTCACCGTCAACGTGACATTCGCACTTGGCAAGTGAAACCGCTTGATCGCTTTCAAACAAGGGGCCGGGAAACCGGCCCCTTTTTCGTTTCGCCAGCCAACGTGCCATCCAACCGCGTCCAGGCCGTTTCTTGTGTCCTGCACCGGGGGCGAATGCAGGTGAAAATCCACAGGCAACACATGCGCGGCCTCACCGGCTGAGGCGGATAGCCCGTTCTTTGCAAAGCTGGGGCAAGCTTCTTGATCAGTATCGCCTTGCGAAAGCCGTACGCAGGCGTGGCGTCAGAATACGGAGCCGCGTGCAGCAACCAAAGTTCTTCGGTATGCGAGCGTGCTACGGGGCTACCGCAATCCTTACCTCCATGAGCACCGCGGGAAAACCGATGTCCTCGGCCATGGGAATTTGAATGACGCCCTGTCGTTTGAGACAGACGCTTTCATAAAATGGTTCCGCGTTCAGGCTGGAGAAGGCCTGAAAACGGGAGGCGCCGCGGCGCAATGCCATGTCGGCGCACCGTGCGACGATCAAACGGCCAATGCTGCGGCGCGCGTGAGCGGAATCGACCGCGAAATGGCGCAGATGCGCCAATCCGTCGGTCCGCTGGCCGGACCCGGCTGCTCGAATGTCCAGCCGCCGCAACCGACAGTGTCACCGGCTTCCTCAGCGACGTAAAACGTGCCGGATATCAAAAGCTTGGAGTTTGCCCGCGTCATGAGCGGCAACGCGCGCGAAAAGACATTCTCCTCATAGGGGCCTGCCATCAAAGCTGGATAGGACCGGCCCAGTAGCGTCTCCACCCCGGCGGCATCCTCCACGACCGATGTCCTGATGGTCATGCCTCACACCCTGGCAGTCTGACCGGGCATGCCGCCCCGCACAGGTGTACGACGCAGAATAGCTGCTTGCGCGGTGCCGGCCATGATCCTCTTGGAGACGAGAGCGCTGCGACCTGCCAAAATGCAAAAACCCTCCCGGTCGAAACCGGGAGGGTGGCCGCTCGCCGGCCGGGGGTGACGTGACGAGCGGTTTCCGTCAGGGAGCGCCGGTGCGGACCAGCACCCTCCCCTTAACGCCACATGGTCGGGCAGCCACGGTCGTTGACAAAAACGATACGGCTGAAGCCGCCATGACGGTAGCCTTCGACGACGACCCGGCGCGGCGACATGTCGACGACGCGGGCGCGGCGCACGCCGAAATCGCGTGCCTTGGCCACGGCTAGATCCGGCGAGCAGCGACCGCGACGGCCCGTTTCATGACGGCGCTCGTTACGGCGATCCCAGCGGTCGTGGCGACGATCCCAGCGGTCACGGCGCCAGCCATTGTCGTGCACTTCGAGGAATCCGTTGCGATAGCCGACCGTTTCGATCGTCACGTCGAGGCCTGCGGCAGAGGCGGCCGGCACCGAGGCGGTCAGCGCGCCAAGACCGAGAACCGCGGCAAGAATGGATTTTTTGAGAAAGCTGGCCATCGAAGGATCTCCTGTTTCGTTCCGCCGAACCGTCGTGTTCGGCGATTGAGGAGACCTTAGAAGGGCCAGGCTGAACGCAGGCCGAAGCCGCCGTTCAGCCTGCGTTCAACTTCATGAAGTGGTGAAGAAGGCGATGCGGGTGATCGATCCGTCCTCGAGTTCGAGCAGCAGGATCTTTTCCGCCGAATAGCTATCGCCGCCGGCTCTCTTGCCGTGCGCCGTCAGCTTTATCGCGACGTTGCTGCCGAGGGCATCGCTCATCACCAGGGCGTCGTCGTAGCTTTCGTCAAAGGCCTCGAAATGCCGGGCAAGACGCGCGCGCAACGCTTCGCGGCCATTGTCCATGCCCTCGCCGATGCCGGAGATCGAGACGTCCTCGTTAACCTTGGCGGCAAGGGCGGCAAAGTCGCGGCTGTTCAGCGCCTCGATCACGGCATGATTGATGCTTTCGGTGTTCGCCATGGATCTCTCCTCTCGATGGATCACCGCAGGAACGTTCCACTGTGTGAACGTGTTCCGTCAAGAGCCGAGATGCAGCACGATTTCCCGGCGGTGCGGCCGGTCCCGGTGCTCGAAGAGATAGAGGCCCTGCCAGGTGCCGAGCGCGAGACGCCCATCCATGACGGGTATGCCGATCGAGACCTGCGTCAGGGCCGCCTTGATATGGGCCGGCATGTCGTCCGGCCCTTCCATGGTGTGCACGATCCAGCGCATGGACGGGTCGTCGGAAGGCGGCACGAGGCGACGGAAGAACTGGTCGAGATCGCGCCGCACGTCCGGATCGGCATTTTCCTGGATGAGCAGCGAGCAGGATGTGTGGCGGACAAAGACCGTCAGCAGCCCCTCTTCCACCGCCGCGCCGCGCACGAAGGCCGCGGCATCGCCGGTGAACTCATAGAGCCCCTGCCCGCGCGTTTGGACCGTCAGGATTTTCTGCGCCATGGCGCCCGGCGCCTCAGCCGATCGCCCAGAACAGGGTGCCGACCACGACGATGAAGATGAGGATGACGCCCATGAACCGTGCGAGGCCGGCATTGGTATCCGTGGTGGTACCGACGATCGCGTAATAGAGGTCCTGCATGGGCGCATCCTTTGCAAAGCTATCCGGCGCAGTGATACCGTAACCTGCCTCTGCTCACAACTCGACGATCGCCTGGAAGCCGCCATAGATCATGCGCTTGCCATCAAAGACATCCTTCCAGGCATCCCCCTTCAGGCGCTCGTCCGCCATAACCTTGGTGACGATTTCATCACGCCGGGCGCGCGATTCGTAGGTGACCCAGGCGAAGATCACAATCTCGTCATCCTTAGCCTGCACGGCGCGCGGAAACGAGGTGAGTTCGCCATAGGGCACGTCGTCGCCGATGCACTCGACATAGTCGATCGCGCCATGCTCCTTCCAGACATCACCCGCCGCGCGCGCTATGTTCTTGTACGCATCGAGATTGGCCTTCGGCACGGCGAGCAAAAATCCATCGACATAGGTCATGATCGTCTCCTCCTTGATTTGGACATGACAAGGACGTGGGTCAGCGCGCCGATCCGACAAGGGGGCCGATTTTTTTACCGGCGTCATTCGGAGAGTGAAGCCGTGCATAAACCAGCCTTTCGCTCCCCTCACCGCCCCGCGCGGAACTTCTCCTTCAGTCGCGCAATGTCCGCCGCACTCCAGTCCGTGACGTCGGTCACAGCGATCCACGGGTCGATATAATGCTCGCCGGCATAGACATGCCCCAATCCCATGGGCGTCGTCGTCGCCATGGCCATATCGAGTGTCAATTGCAGGAAGGTGACCACCGGGTACCACTGGAAATCCGGCGAGACATCCGGCCCGCGCGGCACGTCCATCCAGGATGGCTGACGGTAGAAGGAGTAAGGATCGTAGAAGACGATCGGGTCGCTGGCATATTGCAGGTAGACGATGCGCATCGGCCCCCAGTGATCGCCCGCCTCCGGCAGCACATTGCGCTGGCTGGTGAAGCGCACATAGGAGCCATCGCGGAAGCGCGGCAACCAGGCTGGCGTGCCTGGATTGCGATCCGCCGTCATCTTGCGCCAGATCCGGCTCGGAAACGGCGGGCCGGCCCACAGCGCGCCCTGATAGGGGTCGCCGATCACCTCGAAGAGTTCCGCCGATTGCTCCGACGACAGCGCCCCAAGGCTGAGGCCGTAGAGATAGAGCTTGGGGCGGCTCTCCTTCGGCAGCGTGGTCCAGTGGCCGTAGATGGCGTGGAAGAGCGCGCGGGCCGCCTCGGCGCCGTAATCCGGCTCGGCGAGCAGCGAGAGCCAGCTTGCGAGATAGGAATACTGGATGGCGACGCTGGCGATGTCGCCGTGGTGCAGGTACTCGACCGTATCGATCCCCTCGGGATCGACCCAGCCGGTGCCGGTCGGCATGATGATCAGCAGCGTCGAGCGCTCAAAGCCACCGACGCGGATGAGCTCGTCGAGTGCGATCCTGGCGCGAGCCTCCGGCGTCTCGGCGGCATTGAGGCCGGCATAGACCCGCAGCGGCTCAATGGCCGGTTTGCCGGTGAAGGCAGCAATATCCGCCGCCGTCGGGCCGCTTGCCACGAAGGAACGGCCCATGCGGCCAAGCTCGCCCCAGCGCACCAGCGAGGCGGCACTTCCCGATTTCAGCGGCCCGGACGGTTCTGCCGTATCCGGCTCGATCACCTGGTCGAGCCGACGGAAGGACGAATCAGCCGTGTGCAGCACGAGGCGTACGAGCAGGCCATCGGCCAATGTCCAGAACAGCGTGGCGGCCAGTACCGTACCAATGACATAGGAGAGCCGCCGCGGGGCCGCTCGACGCGACGTGCTGGCAAACAGCCGCACGAACAGCGCAAAGAGACGCCCCAGGGCAAGGAAGACGAGGAAGACCGCAAGCGCGATGAGGCCAACATAGAACGGATGCGCCGTCTCGATCGGCGGCAGGTGCATCAGCGTGCGGATGGAATTCTGCCATTCGGCCGTGCGCCACAGAAAGACCAGCGCGACCAGGCCGCAGGCGCCGCCGACTATCGCCTTCAGCCCCAGCCGCACACGATCCTTCGGCTCCGGCAGTTCCAGCCAGAACCACAACGCGGCAAGCAGCACGCCAAGACCGTAGCCACAGGCCATGGCGACGCCGGAGAGCAGGCCCTGCGTCACATAGGTGCGCGGCAACAGGCTCGGCGTCAGCGAGGCGGCGAAAAGCAATGTACCGACGATCAAGCCCGCAGCGGAAAAACCCGCGAAACCCGCAATCCGCTTCAGCATTCCCTTGAGCGCTCCCGCATTCGACATGTCGCCGTCAGACTTGCATGGGGACGATGCGGGTGCAAGGAAACCACGGCGGAAAGGCTACACCAACCAGTCGTCGAGCGCATAGGCGCGAATGTAGTCGACCTTCAACTCGGCGCCGTCATCCAGCCCGGCATCGGGTCTACCCGCCACTCCGCCGACCGCCAGATTGACGATCATGTACATCGGGTCGTGCATATCGTCTGGGGTTTCGGCGCTGGCGACCGCGACGTCGTCGAAATACCAGACGATCTTCTCAGGCGTCCAGAGCACACCGTAGTTGTGGAACCCGCCGGTGTCGTCGACCGTGACGGCACTGGAGATCGAGCTGCGCTTGCCGGTCTCGTTCGAATGAACCGTGACATGCACTGTGTTGGGGTCCTGGCCGCGCATTTCCACCACGTCGAGTTCGGGCGGCCAGGAGCCGTCTGCGGGCAGCAGCCAGAAGGCCGGCCAGGTTCCGCGCTCGTCGGGCATGTCGGCGCGGATCTCGAAGTAGCCATAGGTTTGAGAAAAGGAGGAATGCGTCGTCAGCATGCCGGACGTGTATTCGTACCCGTCGATGATTGGGCGGATATCGTCGGGCGTCTTCTCCGCCGTAATCGTCAGAACGCCGTCATCGACCGAGAACGGATTGACCGTCGAGGTCGGGCCGTAGGACGGGTTCACATACCACTGCTTTTCGCCGTTTTCGGTCAGCGTCGCGCCCTTTTCCGGCGCCCACCAGTGCCGGGTGTCCCATGTGCCGCCGTCGTCCGAAAGGCTCAGCCTGTTGAAATGATCGACGAAGGTCAGCGCCAGTGCCGACCTGTCGAGCGCGAGGCGGAACTGGTCGGGCCGGAAATCGGCGATCGTCGTGTCGGCGAAGACAAAACTCTCCCCACCACCGAGCGCGAGGCGCACGTCTTCTCCCTCCTGGTCCATGGCGGCAAGCACGCCCGCGAAGGAGGTAAGGCCGTAGCCATCAAGGCGCAGCGTGTCGTCCGCGCCGAAGTCCGTAACAAGATCGCTGCCATTGCCCTTGCGGATGACGAAGATGTCGGCACCCCCGCCCCCGATCAGCACATCGTTACCTGCGCCGCCGTCTATCGTCTGGCTGCCGGAACCGCCGGTCAGGATATTGTCGAGACCGTTGCCGAATGCGTAACGGCCATGGCCGGTGACGGTGAGGTTCTCGATATGCGACGGCAGCGTATAGCTCATCCAAGTGGAGATCGTATCGATGCCCTCCCCGCCCGCCTCGAACGCCCGATTGCGCGTCGAATAGAGATAGTAGATGTCATCACCGGCGCCGCCAGCCATCGTGACATCGACCGCGCCGTCACCCCACATCGAGTCGTTCCTGGCCGTGCCGTTCAGCCGGGGGCCCGAGCCAGTGGCAGAAAACCACGCAGAAGAGCCACCGCTGTAGCGAAGAGAAACGCCAAGGGCGTTCAGAATGCTTCCGGCCATATATCCAATCCTCGTTGCGCGCACGCTCCTCCCCGCAATGCGCTCTTCAATCCAATGACGTGCGACAAGGCTAGCAGCGGGGGGCGAACGCGTCGAATCGACCCCCGCCTCGCGCCAGGCCTGCGGCGAGAGCCGGGTGTCCACCGGGCAAGCTCCTAATATGGCCAGTAAAACAGGATGTTGCGGGAAATTGCCGGTTGTCGGCAGGTTGGCGCAAATGTCCCAGGGCGTGACACAATCCGCTCCAGCCTTAACCCACCATCACCCATTCCGGCACATTGCGGGTGGGAAAAACCGACAGGCTTCCCAAGAGAGTTCTTGAGTTTCAGAGGATTAAACCAGGACCTCAATTAGCGGGTCGTGGCAGAGGCTGATTTATCCGAGACCCTGTGCACAAATGCAAAAAGCCGGGCGCAAGGCCCGGCTTTCGTCTTGTTGCGGATCCACAGTCCGGCGGACTTAGCTGTCCAGGAAGCTTCTCAGCTTGCGGGAGCGGCTCGGGTGCTTGAGCTTGCGCAGCGCCTTCGCTTCGATCTGGCGGATACGTTCGCGGGTAACCGAGAACTGCTGGCCGACTTCTTCGAGCGTGTGGTCGGTGTTCATGCCGATGCCGAAGCGCATGCGCAGCACGCGCTCTTCGCGCGGCGTGAGCGATGCCAGCACGCGGGTCGTCGTCTCGCGCAGGTTCGCCTGGATGGCGGCGTCGATCGGCAGAAGCGCGTTCTTGTCCTCGATGAAATCGCCGAGATGCGAATCCTCTTCGTCACCCACGGGGGTTTCGAGCGAGATCGGCTCCTTGGCGATCTTCAGGACCTTGCGGACCTTTTCGAGCGGCATGGCGAGCTTTTCGGCCAGTTCTTCCGGGGTCGGCTCGCGGCCGATCTCGTGCAGCATCTGGCGCGAGGTGCGGACGATCTTGTTGATCGTCTCGATCATGTGCACCGGAATGCGGATCGTGCGCGCCTGGTCGGCGATCGAACGGGTGATCGCCTGACGAATCCACCACGTCGCGTAGGTGGAGAACTTGTAGCCGCGGCGATACTCGAACTTGTCGACCGCCTTCATGAGGCCGATATTGCCTTCCTGGATGAGATCCAGGAACTGAAGGCCACGGTTCGTGTACTTCTTGGCAATCGAGATCACGAGACGGAGGTTGGCTTCCACCATCTCCTTCTTGGCGATGCGGGCTTCGCGTTCGCCCTTCTGCACCATCGAAACGATGCGGCGGAATTCGGCAATCGAGATGCCGGTTTCCGTGGCGAGGTTCTGGATCTCCTGACGGATATCGCGGATCGTCGTGTTTTCCGAACGCGCAAATTCCTTCCAGCCGCGGGCGGCCAGATTGGCGATCGACTTCATCCAGTTCGGATCGAGCTCCGCGCCGGAATACTGTTCCAGGAACGAATCGCGCTTGACGCCATAGCTTTCGGCAAGGCGCAGCAAGCGGCCTTCGTTCTGCATCAGGCGCTTGGAGATGTCGTAGAGCTGCTCGACAAGACTGTCGACACGGTTCTGGTTGAGCGACAACGACTTCACGGCCGTGATCAGCTCGTCCTTGAGCTCCTTGTAGCGGCGCTCCTGGGCAGGAGACAGCGTGCCGGTCGCCTGCAGGCGGGCTTCCACCTGCTGGTCCTGCAGCTTGCGCAGCTTCTTGTAGGTCTCGGCGATCGTGTCGAGCGTTTCCATGACCTGCGGACGCAGTTCCGCTTCCATGGCGGCGAGCGAAAGGTTCGACTCGTCGTCGTCCTCTTCCTCTTCCTCTGCCGGCATGCTGTCGCCGCCGACATTGGTGATGTCGTCGTCGTTGGCAGCGCGCGGCTTGCGGGTCCGTTCTTTTTCCTCGGCAGCCTTGCGGTCGGCCTCGATCTTTTCCGGGCTCTGGAACTGCGGGGCAGCCTTCGCCTCGGGACCGGAATAGGTCGTCTCGAGATCGATGATCTCGCGCAGCAGCGTCTGGCCTTCGTTGAGTTCATCCCGCCAGATGATGATGGCCTGGAACGTCAGCGGGCTCTCACAGAGGCCGGCGATCATCGTCTCGCGGCCGGCTTCGATGCGCTTGGCGATGGCGATTTCGCCCTCGCGCGACAGGAGTTCGACGGAACCCATTTCGCGCAGGTACATGCGAACCGGATCGTCCGTGCGGTCGGTCGGCTCCTTCTTCTTCGCGGTCGCAAGCGCGGTACCGCTGGAAGGCGCGATCTCGCCGCCTTCGCTCTCGTTGTCGTCGTCGCTCGCCTCGTCTTCGCTGCTCGGGGCCGCCTCTTCGGAGTCCTCGTCCTCGATGACGTTGATGCCCATGTCGGAGAGCATGGCCATCGTGTCCTCGATCTGCTCCGAGGTCACTTCCTCGGACGGCAGGACAGAATTCAGCTCGTCCATCGTGACATAGCCGCGCTTCTTGGCGGCCTTGATCATCTTCTTGACTGCATCATCGGAAAGATCGAGAAGTGGGCCGTCGGATGCGCCTTCGCGTTCGTTTTCGACTTCCTCGTTCTCTTTGACCTTTGTCGCCATTTATTTCGTCGCTTTCCTGAGCATCCAGTTTTCAAGCGGTTAGGGTTTCCGCAGCCGATCGCCCTTCGGCATGCGCAATCGCTTCTCAGCGTCCCTGACCTAACGGATTGACAATTAAATCCTGATTAACCACATCCCGGCCCGCGGGACTATGGATATGTTGCCGAGGCAACACAATTGACATGACTTCCCGATCTGCCGTACCCGTTCCTTGCTCGCCAACAATGGTGATTCCCAGAATTTTCGGTTCCGTCAAGCTTTTCCGGCAAAAAAGCCGCAAAAGGTTACGATTCGGCTTCGCGAACTGGCAAGTCGGCGGATCCGGGTGATTGAGCCTTCATGTAGGCGCAAATCCCGAAAAGACAAGAGCCTCCGTCTTCGCCCCGCCATTCCCCCGCGCGCACCGATTCGCACGCCAGAGTTTCAAAACGACTTTCCATCGACCTTGGTGATGATCAATGTCTCAAGATCGATCGCCGGAAGGCAGCGCAGATTGATCGCCGCCACACTGTTTCCCTTCGGATCCTTGCCCTCACCGTAGGGCGCGATGCCGCAATTGGCGCAGAAGTGGTGCTCGATAACGTGACGGTTGAACTGGTAGGTGGAGACGTTCTCTTTGGGCGTCGTCAGCGTGAATTTTTCCGCAGGCACGAAGGCAAGAAGGCCGCCGCGCCGACGACACAGGGAACAGTTGCAGTCGAGCCCGCTATCGAACTCGCCCTCGACCTCAAAGGCGATATTGCCGCAATGGCAACTTCCTTCGTATTTCATACCATATCTCCTCTCAGTGCCAGTCCATGACGACCTTGCCGGAATTGCCCGAGCGCATCGCCTCGAAGCCGTCGCGGAACTCGTCGATCTTGATGCGGTGGGTGATGATGGGCGAGAGGTCCAGCCCGCCCTGCACGAAGGCGATCATCTTGTACCAGGTCTCGAACATTTCCCGGCCATAGATGCCCTTCAGCGTCAGCATCTTGAAGATCACCTTGTTCCAGTCGATGCCGAAACCATCTGGCGCGATGCCCAGAATGGCGATCTTGCCGCCATTGTTCATCGCGTCGATCATCGAGCGGAAGGCCGGCGGCGCGCCGGACATTTCCAGGCCAACGTCGAACCCTTCCGTCATGCCGATCTCGGTCATCACTTCGGCCAGATCCTGCTTCGATGCATCGACGACATAATCGATACCGACCTTGCGGGCGAGATCGAGGCGAACGGGATTGATGTCGGTGATGACGACCTTTCGCGCTCCGGAGCGTTTTGCGACCATCGCCCCCATGATGCCGATCGGTCCTGCGCCGGTGACGAGCACGTCCTCGCCCACCAGATCGAAGGAGAGCGCGGTGTGCACGGCATTGCCGAACGGGTCGAAGATCGCCGCCACCTCGTCCGGCACCTCGTCGGGGATCGGCACGACATTGTGCTCGGGAATGCAGACGAACTCGCCGAAGGAGCCCGGCCGGTTGACGCCGACACCCTTGGTGTAGTGGCACAGATGCCCACGGCCGGCCCGGCAGTTGCGGCACTTGCCGCAGACGATATGCCCCTCGCCCGAGACGCGCTCGCCGACATGGTACTTGGTGACCGACGAGCCGATCTCGGCAATCTCACCGACGAACTCATGGCCGACCACCATCGGCACCGGAATGGTCTTCTGGGCCCAATGATCCCAGTTCCAGATATGCACGTCCGTGCCGCAGATCGCCGACTTCTTCACCCGGATCAAGACATCGTTCGGCCCGACCTCCGGCACCGGAACGGTCTCCATCCAGAGGCCGACTTCAGGTTTCGCTTTAACCAGCGCACGCATCATGTTCGACATGACGAAATCTCCACAAGGGATTCAGAGGATTCTTTAAATGACGCCCAGCTCGCGTCCGACATCGGCGAAAACTTGAATCGCTTTGCGAACATCCGCCTCGCTGTGCGCCGCCGACATCTGGGTGCGGATACGTGCCTGGCCGCGCGGCACGACGGGGAAGGAAAAGCCGACGACGTAGACGCCCTTGGTCAACATGCGCGACGCCATTTCCTGCGCGAGCGTGGCATCGCCCAGCATGACCGGAATGATCGCATGCCCCTCGCCCGCCAGGGTAAAGCCTAGCTTCGTCATCTCCGTGCGGAACAGGTCCGCATTGGCATAGAGACGCTGGCGCAGCGCGTCACCGTTGTCGATCAGGTCGAAGACCTTCAGTGAAGCGGCCGCGATGACCGGGGCGAGCGTGTTGGAGAAGAGATAGGGCCGCGAGCGCTGGCGCAGCCATTCCACCACCTCACGCTTGCCCGACGTATAGCCGCCGGACGCGCCACCGAGCGCCTTGCCGAGCGTGCCGGTGATGATATCGACGCGGCCTTCAACGCCGCAATGTTCGGCCGAGCCCCGGCCGTGTTTTCCGACGAAGCCGACCGCATGGCTGTCGTCGACCATGACCATGGCGCCGTATTTTTCGGCAAGGTCGCAGACACCCTGCAGGTTGGCGATGATGCCATCCATCGAGAAGACGCCGTCCGTGGCGATCATCTTGAAGCGCGAGCCTTCCGCCTTCTTCAGTTCCTCCTCCAGAGCCGTCATGTCGTTGTTGGCATAGCGGAAGCGCTTCGCCTTGGAGAGCCGCACGCCGTCGATGATCGAGGCGTGATTCAGCGCATCCGAAATGATGGCATCCTCTTCGGACAGCAGCGTCTCGAAGAGGCCGCCATTTGCGTCGAAGCAGGAGGAATAGAGGATGGTGTCTTCCAACCCAAGAAAGGCCGAGATGCGGGCTTCGAGCTGCTTGTGCTCCTCCTGCGTGCCACAGATGAAACGCACCGAGGCCATGCCGTAGCCGTAGCGGTCCAGCGCCGCCTTGCCGGCCTCAGCCAGCTCCTCATTGTCGGCAAGACCAAGATAGTTGTTGGCGCAAAAATTCAACACGCGCTCGCCCGAGGCGACGGCGATCTCACCGGCCTGCTTGGAGGTGATGACGCGCTCGGACTTGTAGAGACCGGCGGACTTAAGGCCGTCGAGTTCGGATTGCAGATGGGCGACGAAGGCGGAGGTCATGGGCGCGCACTCATAGCTTTAAGAAAGGTTCGACGGTTCAGGCGACGCTCGCCGCATAGCCGGCCATCAGCGTTTCAAAATCCTCCATCGGCGGGAATTTTTCATAGCTGTGCGCGGCAGGCGTCGTCGCCCATTCGAGTTTTTCGCTCGTATAGGTCTCGACGAAGGGACTGTACCAGCCGGTATCGTCGAGCATGGTCGGCCGGACATTGACGAAGAAATCGAGCCCGGCCGGCCGGGTGAACATCCAGGTCATGCAATCCGGGCAGAAATGATGGCCCGCTTCCGGGCTCGCGCCGGCCACGACGGGCTCACCCTCGATCACCGCAAACCCGTCCGTCGGGATCGCCGCGCTCAGCGAATAGGCGCTGCCCGACATGCGCTGGCAACCGGTGCAATGACAGGCCATGGTGATCATCGGCGGCGCGCTGATGCGGATTTTCACGCGTCCGCAACGGCAGGCGCCATCAAGTGGCAGTGTCAGTCTTGTCATGGCCTCGGCTCCCCTTCCGATAACGCCGGCTTGTCTTTTTGATCGTGCTGCCGGCGAGTGGCTCTATGGAGCATAGTTCTAGCGCAGCCGGAGGCCGCGTAAAGGCCCCGTCCGCTCTTTTGCCCGTTTACGGACGATCGCAGGCAATCAGCAGGAACATCGGCCGATTCAGTTCCACCTGCCATTCCGGATGGTCCGCAAGCTGCGCCTCGCTGGGCCGCCATTCCTCCACATGGCGGATGACAAAACCCGCTCCAATCAGCGCATTCAACGTCGTGCCGAGCATGCGGTGATACTTGACGACACCCTTGGCAAGCCAGTCCGTCGTGCGCGGCCCTTCCACGAGGTAGTTATCCACCGGCCAGACCGTCGTGTCGCCGACCTCGGCCCAATCGGGCTTCGACGGCGCCATGTAGATCGGATGCTCGATGGTGAAGACGAAGGACGAGCCCGGCACCAGCGCCGCGTGGATGCTGCGCACCAGCCGGTCGAAATCCGCGACATAATGGAAGGCGAGCGACGAATAGGCGAAATCGAAGCCGCCCGGCGGCAGGTCCAGCCGATCGAGATCGGCAATCTCGTAGCGCACGGCGGGCGACGCCGTCTCCGCCTTCGCCCGGGCGATCATGTTTTCCGAAAGGTCGAGGCCCAGCACGCTCGCCGCCCCTTCCGCCGCCGCATGGCGCGCGAACCAGCCGAAACCGCAGCCGAGATCGACGATGCGCTTGCCCGCAAGATCGGGCAGCAGCGCGCGCACCGATTCCCATTCCGCAGCCCCCGCGAGCCCGTGAACCGAGCGGGGCAGGCTGCTGTAGCCCTCGAAGAAGGCGGGCTGATCGTAGATATTCTGAGCCATGGGAAGAGTCCTTTCTAGGCGGACATAGCGCCTTTTCGCCGGAGGGCAAACCCCGCCCGGCAGGGTTGACAGATGCGCTCCGCCGCTATCCGGTGGCCTCCCGAAAGGACGCATCATGACAATACTGGACAGGTTTTCCCAAAAAGGCCGCGTGGCGCTCGTCACCGGCGGCGGACGCGGCCTCGGCTTCGAGATCGCCAGGGCGCTGGCGGAAGCCGGCGCGCATGTCGTGGTGACGGGCCGCACGGCCGCGACGCTCGACGACGCCGTGGCGAAGATCATTGCCCTTGGCGGAAGCGCGTCGGCAGCCGCCTTCGACATCGCCGATCGCCCGGCCCAGCGCGCGGCGCTCGCCGACATCGAGCGCCGGCACGGTAGGCTCGACGTGCTGGTCAACAATGTCGGCGCGCGTGACCGCCGCCCTCTGGCCGAGATGGACGACGAGGCAATCGACGACCTCATCCGCACCGACCTTGCCGCCGCCGTCAGCCTGTCGCGCGATGCGGCTGCCTTGATGAAACGCAACGGCCACGGCCGGCTGATCGCCATCACCTCGATCGGCGGGCAGGTCGCCATGCCGAACGACGGCGTCTACCCCGCCGCCAAGCAGGGCCTCACCGGCCTGATGCGCAGCATGGCCGTGGAATACGCCCCCCATGGCATTACCAGCAATGCCATCGCCCCCGGCTGGTTCGCGACGGAAACCAACGCAGCCCTCGCCGCCAACGATGACCTGATGCCCTTCGTGCGCCAGCGCATCCCCGTCCAGCGCTGGGCCCGCCCCGACGAAATCGCCGGCGCCGCCGTGTTCCTGGCAAGCGACGCGGCCTCCTTCGTCAACGGCCATGTGCTGGTGGTCGATGGCGGGATGACGGTCAGGATGTAGGCCGAGTGACCCTTCTGACCATCAGTGGAAAAACTGCGCGGCGATCGACGGAGAGCTGAGGAACCCGCCGACCAAAGATCCCACGAAGCCCATCGCAACGGCACCGGCGAGACCATGGCTCTCCCAGCCGGCCGCGGCACCGATTGCCGTGCCGAGCACAATCGTGAAAACACCCCAGATGATACGAAGGGTCCGAAGAGGTTCTGCCTTCGGCTTTGTTTTGGCATTCGGCACGGCAGATGCTCGCCTTTGAGGGTCCTTCCCCGACATGGGGAGCAATGCACGTGCCGCCAAGCCCCTACCCTGCGGCCGCGGCAGCGGCCTCCAGCCCTGCAATATCCAGCTTCACCATCTTCAGCATCGCCTCGGTGACGCGCTTGACCTTCGCCTGGTCCGGATCGTTCATCAGCTCGCCGAGCCGTGTCGGCGCAATCTGCCAGGAGAGGCCCCAGCGATCCTTCAGCCAGCCGCACTGCTCCACCGCGCCACCTTCCTTCAAGGCATCCCACAGCCGGTCGAGATCGCCCTGCGTTTCGCATTCGACCATGATGGAAAAGCTGTGGTTGAACGGGTCGAGTGGCCCCGCCTCGATCGCCATGTAGCGCTGGTCGCCGAGCGTGAAGCTTGCGACCTTGACGCTGCCGGGCGGGCCGCTCGGCGTTTCCGCCAGCAGCGGTGAAATCCACTGAACGGATGAGCCCGGAATGAGCGACGTATAGAAGCCGATGGCGGCTTCCATGTCCTTTTCGAACCAGAGATGCTGGGTGACTTTCATCGTGGCGTCCTCCTTGCTGAACAGACACAAGGACGAACGACGGATAAACGTTCCGACAGGACGGATGAAAAAACCTAGCCGGCGAAGTCCTCGATGACGGCGAGGAAGGCATCGCCGAACCGGTCGCGCTTCGAGAGGCCGATGCCGGGAATGTCCAGAAGTTCCTCGCGGTCGCGCGGCCGCTCCTTGGCAAGCGCGATCAGGGTCGTATCCGGGAAGACGACATAGGGTGGCACATCGAGGTCCTTGGCGATGGTAAGGCGCTCGGCGCGCAACGCCTCGAAGAGCTCGCGATCGGAGCCGGTGAGGTTCGAACGCTCGCGGGCGGCGGGCGAATTGCCGGCTTTCGCCTTGCGTCCCGTCTGCGGCCGGTCCTTGCGGAAGAAAACCTCGCGCTCGCGGCGGAAGACGGCGCGCGCGTCCGGCTCCAGCTTCAGGGCCCCATAGGCCGCGTGATCGACGCTGATCAGCCCCATGGACAGCAATTGCCGGAAGATCGACTGCCAGATGCGGGGCGGCACATCGCTGCCCACCCCGAACACCGGCAGGCCGGTATGACCGAAACGCTCCGTCTTTTCATTCACTGCCCCCTGCAGCACATCGATGACATGGGCCGCGCCGAACCGCTCGCCCGTACGGTAGACTGCGGCGAGCGCCTTGATGGCGGCTTCGCTGCCATCCCAGGTCTCAACCGGGTTGCGGCAGGTATCGCAATTGCCACACTGGCCGGCGTGGGATTCGCCGAAATGGGCGAGGATCGCCTTGCGGCGGCAGCCCGCCGTCTCGCAGATGGCGAGCAACGACATCAGCTTGGCGCGTTCAACACGCTTGATCTCGTCGGCTGCATTGCCCTCGTCGATCATCTTGCGGCGCTGAACGACATCCGCCATGCCGTAAGCCATCCAGACCTCGGACGGCAGGCCATCACGCCCGGCGCGGCCGGTCTCCTGATAATAGGCCTCCACCGAACCCGGCAGGTCGAGATGGGCGACGTAGCGCACATCCGGCTTGTCGATGCCCATGCCGAAAGCGACGGTCGCGACGAGACAGAGGTTTTCCTCCTTCAGGAACGCATCCTGGTTGGCGTCGCGCACCGAGCGGTCGAACCCGGCATGATAGGGCAGCGCACGAATGCCCTGCGTGTTCAGCCACTCCGCCGTGTCCTCCACCTTGGCGCGCGACAGGCAATAGACGATGCCGCTCGCTCCCTGGTGGCGCGACAGGAAACGCAGCAATTGCTGGCGTGCCTGATCGCGCTCGGCGATCTCGTAGGAAATGTTCGGCCGGTCGAAGCTGGTGGAGAAGACCTCGGCGTCCTGAAGTCCCAGGCGCTCGATGATGTCCTCACGGGTGTGTGGATCCGCCGTCGCCGTCAGTGCCACGCGCGGCACGCCGGGATAGCGTTCACTCAGCATGCCAAGCGTGCGATATTCCGGCCGGAAATCGTGGCCCCATTGCGAAACGCAATGGGCCTCGTCGATGGCGAAGAGCGCGATACGGGCATCGGCGACGAGTTCGGCAAAGCCCTCCGTGACGATGCGCTCCGGCGTCACGTAAAGCATGTCGAGATCGCCCGTGCGCATCGCATCGCGCACCGCGAAATATTCCTCGCGGGAGAGCGACGAATTGAGCGCCGCCGCCTTGACGCCAAGTTGCTTCAAGGCCTCCACCTGGTCGCGCATCAAGGCGATGAGCGGCGAGATGACGATGCCCACACCCTCGCGGCAGAGTGCCGGGATCTGGAAGCACAGCGATTTTCCCGCGCCCGTCGGGAACAGCACGACGGCATCCCCGCCGGCCGTCACGCGCTCGATCACCGCCTGCTGCTTGCCGCGGAAGGCATCATAGCCATAGACGCGCTTCAGCACGTCGAGGGGGCGCGCCGACGGCGCATCGAACAGGGCGGCAACAGGGCTGGCTGGTCTGGTCTGGGTCATCATGAACACGTTCTTATCTCCATTCGGCCAGGCATGGGACCCTCGGCAACCGCTCCACAGGCAACTTTCACCCTTCCTCCATAATGTTCTTGATTTGTTCCGATTTCAAGATAAAGTTGCATGCCATGAGGAAGGAGAACGATGATGGATCTCTATGCGACACTCGGCACATCCGACGCCGCGGCGACGACAGCATTCTACGATGCGGTGCTCTCGACGATCGGCTGGGCGGTCCGGTCCGACTTCCCGGGATGGCGCGGCTACACCCAGGGCGGCGGCGAAAAAGGCTTCACGCTCTGGCTTTGCACGCCCTTCAACGGCGAGCCGGCAAGTGCCGGGAACGGCACGATGATCGGTTTTCCGGCTGTGTCGCGGGACGAGGTGCACGCCTTCCACGCGGCAGCACTCGCCCATGGCGGAACGGATGACGGCGCCCCTGGCCCCCGCCCGCAATACGGGCCGGACTGGTACTCCGCCTATGCGCGCGATCCTTCGGGCAACAAGCTGTCGATCGTCTTCAACGGTTGACGGCGGGCGGGCGCACCGGATGCCGGAATTTTTTGGCGGCGTGCCCTGATTCTAACGCGCCGCAGGCCCCTTCACCCGACCGGAAAGCACACCAAAACCTTCGATGATCGCCTCCTGGTTCTCCAGGCGCACGGTCTCCTGTTGCACCTCCTGTAGCGCACGAAGAATCTGCGGCACCCGTTCGCCGTCGCCCTCTTCGGTCGAGACGGCGAGTTCCCGTTCCAGCTCGCGGCGCTGCCAGAGTAGCGCGCGGGTGCGCTTGTGCAGTGCCAGCGCCTGCAGGTAGCCTTCGCGGGCATCCTCGGGGGCTGCTTCCACCGTCGCGGTCCACAGGCGGGAATTGCGGACCTGCTGTTCGAGGGTTTTCAGCACCGTATCGAAGCCGGCGGCCTCCAGTTCCTCGATCAACCGGTCACGCTCAAGCCGGGCGCCAATGGCACCGGCAATGCCGATGAGCGCCGACCAGAGCCTTTGCAGGTCGCGGTTTTCATATTCAATGATGGCGATTTCGTCATAGTCGCTGAAGAGCAGGCCGGGATGGTTGACGACGGTGAGCGCCAGAACGCTTTCACGCAGTGCCGGCAGCTCCTGCGCGCCGCGCACCAGCGCCGAACGCATCAATCGATCGGAAACGCCGGTAGGCGCGGCATTGCCCTGCGGCGCATTGCGCGCGCCACCCTTGCCCTGCCGGTTGCCGGAAAAATTGCCGCTGCCCTGCCGCTGGACGGGACGGAAAAAGGTGTTCAACCGGTCGCGCATGTTCTGCTGGTAGTGCCGGCGCACGTCCTCGTCGGCTATCACGGCGGTCACCTGGCGCAGGCGCGCTTCCAGCGCCGCGCGACTTTCCGGCGTGTCGAAATTCACGCCCTGAACCTCGCGGCTCCAGATCATCTCCGCGAGTGGCCGGGCGCTGGCCATCACCTTGTCGAAAGGCGCGCGGCCCTCGTGGCGCACCAGATCGTCCGGGTCCTTGCCGTCAGGCAGCAATGCGAAGCGCACGGTACGCTCCGGCTTGATGAACGGCAGCGCGAGATCGGCGGCGCGGTTCGCCGCTCGGATACCCGCGCCATCCCCGTCGAAGCAGAGCACCGGCTCCGGCGTCATCTTCCACAGCAGTTCGAGCTGGTTTTCCGTGAGCGCCGTGCCGAGCGGCGCAACGGCATTCTCGATGCCCACCTGATGGAGCGCGATCACGTCCATATAACCTTCGACGGCGATGATCGTGCCGGGACCATCCGCGCCCTGCGCACCCTTGCGGGCGCGCGCATGGTTGTAGAGCACGCCCCCTTTGTGGAAGAGTTCAGTCTCGTTGGAATTCAGATACTTCGCTGGCGCATCCGGCGACATGGCGCGGCCGCCGAAGGCGATGACCTTTTCCCGGATCGACAGGATCGGGAACATGATGCGGTCGCGAAAGCGGTCATAGGAGACCGGGATCTCCGGTCCGTGCACGACGAGGCCGCACGCCTCGATCGCCTCCTTCGGCACACCCTTGCCGGCGAGGTGCTCCTTCAGCGCATTGCGGCTCTCCGGCGCAAAACCGAGCCGGAACGTCTCGATGGTGCGCCCCGTCAGCCCACGGTCGCGCAGATAGGCGCGCGCCTTGGCGCCGGCTGGTGTCTGCAGGTGGTCCTCGAAGAAACGCGTGGCCATATCCATGACCTCGACGAGACCCATGCGCTCCTTCTCGCGCTGCTCGGCCTGCGGGTCCGGTTGCGGCATGGCGACGCCGGCCATGTCGGCGATCTGCTGCACCGCCTCCGGGAAGGCCAGCCCGTCGAGATCGGTCAGGAAGCGGAAATGATCGCCGGAAACGCCGCAGCCGAAACAATGGTAGCGGCCCTTGCGATCCTCGCAGTGGAAGCTCGGCGACTTTTCGCCGTGGAACGGGCAGCACGCCCAATAGTCGCCGCGCGAGACATTGGTCTTGCGGCGGTCCCAGGTCACACGCTTGCCGATCACGTCCGAAATGGAAACGCGGTCACGGATCTCGTCTAGGAAGGCGTTGGAAAAGCGCATGGGTACCTCGGTCAAGGTTCATATAACCATGCCGATGCCCCGCCGCCAGCAATAGTCGGTCACCCACAGCAATTCACAGGCTGCGCGTCAAAATCCCATGTCCGGCACGTAGAAGCAGCGCGGCGTATCCTCCGTCGGGTAGAGGCAAAGGTGGTACTCGCCATCCTGCGAGCGGCGGACGGTATTCTGCGGCAGGCGAAAGATATGACTGCGCGTGGCGAGCCGGTGGTCGCCGGGCGCCAGCGTCACCTGATAGCCGCCCGTGATGATGCGTACGGTCGTCGCGGGTATCGTCTGGCAGTCGCCATTGTGGCTGTTGCCGTTGCAGCAGAACTGCGCGTACTGCCAGCCACTCGCCGCGTCGTGCGCGCGTGCCGGTCCGACGAAGGCTAGCATGGCAAGGGGAAGGAAGGACAACACACGCATCGGCTCGGCCTCCGTTTGACGAAAACGGCCACCGGGCGTCAACGCACAAACATAGCCGGCGGCACAGCATGCACTTCGCCGGGGCGGGCCGATGCGCGATCATCGCTGCACCGTCGGGCTCCTGTTCTTTCCGTATAACTGCGCTCTTGGCTTTTGGTTCCCGTAGCTGCACGGGATGCGTGTTCAAACAGAAAGGGCGGCCGAAGCCGCCCTTTCGTTCAAACCTGTCGCCACCGGATTACTTCAGCAGGTCCTTCACCACGCCGGAGGCCTTGGCGAAATCCATCTGGCCGGGATAACGCTCCTTCAACACGGCCATGACCTTGCCCATGTCGCGCAGGCCCTGCGCGCCAATCTCGGAGATGGCGGCGGCAATCAGGTCCTTCATCTTGTCCTCGGAAATCTGCTCGGGCAGGAAATCCTCGATGACCTTGATTTCTGCACGCTCCTGCGCCGCGAGTTCCGGACGACCGTTGTCGCCGAAGATCTTTGCCGATTCTTCGCGCTGCTTGATCATCTTGGCGAGGATCTGCAACACTTCGTCGTCCTCGACGGGGCCCTTGCCCGCGCCGCGGTTGGCAATGTCGCAGTCCTTCAGCTTGGCCTGGATCAGGCGCAGCGTAGAAACACGGCAGGCGTCCTTGGCCTTGAGTGCATCCTTGAGGGAATTTGCGAAGTTCTCGCGCATCATTTTCTCCATGGGAGGCCGCCGGCGCCGGTGCGCGGCGAGGCCTCGATCATCGTTCGATTGTGCATGCTCATAGACCGGCAAGGGGTCAAACCGCAAACGGATTGCGTAAGCAATTGAATTTCAACGCTTTATAATTCCACGCAATCCACAGGCGGCGGTTGACCCCGTCATCCGCTTTGTCTATTTTCCGGCACCTGCACGAAATTTGGCAATCAGGGCGAACCAACGCGGGTTTCCGCGCGCCCTTGCCTGCGACCTCAAATGGTGCCTGGCGGCGACGTTTTCAAGCCTCACGCCCGGTGCCGGAAACGGGATGAATATGACCTCGACCCCCGCATGGACCACCGAAAAGCCGACCGCCCTTCTCGTCCTCGCCGACGGCACGGTGATCGAAGGCAAGGGCATTGGCGCCACCGGCAAGGTGACCGCGGAAGTCTGCTTCAACACGGCGCTGACCGGCTACCAGGAAATCCTGACCGACCCCTCCTATCTCGGCCAGATCGTCACCTTCACCTTCCCGCATATCGGCAATATCGGCGCCAATGACGAGGACATCGAAGACCTGACACCCGCCGCGCGCCACGGCGCCGTCGGCACGATCTTCAAGGCCGACATCACCGAGCCGTCGAACTACCGCGCCACGAAGCACCTCGACGCCTGGCTGAAGGCCCGCGGCATCATCGGCCTCTCCGGCATCGACACGCGCGCGCTGACCGCCTGGATCCGCGAAAACGGCGCGCCGAACGCGGTGATCGCCCACGACCCGAACGGCGTCTTCGACATCGAGACATTGAAGGCGGAAGCCAAAGCCTGGAGCGGCCTCGTCGGCCTCGACCTCGCCAAGGTCGCCTCCTCCGGCCAGTCCTCGCGCTGGAGCGAAAAGCCGTGGGTATGGAACGAGGGCGCCGAAGACCTCGCGGACGCCGACGTGAAATACCACATCGTCGCGCTCGACTACGGCGTGAAGCGCAACATCCTGCGCCTCTTCGCCGGCCTCGGCTGCAAGGTCACCGTCATGCCGGCAACGACCAGCGCCGAAGAGGTGCTGGCCCAGAAGCCGGACGGCATCTTCCTCTCCAACGGCCCGGGCGACCCGGCCGCCACCGGCGAATATGCCGTGCCGGTCATCAAGACGCTGATCGAAACGGACATCCCGGTCTTCGGCATCTGCCTCGGCCACCAGATGCTCGGCCTCGCTGTCGGCGCGACCACCGAAAAGATGCACCAGGGCCATCACGGCGCAAACCATCCGGTGAAGGACCACACGACCGGCAAGGTCGAGATCGTCTCGATGAACCACGGCTTCGCCGTCGCCTCCTCCTCGCTGCCCGCTGGCGTGGAAGAAACCCATATCTCGCTGTTCGACGGCTCGAACTGCGGCCTGCGCCTCACCGGCAAGCCGGTCTTCTCCGTGCAGCACCACCCGGAAGCCTCCCCCGGCCCGCAGGACAGCCACTACCTCTTCCGCCGCTTCATCAACCTGGTGCGCGAGAAGAAGGGCGAAGAGGCTATTCCAGAGCGGGCGTAAAAGCCCCGGCACAATTGAAGGCCCCGGACAATGTCCGGGGCCTTCTGGTTTTGGCGGCCGAGTGATCCAACAGCGCTAACCCCATTCAACAAAGGAACAACGAGCACCCCTGTTGTTTGTGGGCGGCCGTTGCAATCCACGCCCCCGAGGGAGCAACCATGCCAGGCATGTCTTCGCCGAGGCTTTCGAAGGTTTCAATCCATGCCCCCGTGAGGGAGCGACGGTTTCGTTTCCTACAGGCAGGACCAGAAGGCGAAGTTTCAATCCACGCCCCGTGAGGGAGCGACTGGCTGCGTCGCGCGGAGGATTTCCGTTCCGATTTGTTTCAATCCACGCCCCCGTGAGGGAGCGACCCGGCTCTGGCGGCGCCGGGGAGCTACTGTCGTGGGTTTCAATCCACGCCCCCGTGAGGGAGCGACGTCCGTTTCCTGATCGCCACCATCGACATCCAGAAGTTTCAATCCACGCCCCCGGAGGGAGCGACACCCAGCCAGATGACAGGTCAGTATTCATCGACATGTTTCAATCCACGCCCCCGTGAGGGAGCGACGGCCTACCTGTAACATCTTTGGCCATCACACGAAAACAGAGCGGCAGTGCGAACCGTCGGCGAATACGGGCCGGAGGTAACGCCTGTTGGCGCGTCGTTTGACAAAAAGACCGAGAATCAACCGGTTGCGGACGTGCGAACCGGCCGGGCTTTTCCGGCACGCTTCCGGTCCGCACCATGGTGGCTCATGCAGGGCGACCGCCGGTTTTCTGCCGGACGAGCCGGTAGAAACGCCAGTTGAGCAGGACAGAGGCGGCGGAGAGGCCGGCGAGGAAGCCGAACCAGACGCCGATGCCGCCAAAGCCGGCCGGGAAGGCGAAGAACCAGGCGGCGAGGAAGCCGATCGGCCAGTAGGAGATCAGCGCCAGGATCATCGGGATGCGGGTATCCTTCAGGCCGCGCAGCAGGCCGGCGGCAATCGCCTGCAGGCCATCGACGAGCTGGAAGAGGCCGGCGATCACCACGAAGGGGCCGGCGATAGCGAGCACCGCAGCAGAATCCGTGCCCGCCTTGTCGAGGAAGATGGAGGCGAGCGTCGTCGGAATTGCGGCGAAGAGGACGCCGCCGCCGACCGCGATGATCGCGGCAACGATGAGCACGGCCCAGGCGGCACGCATGATGCCGAGATGATCACCCCGGCCATACGCCACACCGACACGCACCGTACCGGCCTGCGCCAGGCCGAGCGGGATCATGAAGGCGACGGAGGCGAGCTGCAACGCTATACCGTGGGCGGCAAGCTCCAGCGTGCCGATATTGCCCATCAGCAGCGAGGCCCCGGTGAAGAGGCTGACCTCTGCCAGCATGGTCAAGCCGATCGGCAGGCCGAGATGGACGACCTCGCGAAAAGCTTGCCAGTCCGGCCGCCAGAAGCGCACGAAGAGTTCATGGCGGCGCATATCGGCGCGCGACTGGATATAGGCGGTGATGAGCAGGAAGCTCAGCACGTTGACGACGACGGAGGCGATGGCCGCCCCGTCCATGCCCATGGCCGGGAGGCCGAAATGGCCGAGCACCAGGGCATAGGCGAGGACGGCGTTGATCGTCAGGATGGTAATCGTGACATAGAGCACGATGCCGGCCCGGCCATGCGCGCTGACGAGGCCACGCAGCGTCATGAACAGCAGCGCCGGGCCTATGCCCCATTGCGCGATCTTCAGGTAGCTGCCGGCAAGGGCTGCCACTTCGGGTTTCTGGCCGGCATAGAGCAGGATGTTTTCCGCACTGTAGAACAGCGGGATCATTAGCACCGAATAGATCAGCACCACCCACATGCCCATGCGCACGGAGCGGCGCACCGAAACGGTGTCGCCCCGGCCATAGGCCTGCGCCACCATGGGCATGACGGCATTGGCGAAGCCCGAACCAAGGATGAAGATGGTGAAGAAGAACTGGCTCGACAGCACGATCGCCGCCAGGTGCGCAGCACCCAGCCGGCCGAGGATGACCACGTCCGTCGTATGAATGCCGAGCTGGGCGAGCTGCGCGCCGATCAGCGGCACGCCAAGCGTGAAGGTCGCCTTGAAATGGGCGCCCCAGCTGTTGTCCTCGCGATGCATTGCGATGTGCATGATAATTCTCACTTTCGCGTTGCTTCGGATCACATGTTCCGGTCGCGATCAATCGAATAGATTTGATGTTTTCATCAAAACTGCGCGAAACCGGGCATTTGCTGCCCGCCTCCGGCAAAAATTTCGTCAAAACGTCACGTTTGAAAGCGCTTCAGGCGTTTTCCGGCGCCAAACTCTCCGTCGGGCCGGCGCCGGCGCCGCGCAGCTTCACCGCGAAGATCGCGAGACCGACGAGAAGGATCACCGCGGCGAGCGCGTAAGGCGCACCGGCGAAAACCACCGGCGCCTGTGGCCCGGTGAAGTGGCTGAACACCTGCGTGAAGATCAGCGGCCCGATGATCGTGGTGAAGCTGGAAACGCTGGTAAGCGCGCCCTGCAACTCGCCCTGGGCCGACGGCGGCACGCGAGCCGAGGCGATGGAGCGCAACGGCGGGTCCGCAAGGCTTTCCAATGCCGTGCATGCGATCACGACATAGACCATCCAGCCCTGCCAGGCCGCACTGTAGCCGGCAAGGCCCAGCATGGAGAAGGAAAGGCCGAGCACGGCCGTGCGGTACTCGCCGAGCCTCGGCACGACGCGCGGCAGCACGAACGCCATGACGATGGCGCCGCCGATGCCGAAAACGCCAAGCGACAGCCCGATCTGCCCCTCGCTCCAGCCGTAGCGGAACGCGGCGACGAAGGGCCAGACGGAGGGATAGACTGCGTGCGCCAGCCAATAACAGAAGAAGACGAGGCCGATCCACAGCACGCCGGGATAGTTGCGCATCTGGAGAAGCGCGCCGAGCGGATTGGCGCGGGAAAACTCGAAGCCGCGGCGGTTGGCGGGTTCCAGGCTCTCCGGCAGCAGAAACCAGGCCGCAACGAAATTGAGGAAGGCAAGCGCTGCCGCGCCGTAAAACGGGATGCGTGGCCCGAGCTCGCCAAGCAGGCCGCCTATCACCGGCCCGAGCGCGAAGCCCGTGCCGAAGGCGATGCCCATCAGTCCGAAATTTTTCGCGCGGGTTTCATCGGTCGAGACGTCGGCGATGTAGGCAGCCGCTGTGCCGAAGCTCGCGCCGCTGATGCCCGCCAGCACCCGGCCGACGAAGAGCATCCAGTAGCTCGTCGCGAGCGCACAGATGAGGTTGTCGATGGCGAAGGTGAGAATGCAGGCGAGCAGCACCGGCCGCCGGCCGAAACGATCGGACAGGTTGCCGATGAACGGCGCAAACAGGAACTGCATGCCGGCATAGACGAGCAGCAGCCATCCACCGTCGATCGCCGCCTCGCTGATGGTGTCGCCGGTGAGTTCGCGCAGATAGGTCGGCAGAACCGGCATGATGATGGCGATGCCGATCACATCGAGGAACATGATCATGAAGACGAGAAAGAGCCCGCGCCGGGTGGTCCTGGCATCGATCATGGTATGCCCTCTGGAATGATCGGCGCCCGGCCGCGCGGGCGAAAACATCAGGAAAAAAGTTCTATTTCACTTTTTTCCGCGAAACAATACGTGAACATCGCAATTTTTTGATGAATCGGATGCGCTTTGTTGATCCTCCCGTCATTCGACCCAGGGATTGGCCTTCACGAAATCCACGAAGGCGCGCAAGGGTGCCGGCATCAGCGTGCGGCTCGGATAATAGAGGAAGGGACCAGAAAAGGTCTGGATCCAGTCCGGCATGACGACCTGCAGCGCACCGGAGGCAAGACCGGGCGCCAGAAACTCCTCGAAGGTGCAGACGATGCCAAGGCCGGCGGCGGCGGCATGCTGCTCCACTTCGTTCGATTCGGAAATCAGGCAGGCGGGCGGCATGATCGATACCCTCTCCTCCCCTCGCTCGAACGCCCAGGTCAGCACGCGGCCGCTTGCGAAGCGGTGCAGGATGCAGCGATGCTGCATCAGGTCGCGCGGATGTTCCGGCACGCCGTGTTCGGCAAGGTAGGACGGGGCGGCGGCCACCATGAAGCGCTGGCGGCGCGGGCCGATCGGCACGGCGATCATGTCCTGGTGCAGCGCCTCTTCATAGCGGATACCGGCGTCGAAACCGGCGGCCAGCACATCCACCAGCGCATCGTTGGAGGCGACTTCCAGCGTGATGCCCGGATAGGCCTTGAGAAACGGCGTGACGATCGGCGGCAGCACGAAGCGGGCGACGATACCCGGCACGTTGAGCCGCAACCGGCCGACCGGGCGATCCCGCAGGCTGTTGACGCCATCGATCGCCGCCTCGACCTCGGACAGCGCCGGCACCAGCCGTTCGAGCAGGCGCTCGCCGGCATCCGTCAGCGTCACGCTGCGCGTCGTGCGGTTGAACAGGCGCAGGTCAAGCCGCGCCTCCAGGCGCCGCATCGCTTCGGAGAGTGCCGAGGCGGAGACGCCGCGCAGTTTCGCCGCCGCGCGAAAACTCTTCACACGGGCGATCGCGACGAAGGCATCGAGATCGGCAAGGGGAATGGCGCTCATTGTTCGGATATCCGCACAGCTTGTCAAACAGAGACCGGATTATCGCACAAAGCCGGACGCGGTAGAAGAGCGTCGACCAGAAGGCAGATCACAGGAGAGACGCCATGAAAACCGTAACCCTCGGCAAGTCCGGCCCCACCGTTTCCACAATCGGGCTCGGCTGCATGGGCATGTCCGGCATGTATGGCCCGGCCGACCGGGCCGAAAGCATCGCCACCATCCATTCAGCGCTCGACGCCGGCATCAACCTCCTCGACACCGGCGATTTCTACGGCATGGGCCACAACGAGATGCTGATCGCCGAGGCGTTGAAGGAACGCCGCCGCGAGGATGTGGTGTTGAGCGTGAAGTTCGGCGCGTTGCGCGGGCCGGATGGAAGCTGGACCGGTTACGATTCCCGCCCGGCGGCGATCCGGAACTTCCTCGCCTATTCGCTGCAACGGCTCGGCACCGACCATATCGACATCTACCGCCCGTCCCGCCTCGATCCGGCCGTGCCGATCGAGGAGACCATTGGCGCGCTCGCCGACCTCGCGAAGGCCGGTTATATCCGCCATATCGGGCTTTCGGAGGTCGGCGCGGAAACGATCCGCCGCGCTGCCGCCGTGCACCCGATCTCCGATCTGCAGATTGAGTATTCGCTGATCTCGCGCGGGATAGAGGACGATATCCTGCCGACCTGCCGGGCGCTTGGCATCCCCGTCACCGCCTATGGCGTGCTGTCACGCGGCCTGATCAGCGGCCATTGGCAGAAGGGTGAGACCGCCACCGGCGATTTCCGCAGCATGAGCCCGCGCTTCCAGGACGGCAATGTCGATCGCAATCTCGCCCTCGTCGAAGCGCTGCGCCGTGTGGCGGAGGAGAAGGGTGCAAGCGTCGCCCAGCTTGCCATCGCCTGGGTAGCGGCACAGGGTGCGGACATCGTGCCCCTCATCGGCGCCCGCCGCCGCGACCGGCTGACGGAGGCGCTCGGCTCCCAGCAGGTCTCGCTCACCGAAACAGATCTCGCCGCCATCGAGGCCGCCATGCCGAAGGACGCCGCCGCCGGCGAGCGCTACCCGGCCGCACTGCTCCTCCATATGGACAGCGAAAAGCACGTTTAAAAACAAAACCCTCCGGCTTTATGGCCGGAGGGTTTCTTCATTTCAGGCAGCGTATCGCTCAGACGTCGCCCTTGAACGTATCGCAGGCATCGACGCGGCCGGTGTCGAAACCGCGCTTGAACCAGCGGCGGCGCTGATCGGAGGTGCCGTGGTTAAAACTTTCCGGCACGACATAGCCCTGCATGCGCTTCTGCAACGTGTCGTCGCCGATCTGGGTCGCGGCGTTCAGCGCCTCGTCCAGGTCGCCGCTCTCCAGCAATCCCTTCTGTTGCGTGTACTTGCCCCAGATGCCGGCGTAGCAATCGGCCTGGAGCTCGACGCGGATCGACATCTGGTTGGCTTCCACCTCGCTCATGCGTTGGCGCTGCTGGTTGAAGCGCGGCAGCACGCCGGTGAGGTTCTGCACGTGATGGCCGACCTCGTGCGCGACGACATAGGCCTGGGCGAAGTCACCGGCCGCATCGAACTTGTTGGCGAGTTCGTCGAAGAAGCTCATGTCGAGATAGACCTTGCGGTCGCCCGGGCAATAGAACGGGCCGGAAGCCGCCGAGGCAAAGCCGCAGGCCGACTGCACCGAACCCGAGAAGAGCACCATCTTCGGCTCCTCATATTTTTCACCGGCCGACTGGAAGATGCCGTTCCAGGTGTCTTCCGTCTCGGCAAGCACCGTCGACATGAAGGCCTTGGTTTCTTCTTCCTGCGGCGACGTTCGTTTGCTGGCACTTTCGGTCTGCTCGAAGCCCGGCATGCTGACCTGCCCGCCGCCGCCCTCGCCCATCACCTGCAACAGGTCGATGCCCATCATCTTCAAGACGAAGTAGACGACGACGAGGAGGACGATCGTGCCGATGCTCATGCCGCCGCCGGCGCGGCGGCCGCCGCCCGTCGGAAGGCGAAACCCGCCATTGCCGCGACCGAACGGATTGCTTCCGCCCGCCGAAGGCCCCGCGCCGCGCTGGTCCTCGATGTTGCTCGACTGTCGACGACCTTTCCATTCCATTGCGAGATCTCCCGTTCGCCCACTGGGCGTTCCTGCGGACAAAAGTGCCCTCAGCTTCCTCAGATAACAGGGACCACTATAAATTCAATGGCGGCAACAGTCTAAGCCGCTGTTGCTGCCGCCGCTTCGCCCGCCCTTTGCACAGGCGAAAGCTTGAACACCGCCGTGACGACAGCAATCGCAGCCGCCGCGACGCCGATACCGGCAATGACATCAACGAGATAGTGGTTGGCGTGCGAAACCGCCGAAATCGCCATCAGGATATTGAGAACAAGGAAGGGATAGCGCAGCGCCCTAACATCCCAGAGCGCCCAGGCACAGAGCGCTGCAACGGCGGCGTGAACGGAAGGGAATGTCAGAATGCCCATCATCTCGGTCAACACGAAGACGAAATCCGGATCGCCGCGCACGCCATTGAACTGTTCGACAAAGGCGAAGCCGAAATGGGCATTGATATTGGTGAGGCTGTCCGCCGCAACATTGTAGACAACATAGGTTCCAAGCGCCGGATACCAGGTCGAAATGAGACTTGAGACCAGGCACAGCAGGCCATAGGCCGTGACCATGGCATAAGCACGCACCGGCTTTCCGAACATGACCAGCAGCACCGGCGTCAGCAGCAATTGCGGTGTAAAGCTCTGGTAGGCGTATTCCAGCACCGTCGCGAGCACGGGGCGAGCATCGACAAAGCCGATGAAGGCACGCCAGTCGAAGCCGAGTGCATTGTCCATGCGGATCAGCGCCTCGTCGGTCACGGGTAGATTGACCCCGATGGCCGCGTAGCTGCACAGGCCGATCGGGATCATCAGAAGAAAGCCGCAGAGGATCGCCTCCAGCGCCACGCGCATCGGCTCCATGCGGCGAAACACGGCATAGAGGATACCGGCTACCGCCGGCAGCACGATCGATTTCAGCAGCACGCCGAAGGAACCATAGTCGATCGCCATACCTTGCAGCCAGACGATCGGAAACGCCACGGCATAGGCGAGTGCCACGAAGGCGAACAGAACAATACGTGCGCGTGCGATGGTCATTCCGGCCCCAACGGCGTCTCGACAAACCCACACCATGAAGGCGCAAACAGGTAAAAAAAGCAGAAAGGCAGGGGCGATTAACCTGCCTTGTCGCAATTTAATCGGCGCCCTTTTGTCAGCGCCGCCGGAATGTCTCGAAACGCTCCAGCCAACCCGCTTCTCGGATCGCAAGCGCACCGGCCGCGACCAGCAGGACGCAGACGAAAGCCGCAGCCACCCCGCTCGCGAGACCCGATATGCCATCGAAGAGCATCGCCCCCATCACGCGGTGCGGCACCAGGGTGAACAGCCCTGCGACGACGATGCCACCGAAATACATGCCGGCGACATGGGCCCGGTGCGCACGGATATCGCGGCGGCGCGCGGCCCGGATCGCGGGGATGCTGCCGACGATGACGTAGACCGAGAGCAGATGGATCGGACTGAAGTTTCCGACTGTCTTCAGATCATGGATGAAGAAGGTCGAAAAACTCGTCAAGACCATCAGCAGCAGCCAGATTTTCCCCAAGAGGCGATGGGCGTGCGTTCCCTTCCGGCGGGCAAGCAGGACGGCGCCCAGCACGGCAGCGGGCAGCACGGTGGCGACATGGAACTGCACGGCGAAGGGGGCGTTGAGAAGCGGTTCGAAGGTCATGGCGGGTCCGGGCAAGGTTGAATTCGGACCCGTCTTCAGCCATTGATCGGACCGCCTCAAACGCTTTGGCCCGAACGGACGGAAAACTTCGTGGAACGCCCCTTCCTGCAATCCGCGCTTCGTGAACTGCAGGTCTTCCTGCGCTCGCCGCGGTTCTGGGCGACGTTCGGCGCGGTCGTGCTGATCTTCTGGGTGACCGGCCCCTATGGCACCGCCGATCGGCTGGCGACCGTGCCGCGCCTCGGCTTCTGGCTGGTGCTGCACGCCGTCGCCTGGAGCATCGCGGTCACCACTCTCGTGCTCGTGAACACGCTGCTCATGCGCCGTGTCCCAAGCCTTGCCGGTCGCATGGCGCTCGGAACGCTCGTGGCCGGGGTGCCGGTGGGATTGGCGACGGAGGCGATCAGCCTTGCGACCTTCGGCGGCGCGGTGACGGTTTCGAGCCTTGCCGAAAGCATAGCCAGCGGCCTTCTCCTCTCAGCCCTGTTCTGCGGCCTCACCTTTATGACGATGAGCAGCAAGGCGGTCGAAACGCTCTCTCCCTCTCCTGCGCCGGCGACGGAAGATCGGACGGAGGTCGCCCTGCTACGCCGGCTGAAACCGGAGAACCGCGGGCCGATCCTGCACATGACCGTCGCCGACCACTACACGGAGGTCACGACGAGCCGTGGGCGCGAGCTGATCCTGCTCCGATTTTCCGATGCCCTGGAAGAACTTGGCGACACGCCGGGGCTGCAGGTGCACCGCTCGCATTTCGTCGCCGACAGCCATGTGGAAAAGCTGCTGCGCGCCGATGGCCGATTGACGATCCTGCTGAAGGACGGGCGGGAAATTCCGGTCAGCCGCAGCCGCGCCGAGGCGGTGCGCGGCCGCTGGGGTTAGCGGAGGAATTTTCGAGCGGTTGTCGGCTGGCGCATCCGCCGATCGTCTCTAGGTATCAGTCCAACAAACCTGCCAGGAGAACCCCATGAGAAAGATCATTGTCGGCGCTTTCGTCAGCCTTGACGGCGTCATGCAGGCACCGGGCGGCCCGGAGGAAGACCCGATCGGCGGCTTCGAATTCGGCGGCTGGGTGGCCCCGCACTTCGACGAAAAGATGGGCGCTTTCATCGGTGAGCTCTTTTCGAGGCCGTTCGACCTGCTGCTCGGCCGCAAGACCTACGACATCTTCGCCGCCCACTGGCCCTATGCGGCGAAGGACGACCCGATCGGCCCGCTCTTCGACCGCATCAACAAATATGTCGCGACCCGCAATCCGGCCTTCAAGACCACATGGCAGAACAGCCATGTCCTCGGCGCCGATGCGATTGCGGCCGTGAAGACACTGAAGAGCGAGGACGGACCGGACCTCCTGACACAGGGCTCCACGGAATTCCTCAAGGCACTGTTCGAAAACGACCTCGTCGACGAGATCCACGTCTCCGTCTTCCCGGTCATCCTGGGCAAGGGCAAGCGGCTGTTCGGCGAAGCGTCCTTCCCGCGCGCGCTGACGCTGATCGAATCGCGCACCAGCGATTCCGGCGTCGTCATGAACAAATATGCCCGCGCCGGCGACGTCGCCACCGGCTCCTTCGAATTCGAGACGCCGACTGCGGCGGAACTGGAGCGCCGCCGCAACCTGACGTGATCGGTTAGCCCAGCCCCTCCTCCGCCACCGTCTGCTGAAGCCATGCGGCGAAGGCGGACATGGCGGGGGTGGCGCTGCGCGATTGCAGACGGGTGAGCCAGTAGCTGCCGAGCACAACACTCGTCTTGAACGGCTGAACGACGGCACCGGCGGACAGCAGTCGGGAAAACATCAATGGCGGCGCGAGCCCCACGCCCGCGCCCTGCAACACCGCCTCCATCATCGCGAGCGACGTATCGAAGACGATGGCGTTCTGCGGCGGCGGGGTGCGCGGCAGGCCGGCCGCTTCGAACCAGCGGGTCCATTCGTCGCGGCGATAGGAACGTAACAGAGTCAGGCCGAGCAGGTCTTCAGGCTCCCTCATATCCCGCGCGACGGCGGGCGTGGCGAGAACAGAGAGCGGCGCGTCGAAAAGCCGGACGGCATCCGTGCCGTGCCAGGCGCCGGCGCCGAAACGGATGGCGAAGTCCAGCCCCTCGGCCGCAAGGTCGACGCGGTTGTTGTTGGTGGAAAGCCGCACCTCCACGAACGGATGGCGCTCACGGAAGGTGGCAAGGCGCGGCAGCAGCCAGCCGACGGCGAAGGTGCCGACGGCACCGACCGTCAGGATTTCCCGCACATGACCGCCGCGAAAACGCTCCACGGCATCCGCCATGCGATCAAAGCTGTCGCGCAGCACCGGCAGCAGGCTTTCCCCCTCGGCCGTGATCATCAGTCCGCGCGGCAGACGCTTGAACAGGACGACGCCAAGCTGTTCCTCCAGGCTCTTCACCTGATGGCTGACGGCCGCCTGCGTGACGTTCAGCTCGATCGCCGCACGCGTAAAACTGAGATGCCGGGCCGAGGCCTCGAAGGCGCGAAAGGCGTTCAGCGGCAGGTATGGCCGAACCATGGCAATGCCCCAATTTTCCTAATGGCTGAGACCAGTATTGATCTTTTGTCAGGGCATCAAAGCATTGCTATCCAGAATGCACAAGCCATTCGAAATTCGAGGAAAACGTGATGAATATCCGTCTTTTTGCGGCCAGCGCCCTGCTGGCCGCCAGCATCAGCGCGCCTGCGCAAGCCCGCATTATTTGTACGATCGTTGCCGATGCGGCAAGCAACGAGGTCATTCTGGAAAAGGGCGATTGCGCAAGCCGCGTCACCCCCGCCTCCACCTTCAAGGTGCCGCTTGCCGTGATGGGCTACGATTCCGGCTATCTGGAAGATGCAAATGAGCCGGTCCTGCCGTTCATGAAAGGCTATCCGGACTGGGGCGGCGATGCCTGGCGCCAGCCGACGACGCCGAAACGCTGGATGGAGTTCTCCGTCGTCTGGTTTTCACAGCGCATCACCGAATTTCTCGGCTACGAGCAGCTGCGTGATTATGCCGATGCCTTCGGCTACGGCAATGCCGACATGACGGGTGACCCCGGCAAGAACAACGGGCTGGAGCGCGCCTGGATCGCCTCCTCGCTGAAAATCTCGCCCCGCGAGCAGATCGAATTCCTCAAGAAGCTGGTGAACCACGAACTGCCGGTCTCCGCCGAAGCGATGGATGCGGCCATGGAGATTATCGAACGGCGCGACATCGCGGACGGCTGGGGCGCACAGGGCAAGACCGGC
Source organism: Shinella sp. (assembly GCF_052438155.1). Taxonomy (NCBI): domain Bacteria; kingdom Pseudomonadati; phylum Pseudomonadota; class Alphaproteobacteria; order Hyphomicrobiales; family Rhizobiaceae; genus Shinella; species Shinella sp. The sequence continues at coordinate 343,892 of NZ_JBQVPI010000001.1, read as the reverse complement.
ATGGCCTATCCGCGCAAGGCCGACGGCAATTTCGACTACAACAGACCCTGGGGCTGGTATGTCGGATGGGCACGCCGCGACGAACGCACCGTGGTCTTCGCCCGGCTGGTGCAGGACGAGAAGAAGCAGGAGCCGCGCACGAGCCTGCGGGCAAGGGATAGCATCTTGCAGGAACTGCCGGGAATACTGGCGACGGATTGAGTAGACGCCCGCCCTCGATTCGGGCGGCTTCCCCCTCATCCGCCTGCCGGCACCTTCTCCCCGCTGGGGAGAAGGGGAAAGTCACCAACGCCTCGCTTCCCTTCTCCCCTCGGGGAGAAGGTGGCCCGAAGGGCCGGATGAGGGGGTAGCCCTCAGCGCGGGGGCACCATGCCCATCCCCTTCCGGGCGAGACCCGACAGGTTGAGCGTGAGCTTCCGACGGAAGACCGGCGAAGAGCCGAGAACGCGCAGGGCGAGGTTACGCACGACGCGGCCGAGCGAACTGCGCACGGTCGCGACCTTCGTCAGGCGGCTTGCCAGCTCCAGCACTTCGGCGGCGGCCGGGCGGCGCTTCTCCTCATAAAGGTCCAGCGTCGCTTCCGGTGCCTTGCCGCGCAGCACATCGGCAAGCAATTGCCCGAGCACGACGGCATCGACCAGCCCGGTGTTCATGCCCTGCCCGCCGGCCGGGCTGTGCACATGGGCCGCATCCCCCATGATGAAGAGCGGACCGGAGCGATAGCGCGGGGCGACACGATGGTGCACGCGGAAACGCGAACTCCAGATGACATCGCGCACCCGACCGGGGTTCTGGCGCGGGCCGCGAGCGTCGAGAAGCGCCTGCACGAAGGCGGCGTCGGGCGCTTCCGGGGCCGCCTCGACCGGTGCGACGATGCGGTAGCGGTTGTCCGGCAGCGGCGCGACGACACCCATGCCCTCCGGCGAGAAGAACAACGTCACCTCGTCGTTCAAACCCCAGTCCATGTGCACGTCGGCGAGCACGAAAGATTCGCCGTAGGTCTCGCCATCGAAGGTGATGCCGGCCGCGCTGCGCACCACGCTGTGCATGCCGTCGCCGCCAACGACATAACGCGCCCGGATCGCCCTGGAACCATCCGACGTTTCGAGATGCACTGTCACACCGGTCGAATCGGGCTCGATCGTCGTTGCGGAAACGCCGCGCTCGACATTGCCGCCGAGGCTTACCAGCCGCTCGGCAAGGATCGCTTCGGTCTCGTCCTGCGGGATCATGAGGATCTGGGCGTAGCGCGAGGGCAGCATGGAGAAGTCGAGCTCCAGCAACGCCTTGTCATGATCGCGCAAAGCAAAGCGGGTGAGGACGAGACCCCGCGCCTCGAATTCATCGGTCACGCCGATGCGTTCCAGCACTTCAAGCGTATGCGCATGGATGACGGCGGCGCGTGAGGTGTTCTCGCCGGCGGAGAGCCGATCGACGATGACAGGACGGATACCCGCCTGTTGCAGGGTGACGGCGAGCGCGAGACCGCTTGGTCCCGCCCCGACGATCAGCACATCGGTTTCCTGCGGCAGCATCGTTCACACTCCCAAAATCGACCCGCACTGGGATTTTCCCCGCGTGACCGATTCTCCCTCCAAGAAGACGAAATTTGCCGGCATGTACAAGACTATTCTGGACGCCGCCTGTTTGCCGACGGCAGGATGGTATGCGTCCCTGACTTTTCCTGTCGATGGCTCCATTTTCGGGGTTCCGCTCGCCCCCGCATTTGCCTATAAGCCGCTTCTAGCCTTGAAAGACCATTTTGCGCGCCCGGCCCGGTGAACCCATCACCATGGCCGGTTTTTCGCGCACGCGGAAGAACGGATAGAGAGATGCCCAAGCGCCAAGATTTGAAATCGATCCTCATCATCGGCGCGGGGCCGATCGTCATCGGTCAGGCCTGCGAATTCGACTATTCCGGCACCCAGGCCTGCAAGGCGCTGAAGGAGGAAGGCTACCGCGTCATCCTCGTCAACTCCAACCCGGCAACGATCATGACCGACCCGGGCCTCGCCGACGCGACCTATGTCGAGCCGATCACCCCGGAAGTCGTGGCAAAGATCATCGCCAAGGAACGCCCGGACGCGCTGCTGCCGACCATGGGCGGCCAGACGGCACTCAACACCGCGCTTTCCCTGAAGCGCATGGGCGTGCTCGACCGCTACAATGTCGAGATGATCGGCGCCAAGCCCGCCGCCATCGACATGGCCGAAGACCGCGCGCTGTTCCGCGAAGCGATGGCCCGCATCGGCCTCGAGACGCCGAAGTCGCTGCTGGCCAATGCCACCGAAATCAAGGATGTCGACCGCAGGGCGCATGAGGCCGAGCGCGCCAAGGTGAAGGCGCAGCTTTCCGGCGATGCGCTCGACAAGGCGCTGGACGAGCTGGAAAACCAGTGGAACCTCGGCGAGACCGACCGCAAGCAGCGCTATATGAGCCATGCCATGGCGGTCGGCGCACAGGCGCTGGACACGATCGGCCTTCCCGCCATCATCCGCCCGTCCTTCACAATGGGCGGCACCGGCGGCGGCATCGCCTACAACCGCTCTGAATTCTTCGAGATCGTCAATTCCGGTCTCGACGCCTCGCCGACGACGGAAGTGCTGATCGAAGAATCGGTGCTCGGCTGGAAGGAATACGAGATGGAGGTCGTCCGCGACACGGCGGACAACTGCATCATCATCTGCTCCATCGAAAACATCGACCCGATGGGCGTGCACACGGGCGATAGTATCACGGTCGCCCCTGCCCTGACGCTGACGGACAAAGAATACCAGATCATGCGCAACGCCTCGATCGCGGTGCTGCGCGAGATCGGCGTTGAAACGGGTGGCTCGAACGTCCAGTTCGCCGTCAATCCGGAAAACGGCCGCCTCGTCGTCATCGAGATGAACCCGCGTGTCTCGCGTTCCTCCGCCCTCGCTTCCAAGGCAACTGGCTTCCCGATCGCCAAGATCGCGGCAAAACTCGCCGTCGGCTACACGCTGGACGAGTTGGAGAACGACATTACCGGTGGCGCGACGCCGGCCTCGTTCGAACCGTCGATCGACTATGTCGTGACAAAAATCCCGCGTTTCGCCTTCGAAAAGTTCCCCGGCGCCGAACCGACGCTGACGACGGCCATGAAGTCGGTCGGTGAAGTCATGGCCATCGGCCGCACCTTCGCCGAATCGCTGCAGAAGGCCCTGCGCGGCCTCGAAACGGGCCTCACCGGCCTCGACGAGATCGAAATCCCCGGCCTCAGCGACGGCAACGACAAGAACGCCATCCGCGCCGCCATTTCCACGCCGACGCCCGACCGCCTGCGCATGGTCGCCCAGGCGCTGCGCCTCGGCTTCACGCTCGAAGAAGCACATGAGGGCTCGAAGATCGACCCGTGGTTCCTCGAGCAGCTGAAGGCGATCGTCGACATGGAGGCCCGCATCCGCGAGCATGGCCTGCCGGAAGACGCCGAAAACCTGCGCATGCTGAAGGCCATGGGCTTCTCCGACGCCCGCCTCGCCACCCTCTCGGCCAAGCGCCCGAAGGAAGTCGCGGAACTTCGCAACCGCCTCGACGTGCGCCCGGTCTTCAAGCGCATCGACACCTGCGCCGCCGAGTTCGCCTCGCCGACCGCCTACATGTACTCGACCTACGAGACGCCGTTTGCCGGCGCCACGCGCTCGGAAGCCGAGATTTCCGACCGCAAGAAGATCGTTATCCTCGGCGGTGGCCCGAACCGCATCGGCCAGGGCATCGAGTTCGACTATTGCTGCTGCCATGCCGCCTTCGCGCTGAAGGATGCCGGCTATGAAGCGATCATGATCAACTGCAACCCGGAAACGGTCTCGACCGACTACGACACCTCCGATCGCCTCTATTTCGAGCCGCTGACGGCGGAAGACGTCATCGAGATCCTGAAGGCCGAGCAGACCAACGGCGAACTCGTGGGTGTCATCGTGCAGTTCGGCGGCCAGACGCCGCTGAAGCTTGCCGAAGCGCTCGAAAAGAACGGCATCCCGATCCTCGGCACCGCGCCGGACATGATCGACCTTGCCGAAGACCGTGACCGCTTCCAGAAGCTCTTGCAGAAGCTGGACCTCGCCCAGCCGAACAACGGCATCGCCTATTCGGTGGAGCAGTCGCGCCTTGTCGCAGCCGAAATCGGCTTCCCGCTCGTCGTGCGTCCGTCCTACGTGCTCGGCGGCCGCGCCATGCAGATCATCCATTCGGAATCGATGCTGCAGACCTACCTGCTCGACACCGTTCCGGGCCTCGTGCCGGAAGACATCAAGCAGCGCTACCCGAACGACAAGACCGGCCAGATCAACACCCTGCTCGGCAAGAACCCGCTGCTCTTCGACACCTACCTCACCAACGCCATCGAGGTGGATGTCGACGCGATCTCCGACGGCAAGGACGTCTTCGTCTCCGGCATCATGGAGCACATCGAGGAGGCCGGCATCCACTCGGGCGACTCGGCCTGCTCGCTGCCGGTCCACACACTGTCCGACGAGGTCGTCGACGAGCTGGAACGCCAGACCAAGGCCATGGCGAAAGCGCTCCACGTCGTCGGCCTGATGAACGTTCAGTTCGCCATCAAGGACGGCACGGTCTACGTGCTCGAAGTCAACCCGCGCGCCTCGCGCACCGTGCCCTTCGTGGCAAAGACCATCGGCGCGCCGATCGCCAAGATCGCCGCCCGCATCATGGCGGGCGAAGCGCTCGACGTGGCGATCGCAGCCTACGGCAGCAAGCCCGATCCGCGCAACCTGCCGCACATCGCGGTGAAGGAAGCCGTCTTCCCCTTCGCCCGCTTCCCCGGCGTCGATATCCTGCTCGGCCCGGAAATGCGCTCGACCGGCGAGGTGATCGGCCTCGACACGAACTTCGCCATGGCCTTCGCCAAGGCCCAGCTCGGCGCCAGCGTCGATCTGCCGCGTGACGGCACCGTGTTCGTCTCAGTGCGCGACGAGGACAAAGACCGCGTCCTGCCCGCTATCCGCATCCTGACCGAAATCGGCTTCAGGGTGATGGCAACCTCCGGCACCGCCCGCTTCCTCGCGGAAAAGGGCATCGAGGCGATCAAGATCAACAAGGTGCAGGAAGGCCGACCGCATGTCGAGGACGCCATCCGCAACCGCCAGGTGAGCCTCGTCATCAACACGACGGACGGCAACAAGGCGATCTCGGACTCGAAGTCGCTCCGCCGTGCCGCCCTCATGCAGAAGGTGCCCTACTACACGACCATGGCCGGCGCGCTCGCCGCCGCCCAGGCCATCAGGGCGCTGAAGCAGGGCCAGTTGGAAGTGCGGCCGCTCCAGTCGTATTTCTGAGGCCTGCCCGTTTCTCCTTGTAAAGCAGCAAAAGCCGGGCGACCTTCGCCCGGCTTTTCTTCTTCCGCGGTCTTGCAGAGCAATCGCCGCATCGTGCACGCAAGCCGCGAGATCCGGCGCGATCTGCGACGGAGGATTGTTCGGCCATCTGTGGGCGGATGCTGCCCTGCGGCGAAAATACTGGCTTTCGGCTGCCGCAATCTGCTATAAGAATCGTTCAAATGCTTTCGACGGTTCCGGGGATTCTTCTCCGGGGGCCGTTTTCTTTTGCGTTCGCGCGGGCGGGAGCCTGGCGACGTGGGCTGAAGGACGGGATAAAATGGTTGAAAAGGTACCGATGACTCACGGCGGTTTCGTCAAGCTGCAGGAAGAACTGCGCTGGCGTCAGCAGGAAGAGCGTCCGCGAATCATTGAGGCGATTGCCGAAGCGCGCGCCCATGGCGACCTGTCGGAAAATGCCGAGTATCATGCCGCCAAGGAAGCTCAGAGCCACAACGAAGGCCGTGTCGGCGAACTTGAAGACTTCGTCGCCCGCGCGGAAGTCATCGACCTTTCCAAGATGTCCGGCTCGACGATCAAGTTCGGCGCCAAGGTCAAACTCATGGATGAGGACACCGAGGAAGAAAAGGTCTACCAGATCGTCGGCGACCAGGAAGCCGACGTGAAGCAGGGCCGCATCTCCATCTCCTCGCCCATCGCCCGCGCGCTGATCGGCAAGGAAGTCGGCGAATCGATCGAAGTGAACGCGCCCGGCGGCTCCAAGGCCTACGAAATCCTCGCCATCACCTGGGGATAAGCCAGCCACGCGGGGCGAAAGACCATGGTCGGGAACAGTTTGGCCGCTGACAGGAAACTCCCTCTGTCGGTCTTCATCATTTGCCAAAATGAAGTGGAACGGCTGCCGCTTGCGCTGGCAGCCGTGCAGGATCTTGCCGACGATATCGTTGTCGTCGACAGTGGCAGCACCGACGGCACGATCGAGGTGGCACGGTCGTTTACCGACCGTGTTCATCACAGGGACTGGGAGGGGTACGGCCAGCAGAAGGTCTATGCCGAAGGGCTGTGCCGGAACGACTGGATCCTCAACATCGATGCCGACGAGATCCTGCTCGATGACGTCAAAGCCAGCATAAGGGCCATCTTCGAGACACCGGAGGCAGAACGCCCTGCCGCATATTCCCTGCGCATCCGCCATGTCGCGATGTCAGCCCGCTCCCTGCGCCCCGGCCTGTTCAATCCCACCAATGTGACGCCCCGCCTCTACGACCGCCGGCGTGCCGGTTTCAAGGACAGTGCGGTGCATGACAAGGTCATCATAAGGGACGGCAGCAAAGCCGTTACCCTCAAGGGCGACGTCGCGCATATTTCACTCAAGTCCTATATGCATATCTGGGAAAAGACAGGTTCCTATTCCAGGATGTCCGCCGAGGAACGGGCAAGGAAGGGACATAAACCGCCGCTCCTCCTCATCGTTGCCGATCCGCTCTGGTTTTTCTTCAAGAATTACATCATCCGACGCCTGTTTGCCGTCGGCTTGGAGGGGTTCGTCATCGCGACCATCCTCAGCGCAGGGCGCGCCCTGCGTCTCGCTCTCACGCGCGAGATCGTTCGCAAGCAAGAAAGCGCGAAACAATCCTCGGATCGATGACGGCATCGCCCAAGCGCGACACTTCGTACCCTCGAGATGAAGCCGGCTTTCCTTAGCCTGCCGAGACGCCGAGATCCTTCTCCAGCGCGGCCACTTGCGTGGACCAACCCGTCTCCGCGGCAGCCTTGCGCGCGGCGTCCGACATGACCGAACGCCGCTTATCGTCATCGACAACCGAGGCGATCGCAGCAGCGATCGCAGCGACATCCTGCCCATCGACAAGAAGGCCCGCATCTTCGTGACGCAGCACATCGCGCGCGCCACCCGAAAGACCGCCAATAATGGGCAATCCGCACTGCGCCGCCTCCAGATAGACCATCCCGAAGCCTTCCTCCCGGTCGCCGACCCGCCGGGTCGGCATGACGAACAGGTCGGCGCTCTCATAAAGTGCCGTTTTCCGCCCACCCGTAACAGGGCCGGCAAACACCACCCGGCGCTCAAACCCGGTTTCCACTACCAGGGACTGGAGACGCGGCAGGTCGTTTCCCGGACCGGCAACGATGTAGCGAATATTGGGGTGCTGCTCGACAAGATGGCCAAGTGCCAGAATCGTATGATCAACGCCCTTCAGCGGTTCAAGGCGCGCAAGGGACAGCAGTTTCGGGCTGCCGCCGGCCCAAAGGCCTTCCGCCCACGCCCGGTCCTCGGCTGAACTTGGCACAAGCTCCTCAACCGGTGGCGAACGCACGACGACCGCTTCCGAATCGCGGTAGCTCTTCACCCGGTCTGCCGTGAATTGCGAGACAGCGACAACCGTTCCGATGCGCGCGAGGGCACCGGCAATCCGCCGCGCCTTGGACCCGCTCGGCGTCTGCGGGTACTCGTTGCCATGGGCAAAACAGACGATGGTCGCGTCGCCGGCCGGCGCGCCGCTGCGCACCAGCGTTTCGACGCTCTTCCAACTGTCGGCCAGCACGGCCTGGACGGTTCCGCTTCTCAGAAGATGGCGCAGCGCCCTGGCCTTGCGCCACCGGCGCAACGGCTTCCAGCCGCCAAAATACTGCACAGCCCCAAAACACCTTGAGTCATCGACGCGTCCCTTATGCCCATCAGCCAGGACGACGACGTGGTGGCCCTGCGCGACAAGCGCCGCCGCCGCGCCACCCATCAAATTCTCGATTCCGCCGATCGCCGGGGGAAAGCACTGTGTGACGACCACTATCATTTTCATCATTTCTCGGGCAAAAGTCGCACTTCGGTCCGCAGGCGATACCTGTCTCGCAACCGGGAGAATACATGGCTCCTATGGACCGATATTCAAGCAGTGGCAAGAAACATGCATACATCTCAAAGTCTCCCGAAGCGGCCCGAAACCATGAAGGTCCTGCAACTTCTTCCCGCCCTCGGCGATGGCGGCGTGGAGCGCAGCGCGGTGGAAATGGCGGGCCATCTTGGCGCGCTCGGCCTGCCCAACTGGATTTCCAGTGCCGGAGGCCCTCTGGTGGCCGCGGCGGAAGCGGCCGGTGCGAAGCACGTCACCCTGCCTGTCGGGCGAAAGTCGCTGTTCTCTGCCGTTTCGGCGGCGCGCGCCATCGCGCGTCTGGTCGATCAGGAAGACATCGATATCATCCATGCCCGCAGCCGTGTGCCGGCCTGGGTCGGGCTTCTGGCGCGTCGCCTTGCCCGAAGGCCGGTGCGCTTCGTCACGACCTTCCACGGGGTCTACGGTCACGGCAATGCCCTCAAGCGCTTCTACAATGGCGCCATGCTGCGCGCGCCGCTCGTTATCGCAAACTCGCAGTTCATTCGCCGCCATATCGTCGAGGTCTATGGCTTCCCCGAGGCACGTGTGATCGTCGCACCGCGCGGTGTCGAACCGTCGCTCTTCGAGCCCGCGGCCATTTCGGCCGAAACGCGGGCGGCGCTGCGCGCAGAGCTGGGCGCCGTGGGCGATGGGCCGCTGGTGGTGATGGTCGGCCGTATCACGCGCTGGAAGGGGCACGCTGTCCTTTTGGAGGCCGTCTCCCGTCTCGGCCGGCCGGATGTTCGCCTGGCCTTCGCCGGAAGCGGATCCGACACGCTAATTGCCGAATTGCAACGTGAGGTGACGCGCCTCGGCCTTGATGGCCGCGTCGCCTTTGCCGGAAGCCGGCGGGATGTGCCGGCCATTCTCGCCGCTGCCGATCTCGCTGTATCCGCCTCGACCGAGCCCGAAGCCTTCGGCCGGGCCGCCATCGAGGCGCAGGCGATGGGCACGCCGGTCATCGCCACCGATCATGGTGGCAGCCGCGAAACCGTCCTGCCGGGCGAAACCGGCTGGCTTGTGCCGCCCGGCAATGTTGCCGCCCTGGCAACCGCCCTGAGCGACGCGCTCGCCGACCCGGATCGGCTCGCGGCGATGGGGCAGCGTGGCCGCGAACATGTCCTGGCGAATTTCACGACGGCGCAAATGCTGGAGAAGGAATTCTCCGCCTATCAGAGGCTGATGGCGGAGCCACAGCGCTGAGATGGCGGCGAGCGCCCCTCCCAGCGTGTGGGTCCTCACAGACGGCAAGGCCGGCGACGAGCAGCCGCTGATCGGGCTTGCCGAGGCCATGGGCGCAACGCCCGTTCTGCGCCGCGTCGCACCGCGCCGCCCCTTCGCTTGGCTGATGCCCTGGGGGCCGATCGATCCCAAGGACGCACCGGAAAAGCCCGACTCGCCGCTTGCCCCACCGTTTCCGGATATCTGCCTTGCGACGGGCCGGCGGGCCGTGACCTATTTGAGAACGCTGAAATCCCTGTCGCCGACGACCTTCTGCGTGCTCTTCAAGGATCCGCGCATGCGGCGGCATAAGGCGGACCTGCTCATCGTGCAGCAGCACGATGCACCCCGGGGCGAGAACGTGCTCGTCGTCACGACAGCTCCGAACCGGATGTCGCCAGAGCGCCTGGAAACGGCACGCCACGCAATGGCCGACAGGCTTGCTTCCCTGTCCCAACCAAGGGTTGCCGTCCTCATCGGTGGCGACAGCCGTCACCACCAGTTTTCCGAGGACGATGTAAGACGTCTCCTCAACGGCCTTGAGGTGAAGCTGGATGCCGGAAACGCCTTAATGATCACGGCCTCGCGCCGGACGCCAGCGCCGCTCGCAATGGCCCTTGCCGACCTCGCCAAGCGGCCGAACGTGCTCTTCTGGGATGGCACGGGCGACAATCCCTTGCTCGCCTATCTCGCATGGGCCGATGAAATCGTCGTCACCGCGGATTCGACCAACATGGTGGGCGAAGCCGCCGCACTGGGCGTTCCCGTACAGGTTTTCCACCCCTCGGGTGGGCACGCGAAGATCGGCCGGTTCCTTGCGGCACTTTCGCAGGAAGCCGCCATAGGACGTTTTCCCGAGGCGCCCGCCACCGGCCGGTACACCCCGGTCAATTCGACACCGGGGCTCGCGCGCGACATCCTCGCCCGTTGGCAGGATGTCAGAGTTCGACCAGCCCGACCTTCTTGACCTGACGGATCGTCAGCATGGTGCGCACGGTATCGACCTGCGCATTGGCCGTCAGTTCTTCTATGACGAAGTCCTGGAAGCGGGTGAGGTTTTCAGCGACACAGTGCAGCAGGAAATCGCTGTCACCGGAGACCATCCAGGCCTGGCGAACCATCTGCCATTCGCCGGTCGCCGCCGCGAAGGCCTTGAGGTTCGCCTCCGACTGGTGCTTGAGACCAACCATGCAGAAGGCGACGAGATCGTAGCCAAGTGCCGGCGCGTTCAGCAGCGCGGTGTAGCCCTCGATGATGCCTTTCTCCTCCAGCTTGCGCACGCGGCGCAGGCAGGGCGGTGCGGAGATGCCGGCGCGCGACGCAAGCTCCACATTGGTCATCCGGCCATCGGCCTGAAGCTCTTTCAGGATACGGATGTCGATGGCGTCGAGTTCGGCACGAAACATGGGAATTTACAGACCTTTCGGGAAAGCGACCGGAAGTGACCCGAATCGCCGCATCAGCGCAACATTGTTACCGCAAGAGGCACAAATATGTCACGCGGGATCGCTTGCCTGTTGGCAAAGCGCAGCGCGCACTTGAAACTCGGTGCACTCCCTTCATAAATGGATATTGAACAACGAACATTGGCCGAGCCATGCGCGGGATCGCGCGGTCGGCCCATTGGGGCCTGATGCCCCGGAAGGAACGACCATGTCCGCCCGCCACGTCAAGGTGCTGATCATAGGCTCCGGCCCCGCCGGCTACACCGCCGCCATCTATACCGCCCGCGCCATGCTGGAGCCCGTGCTGATTGCCGGCATGGAACAGGGCGGCCAGCTGATGATCACCACGGATGTGGAAAACTACCCGGGTTACGCCGATCCGGTTCAGGGCCCGTGGATGATGGAGCAGATGCTCAAACAGGCCGAGCATGTCGGCGCCGAGATCGTCAACGACCTCGTCACCAATGTCGACATGAGCGTGCGCCCGTTCCGCGTCTCCACCGACAGCGGCACCGAATGGACGGCCGATGCGCTGATCATCGCCACCGGCGCCAAGGCCAAGTGGCTCGGCATCGACACCGAACACAAGTTCATGGGTTTTGGCGTGTCGGCCTGTGCCACCTGCGACGGCTTCTTCTACCGCAACAAGGACGTCATCGTTGTTGGCGGCGGCAACTCGGCCGTCGAGGAAGCGCTGTATCTCTCCAACCTTGCCAAGACCGTGACGGTCGTGCACCGTCGCGACGGCTTTCGCGCGGAAAAGATTCTCCAGGAGCGCCTGTTCGCCAAGGAGAACGTCAAGATCGTCTGGGACCACGAGGTGGTCGAATATCTGGGCACGGACCCCAAGCCGCCGATGCCGGCCTCTGTCAACGGCGTGAAGCTGCGCAACGTCAAGACCGGAGAGACGCGCGACGTCGCCATCGACGGCGTGTTCGTGGCGATCGGCCATGCACCGGCGGTCGAACTCTTCAAGGGCAAGCTGCGCCAGAAGCCGAACGGCTACCTTTGGACGGCGGCCGATTCCACGGCGACGGACGTGCCCGGTGTTTTTGCCGCAGGCGACGTCACCGACGACATCTATCGCCAGGCGGTTACGGCCGCCGGCATGGGCTGCATGGCGGCCCTCGAAACCGAAAAATACCTTGCAGGTCATATGCCTGTCGCAATTGCGGCCGAGTAGAAGCCGCCAACTAAGGGCGGCGGATTCGATCCGACCGCCCACGTGGGAACAGCAAGATCAGCGACCAGGCGGGAAGCGAGCGCTCCCCGCCTCACAGACATATGGGGGATAGGATGGCGCTCGACTGGGACAAGCTGCGGATTTTTCATGCCGCGGCCGAGGCGGGCTCGTTCACGCATGCGGCGGACAAGCTGCATCTTTCACAATCGGCCATCAGCCGTCAGGTAAGTGCGCTGGAGCAGGATGTCGGCATCAAGCTCTTCCATCGCCATGCCCGCGGCCTGATCCTCACCGAACAGGGCGAAATCCTCTATCGCACCGCGCACGACGTGCTGATGAAGCTGGAAAGCGTGCGTGTCCAGCTCACCGAAAACACCGAAAAGCCAAGCGGCAAGCTGCGCATCACCACCACGGTCGGTCTTGGCCAGGGCTGGCTGACCGACAAGGTGCAGGAGTTCCTGGCGCTTTATCCCGACATGCAGGTGCAGCTCATCCTCGACAACGAGGAGCTGGACGTGAACATGCGCCATGCCGATTGCGCGATCCGGCTACGGGAACCGCAGCAATCGGATCTCATCCAGCGCCGGCTGTTCACCGTGCACATGCATATCTACGCGGCGCCCTCCTATATCAACCGCTACGGCGAGCCGCAGTCGATCGACGACCTCGACAACCACAAGATCATCACCTTCGGCGAACCGGCACCCAACTACCTGCTCGACGTCAACTGGCTGGAAATCGCCGGTCGCGATTCGGACAATCCCCGCCCCTCCGTCTTGCAGATCAACAGCCAGACCTCGATCAAGCGCGCCTGCCTGCTCGGCATCGGCGTCGCGATGCTGCCGGACTATATTGTCGGGCGCGACCCGGGACTTCTGCAACTGCCCGTCAGTGCGGACATTCCCTCCTTCGACACCTATTTCTGCTATCCGAGCGAGATGAAAAACTCCGCCAAGCTCAAGGTTTTCAGGGATTTCATCGTCGCCAAGGCGCGCAACTGGAACTTCTGAAAAGGCCGTTTTCAAAGACCTGCGCCTCATGCATGGCTGACATGCACATTGAATCATTGATGTATGCCCAAAAAACCATCATATCGCACGCAGCTGATGCATTTTGGTGGCTTTTTCCTCCCAGTGCCACCGCACCAGCTGTTCCCCTCTGGAGGTTTTATTACCTTCAAAACTATAAAGGGCCCAAGTTCATCTTGCGGCCCTCTTTTTTTGCCTTTCGTTAACCAAGACAAAATTTTCAACATTTCCGCAAAACTTGGCACGCGCTTCTCTTGAAGAAATGCCGCCCCTCCCCCATATTTATAACAGCCAGCGCACCTGCGGTCTTTCTCCTCCCAGTGCCGCGCGTTGGCTGTTCCCCTCTGGAGGTTTTTTGACCTTCAAACTTGCAGGGCCCAAGCTTCGCTTGTGGCCCTCTTTTTTTGCCGACACCCCTTGTATCGGCCATTGGCGAACCCAATATCGACGTTAACCGATATATACATCGCCGGACCCCGATAGACAGATGACGACGCTCGACACCGACGAAATCCTGAAAGCCCTCGCCCATCCCAAGCGGATCGAGATCCTGGCCTGGCTGAAAGACCCGCAGGTCCATTTCGCCGGCCAGGAGCATCCGCTGGAGTTTGGCGTCTGCGCCGGCCAGATCGAAAAGCGCTGCGAGCTTTCGCAGTCCACCGTTTCCGCCCACCTTGCCACCCTCCAGCGCGCCGGCCTCGTGACGACGCGCAAGGTCGGCCAGTGGGTGTTCTTCAGACGCGACGAAGACAAGATCGCGGCCTTTCTCCACCACATCAACCGCGCCCTCTAAGCGCACTCCCAGCCAGAAGAAGGACTATCCATGACCTCGCTCTTCGACCCTCTCAAGATCGGCGACATCCAGCTTGCCAACCGCATCGTCATGGCGCCGCTGACGCGCAACCGCTCCCCGGGTGCGGTACCGAACACGCTGAACGCCGCCTATTACGAGCAGCGCGCCTCGGCCGGCCTCCTGATCACCGAAGCAACCGCCATCTCCCACCAGGGCCAGGGCTATGCCGACGTGCCGGGCCTCTACAAGCCGGAAGCCCTTGAAGGCTGGAAGCAGGTGACCGACGCCGTGCACAAGGCCGGCGGCAAGATCGTCGTGCAGATGTGGCATGTCGGCCGGATCTCGCATGACACGCTGCAGCCGAACGGCGGCAAGCCGGTCGCCCCGTCGGCGCTCCGCGCCAAGTCGAAGACCTATCTGATCAATGCCGATGGCACGGGCAGCTTCGCCGAGACCTCCGAGCCACGCGCTCTGGAAAAGGATGAGCTTCCAGGCATCATCGAAGACTATCGCCGTGCCGCCCGCGCTGCCGTGGATGCCGGTTTCGACGGCGTCGAGATCCACGCCGCCAACGGCTATCTGCTCGACCAGTTCCTGCGTTCCGGCAGCAACGAGCGCACCGACGAATATGGCGGCTCGATCGAAAACCGCGCCCGCCTGCTCTTCCAGGTCGTCGATGCCATCACCAAGGAGATCGGTGCCGGCCGCACCGCAATCCGCATCTCGCCGGTGACGCCGGCCAACGATTCCTCGGATCCGAGCCCGCAGCCGCTCTTCACCTATGTCGTGGAAGGCCTCGCCAAATACGACCTCGCCTATATCCACATCATCGAAGGCGCGACCGGCGGTCCGCGTGATCACCAGCAGGGCGACGCGCCGTTCGACTATGCGGCACTGCGCGCAGCCTATCAGGCTGCCGGCGGCAAGGCGGCCTGGATGGTCAATAACGGCTACAACCGCGAACTCGCCATCGACGCCGTGGAAGAAGGCAAGGCCGACCTCGTCGCCTTCGGCAAGCTCTTCATATCCAACCCGGACCTCGTGGAGCGCCTGAAGAACGACACCGTGCTGAACCCGCCGGACCAGGCCACCTTCTACGGCGGCGGCGCCAAGGGCTATACGGACTATCCGGCCCTGGAAAACGTCGCCTGATCAACTGAGCGTCGGGGGGGGGGGGGAACAAGAAATCCCACGAAAACCGGGAAAAATAGCGAAAAAGTGGGGGGGGTGGATGTATAAA